>NZ_CP048833.1:931084-1241446 GCF_012971725.1 Pseudomonas multiresinivorans
TAGGACGTTGAGAGATGCGTCTCAAGAAAAGCCCGCCGTTCGGCGGGCTTTTCGTTTAATTTGCAGCAGCCTGGCGTAGTTTGCGGTCATAGCCCCGGTCAATGAGCGGGAGGACGCTGATACATGGATGAGAATAAATTGCCGGCCGATCAGGAAGAGGCCTTGCTGGCATTGCTGCACAGTCGCGCCGAGGTGACGCGCCTGAAGGAGCGCGAACAGCTTTTCAGCGCACTGCTGGCCAGTGTGAACTCGGTGCTCTGGGCCTTCGACTGGCAGGCCCAGCGCATGGTCTATGTCAGCCCGGCGTACGAGCGCATCTTCGGTCGCTCCGCGGCGCTGCTGCTGGCGGATTACAACGAGTGGCGCAACTGCATCTATCCCGATGATCTGGACTACGCCCAGAGCACCTTGCAGGAAGTACTCGAGCGCGGCGCCATCGAGCAGCGCGAGTACCGCATCCTGCGGGCCGACGGCGAGGTGCGCTGGCTCAGCGACAAATGCTTTGTCAGCCAGCACAGCGATGCCGGCCTGCCGCTGATGATCGTCGGCATTGCCGAGGACATCACCGACAAGAAGCACCTGGAAACCGAGCTGCACCGCCTGGCCACCACCGACGTGCTGACCCAGAGCAGCAACCGCCGCTACTTCTTCGACAGCGCCGAGCAGGCCTTCCGCGACTGCAAGGCGACCTCCACGCCGCTGGCCTTCCTGCTGCTGGACGTGGACGACTTCAAGAAGATCAACGACGTCTACGGCCACCAGGTCGGCGACGTGGTGCTGCAACGCATCGCCCAAAGCGGCGCTGGCGCATTGCGCCGCGGCGACCTGTTCGGCCGTATCGGTGGCGAGGAGTTCGCCGTGCTGCTGCCCGGCTGCGACGAGAACATGGCGCGGCAGATCGGCGAGCGCCTGCAGCGGGAAGTGCAGCGTCTGCGCTTCAATGAGGCCGAGCATTTCTTCAGCGTGACCATCAGCCAGGGGCTCACCCTGCTGCAGCCCGATGACCAGAATCTTTCCGCACTCTACAGCCGTTCCGACGCGGCGCTGTATCAGGCAAAACGCACCGGCAAGGACCGCATTGTTCAGGGATGAAACACATCCGCCATGTCCACGGCGGATACATTAATACTTTCCGACTAATACTTTTAACGCAGATACGAAGGTGTACGTTTATGCTGTCAAAACGCCTGTGTCGGGTTTATGGCGCCTTATAAATCAATAAGTTACAAAGACTGATTTGCCTTCTGTCGGATTCCCGGCGTGGGAGTGCTTCCTACGTTGACATGCCTTTGTCCCCCCCTCTATTACTATCCACATAGCAATATCGTGTGGTGTCCGGATGAGACACCTCAGGGAGTAGTCGCAAGAGCAGTAAGGTCAAGGAAGATTCTGCCCCCCTCTTCTTCCTGTCATTTTCCTATCGCTGCCTGAACACTTTCGTCAGCCTTCTTCGCTGCGGAAGCGCGATAGTTTTTTGCTGTTGTTTTTCCAGATTTTCGGAACAGGCCGAAGGGCGGTAGCTTTGCCCAGCGAAAACTAGCGGCCACTCCAGGGACGAACAGTTGATTGTCGTTGTTTGAATCGGGTCATTCGAACTCGGGCGGTAGCCTTGTCTTCGAATTTTGTGAAAGGCCCGGTACAGAGCTTCTCCTGGATTGGAGTCAGTGACGATGGCCGCTCGAAGAATGGATAACGACGGAACTTTGCGTTCCCTCGAAGCAGGCAGAAAGAACAGCCCGTTGCACTCGGAAAGTTTTTCTTTCACGGGGCTGCGAAAGTCTGGCGTCAAACTTTGCGGTGCTCATGAGCAATATGCTTTCGCCCGCTTAGTTAATTTAGCGATGAGTTATGCCATGTATCCAAGGTGTAACGATGCTGAACTTTCGTCGAAACTTTTCCTGCATCCTTCAGTGCCTGTTTCATTGCCGAAACACTCACCTCCATTTATCCCCGAAGTTACCTCGCCGGCATCCGCCATCAATTCCGAAGACTCTCCCGCCGCCTTCTCGAAGAGGGTGCGCGTGCCTGCGGCTGCGCCGCGAGTGACGGAATTCCGGCGCGAGCGCTGCCACCCTGCCGGCCGACAGTGCCGGTATCACGAAAGCCGCGCGCCTCGTCGCGCTGGGAGTCAAGGCTGATGGCCGAGCAATCGCTTCTTTCCAACTATGCCTGTGTGGTCGGCGGCGCCGGCCCGGCAGGCATGGGTTTCCTCTTCAACGCCTACAAGACCGGCGCGCTGGCGAGTCTCGCCCGTGATGGCCTGCTGGTCGTGGATGCTGCACTGGCGGTCGGCCGTGGCCGGCTGGGGGACTATCACATCACCGCGAACTCGGTGGGCGATGTGTTCCTCGACTGCCTGCGCGATCCGGCGTTGCTGCCGATCTTCGCGCCGCTGGCGCATTCGCCGGCGTTCCGCGCGCTGCAGAACGACCCCCATGGTGCGCCGATGCTCACACAGGTGGGCGAGCTGCTGGCCCATGCCTCGACCCTATTCATGCGCTACGTCACCGAGCACCTGGGCGTCGAAGTGGCACTGGGTACCCGCATCGAGAAGATCACCGCGCAGGACGACGGCAGCTTCCAGCTGGCGCTGCGCAGTGGCTCCCATGGCGTGCAGATCGGCGCCGGCACACTGGTGATGAACCTCGGCGGGCGGCAGAACCGCGAGTACCTGAACTGGAGCCTGGCGGAGCAGGACCTGCATCTGTCCCACGACGGCCCGACGGTTTACTCCTCCGACGCGCTGCTCAGCCTGAACCCCGCCGAGCTGGTGGAACTGTTCGGCGACCGGGTCACCCCGGGCACCCGCTTTACCGTGGTCGGCGGTTCCCACAGTGCCTTCTCGATCCTCGACAACCTCGCCTGCGCGCTGGACTGCCTGGGACTCGAGCAGATCACCCTGCTGCACCGCGCGCCGATCCGGCTGTTCTTCGAGAGCGTCGAGGAAGCCCGCGCCGCTGGCTACGTGGTCGACGAAGGCATGGATGTCTGCCCAGTCTCCGGCCGGGTCAACCGTTCCGGCGGCCTGCGCTACCGCGCCCACCAGGTCGGCACCGACGTGCTGGCCAACGGGATCGTCAGCGGTACGCGGGTGAAGGTCGAACTTCTCTGTCTGGAAGACCGTTCGCCCGCCGTGCGCGAGCGTCTGGCTCAGGTCTGCAGCGAGGACGGCGTGATCGTCCAGGCCATCGGCTACCAGCCCTGCCTGCCGGCGCTGCGCCGCGCCAACGGCGAGCCGCTGCAGGTGCGCGAGAGCAAGGGTGGGCTGGACTCGGACGCTGCCGGCTGCCTGCGTGACCTCAATGGCCGGCCGATCCCCGGCCTCTACAGCTTCGGCCTCGGCTCGGGCCTCGCGGCCAATCCGATGCTGGGCAGCGAGCGTTCCTTCGACAGTCGCATCTATGGCGTCTGGCAGTTCCACCACGACGCCAGCGGTCGGGTCATCGAGGCCCTGCAGGAGCACCTGGCCAACCGCGCGACGCCAGCCGCGCAACCCATGGAAAGCGGCATCGACGACGCGCCTTTCGCGTTGTCGGCGCTGGGCTGAGCGGCGCGTACGCCAGCGACGAGCTAACGGATTTTCCATCCAACAGAGGGATGCGACCGTGATCAATGTGACCAAGACCTACCTGGGCAACCTAGACAAGTTCAAGGCCTATGTGGAACAGATCTACGCCTCCGGCTGGATCACCAACCACGGCCCCTTCGTCACGGAGTTGGAAGAGCGCCTGCAGGACTACTTCGGCGTTCGCCATGTGATTCTCACCAATAACGGCACCATCGCCCTGCAGGTGGCCTACCGCGCCCTGGGCGTGACCGGCAGTGCCGTCACCACCCCCTTCAGCTTCGTTGCCACCAGCAGCACGCTGCAGTGGGAGAGCATCCGCCCGCGCTTCGCCGACATCGACGCGCGGACCTGGAACCTCGACCCTGCCCGCATCGAAGCCAGCCTTGCGCCGGATACCACCGCGATCGTCGCCACCCACGTGTTCGGTAATCCCTGTGCGGTGGAGGAGATTCAGGCGGTGGCCCAGCGCAACCGGTTGAAGGTGATCTACGACGGTGCCCATGCCTTCGGTTCGCGCTACCGCGACCGCTCGGTCCTGGCCTGGGGCGATGCGACCACCCTGAGCTTCCACGCCACCAAGCTGTTCCACACCATCGAGGGCGGCGCCATCGTCACCTCCGATGACGAGTTGGCGAAGCAGATCCGCCTGATGTGCAACTTCGGCATTGCCGGCGTCGACCAGATCGTCGGCCTGGGGATCAACGCCAAGCTCAACGAGTTCTCCGCGGCCATGGGCCTGTGCGTGCTCGACGAGATCGACGACATCCTCGCCCAGCGCGAGGAAATTGCCGCCCGCTACACTGCGTCGCTCAGCGGCTACTACGACCTGCAGGCCAGCGAGAGCTACGCGCGGCTGAACAACAGCTACTACCCCATCGGGCTGCGCGACGAAGCCCAGGTGCTGCGCGTGCGTACTGCGCTGAACGAGATCGGAGTCAACCCGCGGCGCTACTTCTACCCGTCGCTGGACACCCTCGATTACCTCGCCCCGCAGGTGCCGCAGGTGCAGTCCCGCGAACTGAGCCAGCGCATCCTCTGCCTGCCCCTGTACCCGGGCCTGCCGCAGGAAATCCAGCGCGCCGTGATCGAAGTGCTGCTGCTGGAAAGCGGCCGCGTCGCGGTCGCGGTGTAAGGGGACGATCATGCGCACCGCACGCTCGCTGTCGATGGTCCGCAACACCCTGCTCAACTATGCAGGGCAGGCGTACGCCATCGTCATCGGCATCCTGATCCAGCCGTTCTACCTCGGCCACCTGGGCGCCGAGGCCTACGGCCTGATCGGCTTCTTCGCGGTGTTGCAGACCTGGTTGCTGCTGCTCGATGTCGGCCTGTCGCCGGCGCTGGTACGTCAGGTGGCCCACGGCCGTGGTGTGAACGGCGAAGGCCAGGACCAGGCACGCCTGCTGCGTTCGTTCGAGCTGATCCTGCTGCCGCTGACGGCCGCCAGCACCCTGGCGGTGTTCGGCGGCAGCGGCTGGATCGCCGGGCAGTGGCTGAACGTGCAGCAGTTGTCGCCGGGACTGGTGGCGCAGTGCATCAGCCTGATGGGGCTGCTGGTCGCCCTGCGTCTGTACGCCACGCTTTACCGCAGTGCACTGCAGGGCCAGGAACTGCACGCGTATATCAATGGCGTGAACGTGTTCATCACCACCCTGCGTTACTTCGGCGGCCTGCTGTTGGTGGCGCACATCAGCCAGGACCCGCTGGTGTTCTTCCAGTTCCAGGTCGCGGTATCGCTGATCGAGGCGCTGCTGCTGGGTGGCAAGGCCTACCTATGGATGGACGTGCGCCTGCTGACCCGCTTCTGCTGGGACACGGTGCGCCCGGTGCTGCCCTTCGCCCTGGGCATGTCGCTCACCTCCTGCCTGTGGATCGTCCTCACCCAGCTGGACAAGGTCCTGCTGTCGAACCTGCTGCCCCTGCAGCAGTACGGTTATTTCTCCCTGGTGGCGCTGATTTCCGGCGGCATTCTCAGCCTGGTCAACCCGCTGGCGCAGTCGCTGCTGCCGCGAATGACCATGCTGGTCGCCGAAGGACGCCACGACGACATGCAGCAGCTCTATCTCAAGGCGAACCGCTTTGTCTGTGTGCTGCTGTTCCCGATGGTCGCGGTGATCGCCGCTCATGGTCATGACCTGGTTCTGGCCTGGAGCGGCGATGCCGTGGCCGCCAGTTGGTGCCGGCCGATCCTCGTCTGGTACGTGCTGGGCTCCGGCCTGCTGGCAGTTGCCAGCTTCCAGTTCTACCTGCAGTACGCCCATGGCCAGCTGCGCATGCACGTCTGGTACAGCGTCGTTTCCACCCTGGTGAGCGTGCCGCTGGTGATCGCCAGCGCCTACCTGTACGGCGTCGTTGGCGTGGCGCTGTGCTGGTTCGGCCTGCGCCTGGTGTCCTTCCTGATCTGGCCGCTGATCGTGCACCGCACCTTCGCTCCGGAGCTGCACGGCACCTGGCTGCGCGACACCCTGCAGATCGCCGCGCTCAGCGCCGCCGGCCTGCTGCTCAGCGAGCCCTTCTACACACTGCTGGCCCGCTCGGGCGAGCGCCTGTGGCTGCTGGCGGCGCTCGCCGCGTGCGGCCTGATCACCCTGTTCCTCGTCGGCGCGGGCTCTGCCCCGGCTCTGCTGCGCCTGTTCAAACCGTCCCACAAGCCGAGTGTCTAGACATGGATATCCGCTCCGAGCTGCAGATCCTCTCCAACTGGCCGGAAGACCCGAAGCCTCTCTTGAGCGTCGTTTGCCTGGCCTACAACCAGGTCAACTACATCGGCCGCACGCTGGACAGCTTCCTGGAGCAGGTCACCGACTTCCGCATCGAAGTGCTGATCAACGATGACGCCTCCACCGACGGCACCAGCGAAGTGATCGCCGACTACGCGGCGCGCTATCCGCACATCATCAAGCCGATCTTCCACAAGGAAAACCAGTACTCCAAGGGCTTGTCCCACGGCCTGCCGGTCTTCCGCAAGGCGCGCGGCCGCTACATCGCCTACTGCGAGGGCGACGACTTCTGGACCGACCCGCGCAAGCTGCAGATCCAGGTCGATTTCCTCGAGAAGAATCCCGACTACGTCATCACCTACCACGACGCCTACACCTTCAACGAGGACGGCGTGATCAAGCCGATGCAGCTCACCGGCAAGTTCCGCCGCGACGCCAGCCGCGTGGAGCTGCAGCAGGCGCGGGCGATCTCCACGCTGACCACGGTGTTCCGCAACGTGCTCACCGAAATGCCCGAGGAGCTGCTCACCACGCGCATGGTCGACCTCTGCTGGTGGTCGCTGCTGGGTGCCTACGGCAAGGGCCGCTTCATCGAGGAAATCCGTCCCGCCGCCTACCGCGTGCACAAGGGCGGGATCTTCTCCATGCAGGCCGACCGCGTGCAGCAGCACATGACCCTGCACACCTACTACTGCCTGTCGCGCTACTACCAGCGCCTGGGGAACCAGGAGCTCAACGAGTATTTCCTGATGCAGGTCTGCCGGATGTCCATGGCTGCCATTTCGCCCATGCGCAAGGTACAGGCGTTCCTGATGTTGATCGGCAACCACGGCGTCAACCTGCTCAAGCGGCTGAACCCGATTCAGGCGCGCTGAGCCGCGCTACCTCAATGGAGGATGGAAGTCCATGAGTGTCATGCCCCGCTCGTCCCTGGAAACGCTCCAGGACACCCGCATCGATGTCGCCGGCCTGCTGCGCCTGCTGTTCGATCACAAGAAGATGATCCTCGCCGTCACTGGCCTGTTCGCCGTACTCGGGCTCTTCTATGCAGTGGTCGCCACGCCCATCTATGTCTCCGGCGCGATGATCCAGATCGAGCAGAAGAAGAACGGCCTCAACGGCACGCCCGAGGTGATCAATCGCCCCGACTCGGTGTCGATCGCATCCACCGAGATCGAGCTGCTGAAATCCCGTGCGGTGCTCGGCAAGGCGGTCGAACTGCTGAAGCTGGACATCGTCGCCAAGCCCAAGCGCATGCCGCTGATCGGTGACTACCTGGCGCGGCGCTACCAGCCCGAGGCCGGCCAACCCCTTGCTGCGCCCTGGCTGGGCATGGGCGCCTACGGTTGGGGTGGCGAGCAGATCAAGGTGTTCTCCCTCGACGTGCCGGAGGAATACCTGGGTGAGCCGCTGACCCTGGTGGCCGACGGCGGCGACGCCTATCACCTGCTCAACGCCGATGGCCAGCTGCTGCTGCGCGGCGAGCTGAAGAAACCGGTGCTGGAGAAAGGCTTCAGCATTGAGGTGGACGAGCTGGTGGCGCGCCCCGGTACCGAGTTCATCGTGGCGAAGAACCGCCTGCTGACCACCACCCTGAACTACCAGAAGCTGCTCAAGGTGGCCGAGGCCGGCAAGGATTCGGGGATCATCTACATGACCCTGGAAGACCCCAACCCGCTGCAGGCCGACCGCATCCTCGACAAGATCAGCCAGCTCTACGTGCTGCAGAACGTCGAACGCAGCTCCGCCGAAGCCTCCCAGCGCCTGCAGTTCCTGCGCTCGCAACTGCCGGTGGTGCGCCTGGACCTGGAGAAGGCCGAGGCTGCCTATAACGCCTACCAGACCACCGCCAAGTCGGCCGACATCAGCGTCGAGACCCGCGGTGTGCTGGACCAGGTGGTGGGCATCGACAACCAGCTTTCCGAGCTCAAGCTCAAGCGCGCCGAGTACGACCGCCTGTACACCCCGACCCACCCGCTGTACCAGGCGCTGAACAAGCAGATGGGCAGCCTGGAGGACCGCAAGGCCCAGCTGCAGAAACGCATCCAGAGCCTGCCGGCTACCCAGCAGGAACTGCTGCGCCTGTCCCGTGACATGCAGGTCACCCGGCAGACCTACACCAACCTGCTGAACAAGGCCCAGGAGCAGGACATCATCCGCGCCGGCACCATCGGCAACGTGCGGGTGATCGACACCGCCCAGGCCAACGTCGAGCAGCCGGCCAAGCCGATGCGCAAGGTCATCGTGCTGCTCGCCACCCTGCTCGGCTTCTGCGTCGCCCTGGGCATCCTGTTCCTGCGCCAGGCCTTCTACCGTGGCGTGGAGAACCCCGAGGCGATCGAACAGCTCGGCCTCTCGGTGCTCGCCGCGATTCCCTACTCGCGGCAGCAGGAGCGCCTGGAGAAGGAACGCAAGGGCGACATCCTCGGCCACACGCCCAAGCTGCTCGCCGCCTCCACCCCCGGCGACCTGGCCAACGAGGCCATCCGCAGCCTGCGCACCAACCTGCATTTCGCCCTGCTCGAAGCGCGCAACAACGTCGTGATGCTCACCAGCCCCGCGCCGGGCGCCGGCAAGTCGTTCGTCTCCAGCAACCTGGCGGCCATCGTCGCGCAATCGGGCCTGCGCACCCTGCTGATCGATGCCGACATGCGCAAGGGCTACCTGCACCGGGTGTTCGGCCTGACCCCGCGCCACGGCCTGTCCGACGCGCTGAGCGCGCACCGCCCGCTGAGCGAAGTGATCCTGCCCACCGAGGTGCCGGAGCTGGACTTCATTTCCTGCGGCTTTGCCGCACCGAACCCGTCCGAGCTGCTGATGCACGACAACTTCGCCCAGCTGCTGCGCGATGCCTCGTCGATGTACGACCTGGTGATAGTCGACACCCCGCCGGTGCTGGCGGTGACCGACGCCGCGCTGGTCGGCCGGCTGTGCGGCATCTGCCTGCTGGTGACCCGCTTCGGCCAGAGCCCGGCCAGCGAGATAGACACCGCGCGTCGCCGCCTGGGGCAGAGCGGCATCCACCTGCAGGGCGCGATCCTCAATGGCGTGAAGCGCAAGGCCTCCACCGCAGCCTACGACTACGGTGCCTACGCCTATCGCTACGACGCCAAGGACTGAAGCCGCAGGCAGGGAAGGAGTACCGACATGGTCCATATCGTCAGCCTGATGCAGCCGTACCTGTTCCCCTACCTGGGATACTTCCAGCTGATCGCCGCGAGCAGTCTGTTCATTCTCGGCGACAGCCTGCAGTACACCCGGCGCGGCTGGATCAACCGCAATCGGGTGCTGGTCGGCGGCAAGATCTGGCAGTTCAGTTTTCCCCTGGAACAGGGCTCGCAGACCCAGGCGATCAACGAACGACGCCTGAGTGACGAGATGCGGCTGACCAACCAGCGGTTGCTGCACACGATCCGCCATGCCTACCACCGTGCGCCGTGCTACGAGCAGGTGATGCCGCTGCTGGAGGAAATCCTCGAACACCCCGAGCGCAACCTGTCGCACTTCGCCGAGCACTCGATCCGCCGCATCTGCCAGTACATGCAGATCGACACGCCGATGACGCGTGTCTCCGAGCTGGACCTGGCCGACGACATCGGCCGCGACCAGCGCCTGATCGAAGCGGTGAAGCAGACCGGTGGCGACGTCTACCTCAATCCCGAAGGCGGCCGTCACCTGTACTCGCCGGACGTGTTCAACGCCCACGGCCTGGAGTTGCAGTTCCTGCGCATGGAGCCGGTGAGCTACCCGCAGTTCAGCCCGGATTTCGTCCCCAGCCTGTCGATCATCGACGTGCTGATGTTCAACCCGCCAGACGAACTGCAGCGCCTGCTGGGCCGCTACACCGTGGAGCGACCTGCTCCGTCGTCCGACATCCTCGGGGAGTACGAGTCATGAATGCTGTGATTGGCGTGGACCTGGAAGCCGCGCAATACCGCTGGTACCTGATCCAGACCAAGCCGCACCAGGAGCTGCGTGCCGAAGAGAACCTCGGTCGCCAGGGCTTCTCCTGCTACCGACCGGTGGTGGGGCAGGGCGGCCGGGCGCAACCGCTGTTCCCCGGCTACCTGTTCATCCGCCTCGATCAGCAGCACGACAACTGGTTCCCGATCCGCTCGACTCGGGGAGTGGCGCGCCTCGTCAGCTTTGGCGCGCAGCCGCTGGCAGTGGCCGACGACCTGGTGGAAGGCATCCGCCAGCGCCTGGCCGCCATGCCGGAGCGCCGCTCCAGCGGCTTCCACGAAGGGCAGATGGTGCGCGTGAAGTGCGCGGGCGATTGCGAAGTGGACGCGATCTTCCTCTGCGACGACGGCACCGAGCGCGGGCTGATCCTGCTCAACCTGCTGCAACGCGAACAACGCATCCGGGTCCCGCTCAGCCAGCTTTCGGCAGCGAGCGGAAACGACGGTTGGCGCGCCTGATGGGCACACCTGCAAGGAGGAGTGGCGAAATGAATGGATCGACCGTGCTGGTGACGCTGACCTATGGCGATCGCCTGGAGTATCTGGAAGAGCTGCTGGCCCGCGCCTTCCGCGAGAAGGACATCACCCGCGCCATCGTCGTCAGCAATGCCTCGGTGGCTGAGCTGGACCAGTTGTTCATGCTCTGGCCCAACCGCGTGCAGGTGATCGAGCTGGACAGCAACACCGGCTCGGCCAATGGCTATGCCGTCGGCATCGAGGCCGCGCTGAAGAGCGGCTGCGATTTCATCTGGCTGATGGATGATGACAACGCGCCGACGCCGGGCTCGTTCCCGCTGCTCAAGCAGCGCCTGATCGATTGCGCGCTGCGCCATGGCACCGACAACACGGCCGTGCTGGGCTTCCGCCCGACCCACCAGGCCGACGTCGCTTCCGGCGTGCCGACCCGTTTCATCACGCCGCCGCGCTCCAGCTACTTCGGTTTCCACGTTCGCCAGCTGCCCTACAAGCTCTGGCGCCGCACGCCCTGGGGCAAGCCGAAGCCGCGCCCGGCGCAGCCGCTGCTGGAGCTGCCGTTCGCCTACTACGGCGGCCTGCTCGGGCATGCCGACCTGTTCCGCCGCATCGGCCTGCCGCGCCGCGACCTGGTGCTCTACGCCGACGACACCGAATACACCTTCCGTATCGGCAACCTGGGTGGCCACCTCTACCTGGTGCCCGAGGCGGGCCTGGACGACCTGGAGAACTCCTGGAACATCAAGGCGCGCACCTCGAACATCTACGAGACCTACCTGCTGGGCAGCTCCGACCTGCGCGCCTACTACGCCGCGCGCAACCAGGCGTGGTTCGACAAGAACCTGTGGGTGACCTCGCCGCTGATGTACCGTTTCAACCGCTGGGTGTTCATCCGCCTGCTGCACTTCTTCGCCCGTCGCCACCAGCGCGAAAGCCGCCTGGCCCTGCTGCTGCAGGCGATCCGCGATGGCGAAGCCGGCGCGCTCGGCATGAACCGGGCCTACCCGCTATGAGACTGCTGCTGCTCAACACCCTCTACGCCCCGCATATCGGCGGCGGGGCGGAGGTCATGCTGCAGCACATGGCCGAGGGCCTGCGCGCGCGCGGCCATGAGGTACAGGTACTCTGCACCGGGCCGGACGCCGGCCTGCAGCGCGAGACGCTGAACGGCGTGCCGGTGCTGCGCGCCGGCCTGCGCAACCTTTACTGGCCCTTCGACGACAAGAGCCACGGCGCCCTGAAACGCCTCGCCTGGCACGGGCTGGACCGCTACAACCGCGGCATGCGCCGTCTGCTGGCGAAGGTGCTCGAAGAGGTCGAGCCGGACGTGGTGATCTGCCACAACCTGTCGGGCTGGTCGATCTCCGCCTGGGATGCGATCCATGCCGCCGGCCTGCCCATCGTGCAGGTCCTGCACGACCAGTACCTGACCTGCCCGCGCGGTGTGCGCTTCAACAAGGGCCGCCATTGCGAGCAGCAATGCGCACCCTGCGCGTTGTTGCGACGCTCCCATGCTGCGGCTTCGAGCGATGTCGACGCGGTGGTCGGTGTCAGTCGCTACCAGCTCAATACGCTGCTCGACGCCGGTTACTTCTCCGGCAGCCAGACCCACGTGGTCTACAACGGCTCGCCGATGGCAGAGGTGCCGGTCGCACCGCCGGCTTCCGGGCGCCGCCCGTTGCGCTTCGGCTTCATCGGCGCACTGACGCCGAACAAGGGCGTGGAGTGGTTGATCGAGCAGTTCCAGGCGCGCGGCGACGATGCCTCGCTGCTGATCGCCGGACGCGGCGACGCGGCCTACGTGAACCAGCTGAAGTCCGCCGCCGACCCGCAGCGCGTGCACTTCGTCGGCTACCGCAAGGCGTCCGAGTTCTTTGCCGAGATCGATGTCGCCGTGGTCCCCAGCCTGTCGCCGGAGTCCTTCGGTCTGGTGGCGCTGGAGGCCTGTGCGCACCACCTGCCGGTGATCGCCTCGCGCATGGGCGGGCTGGTGGAAGTCGTCCAGGACGAGATCAACGGCCTGCTCTGCTCGCCCGAGCAACCCGACTCGCTCGGTGACGCCATCCTGCGCCTGGCCCGGGACCCGGCGCTCCGCCAGCGCCTCGCCTCGCGAGCCCATGAATATGTGGCGCCGATGCTCAGCCTGGAGCGGATGCTCGACGAGTACGAAACCATCCTGCGCCACACCCTGCTTACCCGCGGAGTCCAGCATGGAACTGCAATCCCCGTATCCACGCTTTGAGCTCGACCGTCGCGTGACCTTCGACCGCTCGTTGCTGGCGCTCGGGGTGCTGGTGGCGTTGCTGCTGGTGGAGACCTTCAACGGCGCGCTGCGCTTCTACACCGACCAGGCCGGGCTGTCGGCGATCGTCTATCTGCCCAAGGTGGCCTGCATCATCGCCGTGGCCTGGGAGCTGATCACCCGCCCGCAGCAGCGCGGGCTGTGGCTGTTGCTGATCCTCGCCGCGGCTTCGCTGCTGCTCGGGAGGCTGCATGGCGCCGAGTTCAAGAGCGGCTTCTTCGCCGTGTTCATCTACGCGCCGCTGCTGTTCGGCCTGCTCTGCGGCCCCTACCTGGAAATGCACCGCAAGGCGGTGGGCTGGATCATCGTCTTCTGCCTGGTCGCCTCCCTCATCGGTATCGCGCTGGACCTGCTGATCAATGTGCCGTGGAAGGGCTACACCTACTCCATGGGCGGCGTCGAGGTCAGCGCCAACCGCTCCTGGAGCGCCTACGGCCTGGATCGCATCGCCGGCTTCTCGCGGATGTCCTCCAGCCTGGCGATGATGCTGGCGGTGTTCAGCCTCTACCTGGGTTCGTTCCGCCTGCCCTTGCTGACGCGCGGCCTGCTCTACGCGGTGGCGCTGGTGGGCATCGTGCTCACCACCAACAAGTCCTCCGCCGGCGCCTTCTTCCTCGCCCTGATGGTGATGAGCATTGCCCGCCAGCGCCTGCTGTTCCTGTTCGCCGCGCTGCTGGTGGTGCTCGGCGCGCTGCTGCTGCCGCTGTACGGCCTGTATGCGCAGGTCGACCCCTACCTGGCCAGCGCCACTGGCGACAACCTGATGGGGTCGATGGTGGATCGCCTGGTCAACACCTGGCCGAACCTGATCAAGGTGATGGACTACAACGGCTGGATCTACACCGGTGCCGGGCTGGGCATGACCGGCAGCGCCTATGCCGCCTTCCCGATCTTCGGTGTCGAGCAGTTGGCGGTGGCCGACAACTCGCTGCTCTACCTCTGGTGCCTGTTCGGCGTGGCCGGCGTCGCCCTCTACCTGCTCGGGGTGCCGATGCTGATGCGCCTGCAGCGCCAGCCCGGCCAGGAAGCCCGGGCGCTGCTGGGGATCGCCTATTGCATCCTGCTGATCGGCTGGACCAGCGATGTACTCGAATCGCCCATACCCAGCCTGTTCCTCGGCCTGGCCATCGGTCGCGCCCTGCGCCTGCCGGGCGAGGCCGCGCCGCAACCGGCGCCGCGCACCCTGCGTCTGCAGGGCGGCATGCTCAGCCTGCTGGCCTGCGCGCTGCTGATTGGTGGCCTGCTGCAATCGCCGCGCACCCTGGCCAACCAGGCGCCGGTAGAAAACCCCGGTGCAGCGGAATTCATCGTCGGCGCCAGCACCCATCAGAACATCCGCGCCGGCAACCGCGACGGCATCAATCGTCTGGGGCGCGAGGCCGGTATCACCTCGTTCCGCGACGACGCCTACTGGTCCAGCGTCGAGCGCGAGCGCGGCAAGCTGGCCATCGATGCCGCGTGGCGCGCGCAGCTGCGCAGCACACGCAACCTGGGCATCAGCACGCTGCTGATCCTGGGCAACGAGAACCAGTTCTACGGCAATGCCAAGCCGCGCGACGACGCCTCCCGCGAGGGCTACCTGCGCTACGTGCGCTACGTGGTCCGCAGCTTCAAGGGGCAGGTCGCCTTCTACGAAGTGTGGAACGAGTGGGACTCGGAAAACGCCACTGACAAGGACTTCAGCGACGACTACCTGACCCTGGTGCGCGCCGCCGCCAAGGTGATCCGCGAGGAAGACCCGCAGGCCAAGGTGCTCGCCGGCGCCGTCACCCTCAAGGGCATCCGCCAGGGCTTCGCCGAACGCATCGCCGGTGGTGGCGTGCTCGATGTGGCCGACGGCATCTCGCTGCACCCGTCGGTGTATTGCGAGGGCGAGATGTCCACGCCCGAGGCCTGGCTCAACTGGTTCCAGGGCGTGAACCAGAAGCTGGAAAACGCCGCCGGCAAGCCGGTGCCGCTGTACTTCACCGAATTCAGCTGGCCAGCCCACGAAGGCGATTGTGGCATCAGCCGCGAGCGCCAGGCCGCGTACCTGGCCCGCGCCTATGTGCTGGTGCGCAGCCTGCCCAATGTGAAGGGCGCCTGGTGGTACGACCTGGTGGACGACGGCATCGACCGCACGGACATGGAACACAACTTCGGCCTGCTCACCGCCAGCGGCCAACCCAAGCCGGCCTACCACGCCATGGCCAGCGTTGCCGACATCATCGGCCGTTACCGCTTCGTCGGCCGCGTGCCGAACCAGGACCCGAACGTCTACCTGCTGCGCTTCGCCAAGGCCAGCGAGGAAATCCTGGTGGCCTGGACCCTGGGCCACGAACAGACCCTGAACATCACCAGCAAGCCCGGCAGCAGCGACACCCTCTGGCGCCTGGACGCCGTGGAGGGCATCGCCCGCCGCGAGGGCCGGCCGGTGCCCTGGCAATGCCCCGCAGGCGGCGGCGATTGCCAGGCCAGCATCCGCATCGACGAGTCGCCCACCCTGGTGCGCAGCGCGTCGGCCCCGCAACTTTCGCTGCGCTGACCCCTCGCGGAGAACCCTTCATGATCGTGATCAACGCGCGTTTCCTCACCCAGCAGTTGAGCGGTGTGCAGCGCTTCGCCGAGCAGATATCGCTGTCGTTGGCACGCCTGCGCAGCGACCTGCACTTCGTGGCGCCGCCGGGGGAAATCCTCCGCCCGGAGATCGCCCGCCAACTGAACGTCGAGCAGATCGGGCGCAACGGCGGCCACCTCTGGGAACAGGTCGACCTGCCGTTATGGCTTGCGCGCCACGGTCGGCCGCTGCTGGTCTCGCTGTGCAGCACGGCGCCGCTGGCGTATTCGCGGCAGGTGATGACGCACCACGACATCACCTACGTTCGTCACCCGCAAAGCTTCTCCTGGAAGTTCCGCGCGCTGTACCGCGTGATGATTCCCCTGCTGCTGCGCCGCTCGCTGGCGCAGGTCACGGTCAGCGAATTCTCCCGCCAGGAGATCGCCACGCATTACGGCGTGGATCCCAAGAGCATCCATGTGATCGCCAACGCGGTGTCCGCCGAGTTCTGTACCGGCCTGGAACCGGCGATGCCCGAGCGCCCTTATGTACTGGCGGTGTCCTCGCCGGCCACGCACAAGAACTTCCAGCGGCTGATCGAAGCCTTCCGCCTGCTGGGTGAGCTGGACGTGGAGTTGCGCATCGTCGGCGCCGCCAACCGCAGCTTCGTCGATGCGCAGTTGCAGCAGAGCGGGCAGGGCGATCGCGTGCGCTGGCTGGGCCGGCTGGACGACGACCAGCTGATCGAGCAGTACCGCCACGCGGCCGTCTTCGCCTTTCCGTCGCTGTATGAAGGTTTCGGCATTCCACCGCTGGAGGCGCAGGCCTGCGGCTGCCCGGTGGTGGCCGCCAGCAGCGCCTCGATTCCCGAAGTGCTGGGCAACTCGGTGCTGTATTTCGACCCCCTCGACCCGCCCGGCATCGCTGCCGCCCTGCGCCGCGTGCTGCTCGACCACCAGCTGCGCGCCGAACTGCGCCGGCTGGGGCAGGAGAATGTCCTGCGCTACTCCTGGGACATCTCCGCCCTGCGCCTGTCGAGCCTGATCGACACCTTTCTGATGGAGCGCTCGGGCTACCCGGCGCGCTTCGACGCCAAACAGATCGCCAAGCAAGGAGGCAGATCATGAAGGGCATCATCCTCGCCGGCGGCTCCGGCACTCGCCTGCATCCGATCACCCTGGGCGTGTCCAAGCAGCTGCTGCCGATCTACGACAAGCCGATGGTGTACTACCCGCTCTCGGTACTGATGCTCGCCGGCATCGACGACATCCTGCTGATCTGCACGCCCACCGACCTGCCGAACTTCCGCGCCCTGCTGGGTGACGGTGAGCAGTTCGGCGTGCATCTGCAGTACGCCGTGCAGCCTTCGCCGGATGGCCTGGCCCAGGCCTTCCTGATCGGCGCCGAGTTCATCGGCGATGACTCGGTGTGCCTGGTGCTGGGCGACAACATCTTCTACGGCCAGGGCTTCACCGAAACCCTGCGTGAAGCGGCGGCGCGCACCCAGGGCGCCACCGTGTTCGGCTACCAGGTGGCGGACCCGGCGCGCTTCGGCGTGGTCGAGTTCGACGACCAGGGGCGCGTGCTCTCCATCGAGGAGAAACCGCGCGTGCCGCGTTCGAACTACGCCGTCACCGGCCTGTACTTCTACGACAACCGCGTGGTGGAGATGGCCCGCCAGATCCGCCCTTCGGCCCGTGGCGAGCTGGAAATCACCGACATCAACAACCTCTACCTGGAGCGGGGTGAACTGCACGTGAGCCTGCTCGGTCGTGGGTTCGCCTGGCTGGACACCGGCACCCACGAATCGCTGATGGAAGCCGGCCATTTCGTGCAGACCATCGAGCAGCGCCAGGGGTTGAAGGTGGCCTGCCTGGAGGAAATCGCCTTCCAGCAGGGCTGGCTCAGCGAAACGCACCTGGCCCTGCAGGCCGAGCGGCTGAGCAAGACCGGCTATGGCCGCTACCTGCAGCAGTTGCTGCTGGACAAGCGACAGTGAATTCGCACCCGACGAACCCGAGGCGGGTTCGCCGGCCCTGCGCCCGTTAACGGACTGCGATAACGAAGCAGCGGCACAAGGAGCGATGCCGGACATCGCGAGGTCATCATGCCCAACAAGACAAAAGGAATTCTGCGTGCGCACCAGTCACTGATCGCGCTGGCGCATCGCCTGAGCGACATCCTGGTGATCGTGCTCACCGGGGTGATACTGCTCAGCGCCGGCAATGGCGTGCTGGACGCACAGATCTGGGTCTCGGTGCTGCTCTGCGTCATGCTGTTCCACTGGCTCGGCGAGCTGAACCAGCTCTACGGCTCCTGGCGCGGCGAGTCGCTGCTGCGCGAATCGCTGAGCGTCACCCTGTACTGGTCGCTGGCGTTCTTCGCCGTGCTGCTGCTGGACATCTCGCTGCGCCACGTGGTGCTGGAGGAACCGCGCCGACTGGGGTGGTTCGCCGCCGCGCTGCTGATCATGTGCGGCTACCGGCTGGCGATCCGCATGTTGCTGCGCGTCGCCCGGCGCCATGGCTTCAACAGCCGCAACGTGGCCATCTACGGCACCGGCGAGGTCGGTGCGCGGCTCGCCGAAACCATCCTCAATGCCCCGTGGATGGGGCTGCGCCTGATCGGCTTCTACGACGACCGCCCGCAGCAGATGGAGCTGGGCGAGCGGGTGCCGGTCAAGGGTGACCGCCTGGCGCTGATCGAAGCCGCGCGCTCGGGGCAGATCGACAAGGTCTACCTGACCCTGCCCCTGTCCCGCGAGCCGCTGCTCAACGAGCTGATCCGCGAGCTGTCCGATACCACGGTATCGGTCTACCTGATCCCCGACCTGTTCATGTTCGACCTGCTGCACGCGCGCAGCGAGAGCATCAACGGCCTGGCCACCATCAGCATCTTCGACACGCCCATGGACGGCCCCAACGCCGTGCTCAAGCGCATCGAGGACGTGGTACTGGCCTCGCTGATCCTGCTGCTGATCGCCGTGCCCATGCTCTTCATCGCGCTGGCCGTGAAGCTCAGCTCGCGCGGCCCGGTGCTGTTCCGCCAGACCCGCTACGGCATGGATGGCCGGCCGATCCGCGTCTGGAAATTCCGCAGCATGACGGTGATGGAAGACGGCGCCGCCGTCACCCAGGCCTCGCGCAACGATTGCCGCATCACCCCGCTGGGCGCCTTCCTGCGGCGCACCTCGCTGGATGAGCTGCCACAATTCTTCAACGTCTTGCTCGGCGACATGTCCGTGGTCGGCCCACGCCCCCACGCCGTGGCGCACAACGAGCAATACCGGCGTCAGGTCAGCCGCTACATGCTGCGTCACAAGGTCAAGCCGGGCATCACCGGCTGGGCCCAGGTGAACGGCTGGCGCGGCGAAACCGACACCCTGGAGAAGATGCAGAAACGCATCGAGTTCGATCTGGACTACATCGAGAACTGGTCCGTCTGGTGGGACCTGAAGATCGTCCTGCTGACCCTGTTCAAGGGTTTCGTACACCGCAACGCCTACTGAGTTTTCACACTCGTTTCAAGGAAGGATTGCCATGAAAAACCTGCTCGCTTTCAGCTTTGTAGTCGGCAGTCTGGCGCTACAAGGCTGCGTGTTCTCTCCCGGTCAGTACATGACGGATTCCGATGTCCAGCGCGAGGCGCAGAAGCAGGGGATGAACATTACCCTCGTGCCCATCACGCCGCAGGTGCTGCAGCGCCAGGAGGCCGCGTACGCCGGCCGACCCGGTGTGCCCGCGGAACTGCTGAACTATCGCCCGCCGCAACAGGACTACGTGATCGGCGGCGGCGACGTGCTGCTGGTGACCGTCTGGGACCACCCGGAACTGACCAGCCCCGGCTCGACCCAGCAGATGGAAGCCAACGGCCGCGTGGTCGGTGCCGACGGCAACATCTTCTTCCCCTACGCCGGCGTGGTGCGGGCCGAAGGACAGACCCCGGCGCAATTGCGTTCGAGCCTGGCTCGCCGGCTGGCGAACAAGGGCATCGTCGACCCGCAGGTGGATGTCACCGTGCTGCGCTATGCCAGCCAGCACGTGGTGTTCTCCGGCGCCTTCCAGAACGGCGGCCAGGTCGAGCTGAACAACACGCCCACGACCCTGGTGCAGGCGGTCAGCAAGGCGGGAGTGATTGCCGGCGAGGCGGACCTGTCCGGACTGACGCTCAAGCGTGACGGCCGCGAATACGTAATCGACGTCGACGCGCTGAACCGCTCCGGCTCGACGCTCAGCGGCATCTACCTGAAGAACGGCGACCAGGTTCACCTGCCCTACAACGACCGCAAGAAAGTCTATGTGGTCGGCGAAGTAGAGCGCCCGCAGGTCGTGACCTACCGCACCACCGGCCTGTCGCTGCTGGAAGTGCTGGGCAACGCCGGCGGTCTGGCCCCGGAAACCTCCGATGGCGATTCGGTGTACGTGATCCGCGGCAACCCGCAGCAGGCCGACGGCAAAGGGCAGGGCACCTTCCAGGCGCAGGTCTTCCACCTGGAAGCCAAGCGTCCGACCGCCTACGCCCTGGCCAAGGACTTCGCCATGCAGCCGCAGGACGTGGTGTTCATCGGCCCGGCCAACATCACCCGCTGGAACCGCTTCATCAGCCAGCTGCTGCCGTCGGCCTCGATCGTCGCCACCAGCGCGGCAGTGGGCAACTGACGCCCAGGCCTGATACCGGCAGGAAAGCCCGTCTTCCGCCCACAGCAGTCGCGAATATTCCTACGGCTGTGGGCGGTTCCTTGGAATCGACTCTTCATCACCGACTGGCCATCATCGCCGCCATCCGGTGCCGAGCAGCACCACTCCTACTGGCGGAAGCGATTCCGCCGCTCTCCTTTGGGGTCTTCCCCTAGCACAAGGCCCCGAACCCGCCCGCGTTGCAGCGCCGGCGGGTTTTTTTTGCCTGGCGTTCCACCGTGTATGGATTCCTACGCATGAGTTGCCTTTGGAGGTACCTCCAGCGATGAGCAGTCGAACGCCGTTGAGAGGCGTATCATATATTCCATAAAGAAATTACATATTAAGAATTAATTCTTTTTGGATTTATGACGGTTCTTTTATCGTTGCTCTGCGCTGCCGCGAGCTGTTTCGGACAGAGCGGAAGAGGGTGGCGGCTTACCGCCAGCCAGAGATAGTGGGATGGCGGTTTTCCGCTGATCCGGCCCTGGGGAGTGGCTCGACGAACGAGCTGGAGGCCGGAAAGACGGGGGTGTCGGACAGGGCAGGCCGGTTGGCCTGGGGATTGCCTTGTCAGTTGGCGAATGCCCAGCGCATCGCCACAACAACAAGACACGAGAATCGATCCATGCCCTTCCCATCTTCTGCCGTATCCCTGTCCGCCTGCCTGCGCTTCGCTCCCGCCTAGCGGGGCGTCGAAACAACCAACGAATCCTGCATGCCCGCCGTGCTTGCCGCGTCGTGGCCGCTGCCTGCCATTCGGTCGGACTCCCGGGGGAGCCAGTCGTTGTTGCGAATGGCGTGTTTCCAAGATCAATAAAATGGGGAAATTCCAATGAAAAGCCGCACTCTCACGCAATCGAGCCTCGCGCTCGCCATCGCTGCCGCGGGCCTGGCCCAGTCGGCCTTCGCCGGTGGTTTCGTCGAAGACAGCAAGGCCAGCCTGACCCTGCGCAACTTCTACATCAACACGGACAACCGCAACGGCACCGCCGAGCCGAGCAAGCAGGAAGAGTGGGGCCAGGGCTTCCTGCTCAACTACACCTCCGGCTTCACCGAAGGCACCGTGGGCTTTGGTGTTGACGCTCTTGGTCTGCTGGGCGTACGCCTGGACAGCGGTGGCGGCACGCACTATGAGTCGGCCTCGCAGCAGGGCGGTACCGTGTTCCCGTCCAAGAGCAACGGCGATGCGGTGAATGACTTCAGTAGCCTGGGCCTGACTGCTAAGGCCAAGGTTTCCAATACCGAGTTCCGCTACGGCACTTTGCAGCCCAAGCTGCCAGTCGTGACCTATAACGATGGCCGTCTGTTGCCCGTGACCTTTGAGGGTGGCCAGGTTACCTCCACCGACCTCAAGGACTTCACCTTGGTCGCCGGTCAACTGGAGCATTCCAAAGGCCGCAACTCCACCGACAACCGCAGTCTGAGCATCGCTGGCGCCAACGGTTCGAGCATCAGCTCCCGCGACAGCAACAAGTTCTACTACGCCGGTGGTGACTACAAACTGAACAAAGACCTGACCCTGCAGTACTACTACGGTCAGCTCACCGACTTCTACCAGCAGCATTTCCTCGGCCTGCAGCACAACTGGGCGATCGGTCCGGGCGTGCTGAAAACCGACCTGCGTGCCTTCGACAGCAGCTCCGACGGCAAGAACGGCAGCGCCTCCGGCCGTGCCGATGGCTTTGTCAGCAGTGGCTACTACGGTGGCAATACCCTCAAGGGGGAAGTGGATAACCGCGCCTTCAGCGGCCTGTTCACCTACTCCGTCAGTGGCCACAGCTTCGGTGCCGGCTACCAAGTGCTCAACGGCGACAGTGACTTCCCGTTCCTCAACCGTGGCGACGGCGAAGGCTCCACCGCCTACCTGATCACCGATGTGCAGATCGGCAAGTTCCAACGCGCTGGCGAACGTACCTGGCAGGTCCGTTATGGCTACGACTTCGCCAAGGCTGGTGTTCCGGGTCTGACCTTCCAGACCATCTACCTGCACGGCGATAGTATCGACACCAAGCAGGGTAACCAAAGCGAGTGGGAGCGTGACATCTCCCTGGCCTACGTTATTCCGGATGGCACCTTCAAGGGCCTGGGCTTCACCTGGAAGAATGCCGCCCTGCGCAGTGGCCTGCCGGCCGCCAGCCAGCCAGGCACTCCGACCCAGCGCGACCAGGACGAAAACCGCCTGATCGTCAGCTACACCATCCCGCTGCTGTAATTCTCGCGGGATAACGAAAAAGCCGCCGACCTCGCAAGAGGCGGCGGCTTTTTCATGGGTGCGCACGAGGGCTCTTCGTAGGAGCGAGCTTGCTCGCGAACAAGTCCCGTGGCGAAGTCGTTCGCGAGCAAGCTCGCTCCTGCAGAGGCATTCCTCTGCCAATGAAAAAGGCCGTCGTTCCGGTGGGAGCGACGGCGCTTTTCTTCAGCAAATCAGCTTCAGCGGATCAGCGCTTCTGCGGCGCCGGCTGCTGCTGGGTGATGCAGTGGATGTTGCCGCCGCCCAGGAGGATCTCGCGGCCCGGCACCATCACGATTTCGTGCTCGGGGAAGATGCGCTTGAGGGTGGCCTCGGCTTCGGCATCCGCCGGATCGTCGAAGCGTGGCGCAATGATGCCGCCGTTGACGATCAGGAAGTTGACGTAGGAGCCGGCCAGGCGGATCGACGGATCGCGCGGCTGGGTGCCGATCACCAGGTCGATGCCTTCGCACTCGGCTTCGGTCGCGTGGATCGGGCCGGGGATGACGATCTTGTGCACGGTGAGCTGGCGGCCCTTGGCGTCGCGGGCGCTTTCCAGCACGCGCATGGCGGCCTGGCAGCGCTCGTAGTTCGGGTCGTTCTGATCGTCGGTCCAGGCCAGCAGCACTTCGCCCGGGCGCACGTAGCAGCAGAAGTTGTCGACGTGGCCGTCGGTCTCGTCGTTGAACAGACCGTCCGGCAGCCAGATCACGGTGTCGATGGCCAGGTGCTCACGCAGCACGGCCTCGATCTCCTCGCGGCTCATGTGCGGGTTGCGGTTGTGGTTGAGCAGGCACTCTTCGGTGGTGATCACCGTGCCTTCGCCGTCCACATGGATCGAGCCGCCTTCCAGCACGAAGCCTTCGGTGCGGTAGCCGTCGTTGCGCTCGATGCCGAGGATCTTGCTCGCCACCTGGTCGTCGCGGTGCCACGGGAAGTACAGACCGCCTTCCAGGCCGCCCCAGGCATTGAAGGTCCAGTCCACGCCGCGTACTTCGCCGTCGTTATTGGTGACGAAGGTCGGGCCGGTGTCGCGCACCCAGGCGTCGTCGTTGCTGATTTCCACCACGCGGATGTTGGCCGCGCCGGCCAACTGGGCGCGGGCGTTCTCGTACTGGCCGGCGGAAACGCCGATGGTCACCGGCTCGAAGCGGGCGATGGCGCGGGCCACGGCGCTGAAGGCGGCCTGCGCCGGCTTGCCGCCCAGGCGCCAGTTGTCCGGACGCTCGGGCCAGACCATCCAGGTCTGGGTGTGGGGTTCCCATTCCGCCGGCATGCGGAAGCCATCGGCGCGGGGAGTGCTGGTCAACGTAGTCATGGGGCGATCCTGGGGGCTGCTCAGTTGGGGACGTACGGCGCTATGCGTGTCGCCCCATCCTGCGCTTTGGGTTGTGTCATTCGAGAGTGCATCACGAGCGGCCAGTATAGGTCGCCGCGCGCAGTGTCTGATTTTATATCCGATAAAAATCGATTTATGAAGCGAATTGTTCTCGAATATCGCCCGGTGATCCGGATTTATATCGGATATAAATCGATTTATTTCAGGGGTGACGGGCGCTTTGGCAGGCAGGGCGGCAGGTACAGCGAGAGGTAGGCATCGATCACCCGCATGCCTTCTTCGGCGAGGCGCTCGGTAATCAGCCCGTGCCGCTGCACGGAGAGGGCGTAAACGCGATCCCCCAGTTCGATGGCGAGGCTGAACACCTCGATATCCTGCGGCAGTGGTGGCAGCTCGAAATGCCGCTCGAACAGGGAGCGCATGGCCTGGCCGAGTTGCACGTCATGCTGGCTGTCGGCTTGGGTGACTTCGGCAAGGCCGTGGCTGGCGAGGATCAGTTGGCGCGCGGCGGCGTCTTCGGCGTACACGGCGAGGGTACGTTGTTCGACCAGTCGTGCGAGGTCGCGCCAGTCGCGCAAGGCGGCGTGATCGACGGGCTGTTCCAGGCAGGCACGGAAGGCGGCGTGGACGTCATTGGTCAGGCCCTGCAGCAACGCCGGGACGCTGGGGAAGAAGTGATAGACGGAAGAAGGGGGAATGTCCGCGCGCTCGGCCACCGCGTAGATCGACAGCCCCCCTGCGCCGCTTTCGGCCAGCAGGGCGCGGGCCGCATCGAGGATCACGGCGATTCTTGCCTGGCTGCTGGCGCGAGGTTTGCGGATGGGAGCGGGCATGGCTGTCTCCGGAGCTGGGCGGCTATTGGACGCCAGCTCCGGTGCGCTCGGCAAGTCAGCTGCCGCCGTCGCGCAGCTTGGCCCAGACTTCGGTGATCACCGGGGCGGTCTTCTCCGGCGCGGTTTCCAGGGCAAACAGGCGGCGCTTGGTTTCCTGGTCCGGGTACAGGCCCGGCTGGTCGCGCAGGGCGGCATCTAGGAACTGCGCGGAGTCCTTGTTGCCGTTGGGGTAGAGGGTGGCGGCGGTGATCTGCGCGGCGACCTTGGGCTGCATCAGGTAGTCGATGAACTTCAGGGCCTGGTCCGGGTGTTCGGCGGCGGTGGGGATCACCAGGTTGTCGATGAACAGCACCGAGCCTTCCTGCGGCACCACGAAGCGAACCGGCTGGCCGGCGTTGGCGGCGCCCAGGGCGTCGCCGACCCAGGCCATGGCGACGCACAGCTTGCCGGCGTTGAGGTCCTGGATGTAGCGCTCGCTGTCGATGTAGCGCAGGTTCGGGCGCAGCTGCGCGAGTACCTCGCCGGCACGGCGGATCTGCGACGGCGCGCTGCGGGCGAAGTTGCGGCCCTGGTAATTCATCAGCACCGAGAAGGCTTCGTCCGGCGCGTCCAGGATGCTCATGCCGCAAGCTTTCAGGCGCTGGCTCTGCTGTGGGTCGAACATCACGCTCCAGCTGTCGGGCAGCTTGCCGCCGTAGGCCTTCTCCGCTTCGGGTTCGTTGATTGCCAGGCCCACGGCGCCCCACAGATAAGGTATGGCGTGCTGGTTGTTGGGGTCGACGGCGGCCAGCTTGCTCAGCAACTGGGTGTCGAGGTGGCTGCGGTTGGGCAGCTTGCTGAAGTCCAGGGCCTGGATGCGCTTGTCGCGGATCAGCGCCGGCAGGTCGTTGTGCGAAGGCACGGCTACGTCGATCTTCTCACCGCTCTCCAGGGCCTTCTTGACCTCTTCGGCGGTGCTGTAGGTCTTGTAGTCGACGCGGATGCCGGTGTCCTTCTCGAAGTCCTTGAGCACTTCGGGAGCGATGTAGTCGTTCCAGTTGTAGACATGGATGACTTGCTCCGCCCAGGCGGAAAGCGGGCACAACAGCATCAGAATCAAGGCGTACAGGCGTGGCATTGGCGATCTCCCTGAATGAACCACGTAATCAGCGGATGCGGCATTCGCCGCTCGATAGCGCGACAGCAAAGACACGACAGACGCGATGGCGCCCGGGCGGGCGGATGGAGACATCGCGAGCAGGAAGGAACGACGGATGTGACTCGCCCTGGCGCCCCTCCTCGCCGTTGCGATGTCGCAGTTCCCCGGGTGTGCCAGAGGCACAAGGAAACGCCGGCACGAGGGCCGGCGTTTCGTTTACCACTTATACGGTGTGCAAGTACCAGTTGTACTCGAGATCGGAGATCGAATACTCGAACTCCTGCATCTCATGCTCCTTGCACGCGACGAAGATGTCGATGTACTCGGGGCTGATGTACTTGTTCATCACGTCGCTGTCGTCCAGCTCGCGCAGGGCATCGCGCAAGTTGTTCGGCAGGCTCTGTTCCAGCTGCTCGTAGGCGTTGCCTTCGATCGGCGCGCCCGGCTCGACCTTGTTGGTCAGGCCGTGGTGGACGCCCGCCAGTACAGCCGAGAGCAGCAGGTACGGGTTGGCGTCGGCACCGGCGACGCGGTGTTCCAGGCGCACCGCTTCCGGCGCTCCGGTCGGCACGCGCAGGGCGACGGTACGGTTGTCCAGGCCCCAGCTCGGCGCGTTCGGCACGAAGAAGGCCGAACCGAAACGGCGGTACGAGTTGACGTTCGGGCAGAGGAACGCCATCGACGCCGGCAGGGTCTCGAGCACACCGCCGATCGCGTGGCGCAACGCGGCGTTCTGCTCGGGATCCTCGCTGGTGAAGATGTTCCTGCCGTCCTTGTCGAGCAGCGAGACGTGGACGTGCAGACCGTTGCCAGCCTGACCCGGGTAGGGCTTGGCCATGAAGGTCGAGTCCATCTCGTGGTCGTAGGCGACGTTCTTGATCAGGCGCTTGAGCAGGACTGCGTAGTCGCAGGCCTTCAGGGCGTCGTCAACGTGGTGCATGTTGACTTCGAACTGGGCCGGGGCGCTTTCCTTGACGATCGCGTCGGCGGGGATGCCCTGGGCGCGGGCGCCGTCGATGATGTCCTGCAGGCAGTCGGCGTACTCATCGAGGTCATCGATGGAGTAGACCTGAACGGACTGCGGACGTTTGCCGGAGATCGGCGAGCGCGGCGGCTGCGGACGGCCGTTCACGTTCTCCTGGTCGATCAGATAGAACTCGAGCTCGAAGGCGGCGACGATGGTCAGGCCGATATCGGTGAATTTCTGCACCACCTGACGCAGTACTTCACGAGGGTCGGCGAAGAACGGCTGGCGCTCTTCCATTTCGTGCATGGTCATCAGCAGCTGCGCGGTCGGGCGCTTCTGCCAGGGTTCCATGGAGAGAGTGTTGGGGATCGGGAAACAGACGCGGTCCGCGTCGCCAATGTCCAGGCCGAGGCCGGTGCTTTCCACGGTGGAGCCGGTGATGTCGAGAGCGAAGAGAGAGGCGGGGAGGTTGATGCCCTTCTCATAGACTTTGGGCAGGTTGGTGCGTTCGATGCGCTTGCCGCGGACCACACCATTCATGTCTGCAATAAGGAGGTCGACGAACTGGACCTCGGGGTGTTCCTTCAGGAACTCACTCGCTTCTTCGAGCGACACGGCACTCTGGGGTACCGACATGATGTCACACCTTTATTGTTAAAAATTTCAATCATTCGAAAGCTGAGGTGTGAGTCAATCCGAATTGGCAAGGGTTGTCAATGTCGCACCAAAGTGGGGCGCATCGGTCGTGATGGGCCGTTTTTGGGGCGTTTCAAGCCGCTTTTGATGAGCGGAGAGCCTTTGCTGGCGGGCTGTTCAGTGGGGCGTGTTTGATTTTTTACATGGCTATTGTGTAAAAAAATGAACAAGGCTAAGCTCGGCCTCAAGCCCATAACACTTACAAACACGGGTGTCCCATGTCTCGCCTGCCGTTAATCGGCGTGTCCGCCTGCATCAAGCAGATCGGTTCCAAACCCTACCATGTTGCTGGCGACAAATACCTCAGAGCGCTGATCTCCGGGGCCTCGGGCATTCCTTTGATCATTCCCTCCCTGGGCGATGCCATCGACCAGGAAGACATGTTGGCCGCGTTCGACGGCCTGCTCTTCACAGGCTCGGCGTCGAACGTCGAGCCCCATCATTATAGTGGCTCCGCCAGCATTGCAGGCACCCCTCATGATCCCGAGCGCGACAGCACGACGCTGCCGCTGATCCGCCGCGCCGTCGCGGCCGGGATTCCGGTGCTGGGCATCTGCCGCGGCTTCCAGGAAATGAACGTCGCCTTCGGCGGTTCGCTGCACCAGAAGGTGCACGAGGCCCCGGGCTTCATGGATCACCGCGAACCCGCCGGTGAGCCGATCGAAATCCAGTATGGGCTGCGGCACGTCGTCGACGTGCAGCCGGGCGGCGTTTTCGCCGGTATCGGGCTACCCTCGCAGTTCCAGGTCAACTCTATTCACGGCCAGGGCGTTGATCGTCTGGCGCCCGGCCTTCGTGTAGAAGCTCTGGCGCCTGACGGGTTGGTTGAAGCCTTCTCCGTCGAAGGTGCGGCCTTTGCCGTCGGGGTGCAGTGGCACCCGGAATGGCAGGTCGAAACGAACCCCAACTATCTCGCTATCTTCCAGGCATTCGGCAAAGCCTGCAGCAAGAGGGCGGGGAACCGCTGAGTCCGGCGTTGGGGCCGGGCTCTCAAACCCTGAGGTCTTTATGACTAGCAAGTTAGACCAGCTCAGTGGCTGGTTGAAGGAACGCAAGATCACTGAAGTGGAATGCATGATCGCCGACCTGACCGGGATCGCCCGGGGCAAGATCGCGCCGACTGCGAAATTCCTCAACGAGAAGGGCATGCGCCTGCCGGAGAGCGTTCTCCTGCAGACCGTGACCGGTGACTACGTCGAGGATGACATCTATTACGACCTGCTGGACCCGGCCGACATCGATATGGTCTGCCGCCCGGACGAGAATGCCGTGTTCCTCGTCCCCTGGGCCATCGAGCCGACCGCGATGGTCATCCACGATACCTACGACAAGCTGGGCAACCCCATCGAGCTGTCGCCGCGCAACGTCCTCAAGCGCGTCCTCCAGCTTTACGCCGAAAAGGGCTGGAGGCCGATCGTGGCTCCGGAGATGGAGTTCTACCTGACCAAGCGCAGCGACGACCCCGACTACCCGCTGCAGGCTCCGGTGGGCCGTTCCGGCCGCCAGGAGACCGGTCGCCAGTCCTTCTCCATCGACGCGGCGAACGAATTCGACCCGCTGTTCGAAGACATGTACGACTGGTGCGAACTGCAGGGCCTGGATCTGGACACCCTGATCCATGAAGAAGGCACCGCGCAGATGGAGATCAACTTCCGTCACGGCGATGCCCTGGACCTGGCCGACCAGATCGTGGTGTTCAAGCGCACCATGCGCGAGGCCGCCCTCAAGCACAACGTGGCCGCGACCTTCATGGCCAAGCCGATGACCGGCGAGCCGGGCAGTGCCATGCACCTGCACCAGAGCATCGTTGACATCAAGACCGGCAAGAACATCTTCTCCAACGCCGACGGCAGCATGAGCGAGCTGTTCCTGCACCACATCGGTGGCCTGCAGAAGCTGATCCCCGAGGCGCTGCCGCTGTTCGCGCCGAACGTCAACTCGTTCCGCCGCTTCCTGCCCGACACCTCGGCGCCGGTGAACGTGGAATGGGGCGAAGAGAACCGCACCGTGGGCCTGCGCGTACCGGATTCCACCCCGGACAACCGCCGCGTGGAGAACCGCCTGGCCGGCGCTGATGCCAACCCCTACCTGGCCCTCGCCGCCAGCCTGCTGTGCGGCTACATCGGCATGGTCGAAGGCCTCAAACCCAGTGCACAGGTCAAGGGCCGCGGCTATGAACGGCGTAACCTGCGCCTGCCGCTGACCATCGAGGCCGCACTGGAGTGCATGGAAGGCAGCAAGACCCTGGAGAAATACCTGGGTGACAAGTTCATTCGGGGCTACGTCGCGGTGAAGCGCGCCGAGCACGAGAACTTCAAGCGAGTAATCAGTTCCTGGGAGCGCGAGTTCCTCCTGCTTTCTGTCTGATCGGCGTGGGGTCCGGCGCGAGGCCGGGCCCCGTGTTTCTTAGAGAAGAGGTTTTATCAAGATGACTAACCAGACCAGCGCCAACACCCAACACTGGCAGGCGCTCAGCCGCGATCACCACCTGGCTCCGTTCACCGATTACAAGCAGCTGAACGAGAAGGGTGCGCGCATCATCACCAAGGCCGAAGGCGTGTACCTGTGGGACAGCGAGGGCAACAAGATCCTCGACGGCATGGCTGGCCTGTGGTGCGTGAACGTCGGTTACGGTCGCAAGGAACTTGCTGAAGCCGCCTACAAGCAGATGCAGGAACTGCCCTACTACAACCTGTTCTTCCAGACCGCCCACCCGCCGGTACTGGAGCTGTCCAAGGCCATCGCCGACATCGCTCCCGAAGGCATGAACCACGTGTTCTTCACCGGCTCGGGTTCGGAGTCCAACGACACCGTGCTGCGCATGGTCCGCCACTACTGGTCGATCAAGGGTCAGCCGCAGAAGAAAGTGGTCATCGGCCGCTGGAACGGCTACCACGGCTCCACCGTCGCCGGCGTCAGCCTGGGCGGCATGAAGGCGCTGCACGAGCAGGGTGACCTGCCGATCCCGGGTATCGAGCACATCGCTCAGCCCTACTGGTTCGGTGAAGGCGGCGACATGGACCCGGAAGAGTTCGGCGTCTGGGCTGCCGAGCAGCTGGAGAAGAAGATTCTCGAAGTCGGCGAAGACAAGGTCGCCGCCTTCATCGCCGAGCCCCTGCAGGGCGCGGGCGGTGTGATCATTCCGCCGAAAACCTACTGGCCGAAGATCCGCGAAATCCTCGCCAAGTACGACATCCTGTTCATCGCCGACGAAGTCATCTGCGGCTTCGGCCGTACCGGCGAATGGTTCGGCAGCCAGTACTTCGGCAACGCCCCGGACCTGATGCCGATCGCCAAGGGCCTGACCAGCGGCTACATCCCCATGGGCGGTGTGATCGTTCGCGACGAGATCGTCCATACCCTGAATGAGGGTGGCGAGTTCTATCACGGCTTCACTTACTCTGGTCACCCGGTAGCTGCTGCGGTGGCGCTGGAGAACATCCGCATCCTGCGCGAAGAGAAGATCGTCGAGCGAGTGAAGAACGAAACGGCACCGTATTTGCAACAGCGCTGGCAAGAGCTGGCCGACCATCCCCTGGTAGGCGAAGCCCGCGGGGTAGGCCTGGTGGCAGCACTGGAGCTGGTGAAGAACAAGAAGACCCGCGAGCGCTTCGAAGGCAAGGGTGTCGGGATGCTGTGCCGCGAGCACTGCTTCCGCAACGGTCTGATCATGCGCGCGGTGGGAGACACTATGATTATCTCGCCGCCGCTGGTGATCGAGAAATCGCAGATCGATGACCTGATCACCCTGGCGCGCAAGTGCCTCGATCAAACCGCCGCAGCCGTTCTGTCTTGAGTCTTTCACCAGACCTTTGACAGACTGCGCCTGTGCGTTGGCCAGGCTCACCGGGTGGTGACGGAAGGAGATGTCCACGCCACCCGGAACATCAAAAAAACAAACGGAGCTACCCGCATGTTCAAGACCTTCGGCAAATCCCTGCTCGCTGTAACGCTGGCAGGCGCTGTGGCTGGTATGGCGCAGGCTGATGACAAGGTGCTGCACGTCTACAACTGGTCGGACTACATCGCGCCGGACACGGTCGACAAGTTCACCAAGGAAACCGGAATCAAGGTCGTCTACGACGTCTACGACAGCAACGAAGTGCTGGAAGCCAAGCTGCTGGCCGGCAAGTCGGGCTACGACATCGTGGTGCCGTCCAACTCCTTCCTCGCCAAGCAGATCAAGGCGGGCGTGTACGTGCCGCTGGACAAGTCCAAGCTGCCGAACTGGAAGAACCTGAACCCGGACATCATGAAGACCCTGGAGATCAGTGACCCGGGCAACCAGTACGCGATCCCCTACATGTGGGGCACCATCGGCCTGGGTTACAACCCGGACAAGGTCAAGGCCGCGCTGGGCGACAACGCCCCGGTGGACTCCTGGGACCTGGTGTTCAAGCCGGAAAACATCCAGAAGCTGAAGTCCTGCGGCGTGAGCTTCCTCGACTCGCCGACCGAAATGCTCCCGGCGGCCCTGCACTACCTGGGCTACAAGCCGGATAGCCAGGACCCGAAAGAGCTGAAGGAAGCCGAGGCGCTGTTCCTGAAGATCCGTCCGTACATCTCCTACTTCCACTCCTCCAAGTACATCTCCGATATCGCCAACGGCAACATCTGCGTGGCTGTGGGCTACTCGGGCGACGTGTACCAGGCCAAGTCCCGCGCTGAAGAAGCCAAGAACAAGGTCACCGTGAAGTACAACATTCCGAAGGAAGGTGCTGGCGCGTTCTTCGATACCGTTGCCATTCCGAAGGATGCCGAGAACCAGGAAGCCGCGCTGAAGTGGATCAACTTCCTGCTCGAGCCGGCCGTCATGTCCGAGATCACCAACGTCGTGCAGTTCCCGAACGGCAACGCCGCGGCCACCCCGATGGTGAACGAGGCGATCCGCAACGACCCGGGCGTGTATCCGACTCCGGAAACCATGAAGAAGCTGTACGCCTTCCCGGATCTGCCGGCGAAGACTCAGCGTCTGATGACCCGCAGCTGGACCACCATCAAGTCCGGCAAGTAATCGGGTAGTCGCTGCCGCCTGACGCAGCAGCGGATGGTCCGGGACTGCGGCGGGGGAGTGCCCTCCCTCGCCGCTACCGGCAGCAACAAACAGCTTCCATCGGTGGAATGGCTGCGCAAGCCCTGGCGCTCTCGTGCTGATGAAGGGTTCGGCGCTACCCACGGACCGGCCGTCGAAACCCCGGCAGCAACCGACTGAAGTAGTAAAAAACAACGAGAGGACTCACGTGTGCGCATTCCCTTCCGCAGAACCCTGATCGCTGCAGTCTCCCTCTTCGGCCTGACTTCGCTGGCTCAGGCGCAGCAGACCGTCCACATCTACAACTGGTCGGACTACATCGGTGAAACCACCCTCGCCGATTTCGAGAAGGAAACCGGTATCAAGCCGGTGTACGACGTCTTCGACTCCAACGAAACCCTGGAAGGCAAGCTCCTGGCCGGTCGCACCGGCTATGACGTGGTCGTGCCGTCCAACCACTTCCTCGGTCGCCAGATCAAGGCCGGTGCGTTCCAGAAGCTGGACAAGAGCCAGCTGCCGAACTGGTCGAACCTCGACCCGCACCTGATGAAACAGCTCGAGGCCAACGACCCGGGCAACGAGTACGGCGTGCCGTACCTGTGGGGCACCAACGGCATCGGCTACAACGTCGACAAGGTCAAGGCCGTGCTGGGTGTCGACAAGATCGATTCGTGGGCCATGCTGTTCGAGCCCGAGAACATGAAGAAGCTCAGCCAGTGCGGCGTCGCCTTCCTCGATTCGGGCGACGAGATGATGCCGGCTGTGCTCAAGTACATGGGGCTGGACCCCAACAGCACCAACCCGGACGACTACAAGAAGGTGGAAGAGAAGCTGATGGCGGTGCGTCCGTATGTCACCTACTTCCACTCCTCCAAGTACATCTCGGACCTGGCCAACGGCAACATCTGCGTCGCGGCCGGTTTCTCCGGTGACGTATTCCAGGCCGCCAACCGCGCCAAGGAAGCCGGCAAGGGCGTGAACATCGCCTACGCCATTCCCAAGGAAGGCGCCAACCTCTGGTTCGACATCCTCGCCATTCCGAAGGATGCCTCCAGCCCGAAGGCGGCCCACGCGTTCATCAACTACCTGCTCAAACCCGAAGTGATCGCCAAGGTCAGCGATTACGTCGGCTACGCCAACCCGAACCCCAAGGCTGGCGAATTCATGGATGAGTCCGTGCGCAACAATCCTGAGGTGTACCCATCCCAGGAGGTTCTCGACAAACTCTTCGTGCAGCATGAGCTGCCGCCGAAGATCCTGCGCCTCATGACCCGTTCCTGGACCAAGATCAAGTCGGGCAAGTAAGACGGTTCCTACGGAATTCGTCCGCGCGGGCACGGAGCGTCGGAGAGCCTCTCGAAAGGTTTTCCGGCGCACGTAAACTGCGCCAGCCCTGAGTAATACCAAGCATGCCCGGCCGCGGGGGCCGGGCCTCTATGATTTGGGAGTTGTGGTAATGGCAATAGCCTCCGGTGCCTACAAGAAAGCCTTGAGTGGCGACCAGAAACCCAAAGAGGTTCTGGTAAAAATCGACCGGGTCAGCAAGCAGTTCGATGAAACGCTGGCTGTGGACAGCGTGTCCCTGGACATCAAGAAGGGTGAGATATTCGCCCTGCTGGGTGGCTCGGGTTCGGGCAAGTCGACCCTGCTGCGTATGCTGGCTGGTTTCGAGCGTCCCACTGAAGGTCGCATCTTCCTCGATGGCCAGGACATTACCGACCTGCCGCCCTATGAGCGGCCGATCAACATGATGTTCCAGTCGTACGCCCTGTTCCCCCACATGAGCGTGGCGCAGAACATCGCTTTCGGCCTCAAGCAGGACGGTCTGCCCAAGGCAGAGATCGACAAGATCGTCGACGAGATGCTCAAGCTCGTGCAGATGACCCAGTACGCCAAGCGCAAGCCGCACCAGCTCTCCGGTGGCCAGCGTCAGCGCGTGGCCCTGGCCCGCTCCCTGGCCAAGCGTCCGAAGCTGCTGCTGCTCGACGAGCCCATGGGCGCGCTGGACAAGAAGCTGCGTTCGCAGATGCAGCTGGAACTGGTGGAGATCATCGAGCGCGTGGGCGTGACCTGCGTGATGGTGACCCACGACCAGGAAGAGGCCATGACCATGGCCCAGCGCATCGCCATCATGCACCTGGGCTGCATCGAGCAGATCGGCAGCCCGATGGACATCTACGAGACCCCGGCCAGCCGCCTGATCTGCGAGTTCATCGGCAACGTCAACATGTTCGACGGCGAGCTGGTAGAGGACCTGCAGGATCACGCCGTGATCGCCTGCCCGCACCTGGAAAACCCGATCTACATCGGCCACGGCATCAGCACCCGTGCCGAGAACAAGCGCATCACCTACGCGCTGCGTCCGGAAAAGGTCATGGTCAGCGCGCAGAAGCCGGAAAACCTCGAGCACGAAGGCTTCAACGTTGCCCAGGGCACCGTGCATGACATCGCCTACCTGGGCGGCCACTCGGTGTACTACATCAAGCTGGCTTCGGGCTTCATCGTCCAGGCCTTCATGGCCAACGCCGAGCGCCACGTGGCGCGCCCGACCTGGGACCAGCCGGTTTACATCAGCTGGTACGACGACAGCGGTGTGGTACTGCAATCATGAACATCAGCAAATCGCTCATGAAACGCCTGCCGAACGGCCGGCATGCCGTGATCGGTGTGCCGTTCTTCTGGCTGTTCCTGTTCTTCCTGCTGCCCTTCGCCATCGTGCTGAAGATCAGTCTGGCAGCAGCGGACGTGGCCATTCCGCCGTACACCGAAGTATTCCAGTACGCCGACCAGACCCTTCAGGTCGTGCTGAACCTGGGCAACTACCTGATGCTGACGGACGACCCGCTCTACATCGACGCCTACCTGGGCTCGCTGAAGATGGCGGCGATCAGCACTTTCCTCTGCCTTGTGATCGGTTATCCGATGGCCTATGCCATCGCCCGCGCCAGCAAGGAAATGCAGACCGTCCTGCTGCTGCTGATCATGATGCCGACCTGGACGGCGATCCTGATCCGCGTGTACGCCTGGATGGGCATCCTGTCCAACAACGGCCTGCTCAACAGCTTCCTGATGTGGCTGGGCATCATCAACGAGCCGCTGACGATCCTGAACACCAACTTCGCGGTGTACATCGGCATCGTCTACTCGTACCTGCCGTTCATGGTCATGCCGCTCTACGCCAACCTGGTGAAGCACGACATGAGCCTGCTCGAAGCCGCGTCCGACCTCGGCGCGCGCAGCTTCACCAGCTTCTGGAAGATCACCGTGCCGCTGTCCAAGAACGGCATCATCGCCGGCTGCATGCTGGTGTTCATCCCGGCGGTGGGCGAGTTCGTGATCCCGGAACTGCTGGGCGGCCCCGAGACGCTGATGATCGGCAAGGTGCTGTGGCAGGAGTTCTTCAACAACCGTGACTGGCCGGTGGCTTCCGCCCTCGCCGTGGTGATGCTGGCGATCCTGATCATTCCCATCATCCTCTTTAACAAGAACCAGGCTAAAGAGCTGGAGGGCAAGGTATGAACAAGCGTTGGTCGTTCTCCAACATCATGCTGGTGTTGGGCCTGCTGTTCATCTACGTGCCGATGCTCATCCTGGTCATCTACTCGTTCAACGGCTCCAAGCTGGTGACCGTGTGGGGTGGCTGGTCGGTGAAGTGGTACGTCGGCCTGCTGGACAACCAGCAGCTCGTTGGCTCGGTGTTCCGCTCGCTGGAGATCGCCTGCTACACCGCGATCTCCTCGGTAGCCCTGGGCACCCTGGCGGCCTTCGTGCTGACCCGCATCCCGCGCTTCCGTGGCCGTACGCTGTTCGGCGGCATGGTTACCGCGCCGCTGGTCATGCCCGAGGTGATCACCGGTCTGTCGCTGCTGCTGCTGTTCGTCGCCATGGCCCAGCTGATTGGCTGGCCGCAGGAACGCGGCATCGTGACCATCTGGATCGCCCACACCAGCTTCTGCTCGTCCTACGTAGCGGTCGTGGTGTCGGCGCGCCTGCGCGAGCTGGACCTGTCCATCGAGGAAGCGGCCATGGACCTGGGCGCCAAGCCCTGGAAAGTGTTCATGCTGATCACCATCCCGATGATCGCGCCGTCGCTGGCGGCGGGCGGCATGATGTCCTTCGCCCTGTCGCTGGATGACCTGGTACTGGCCAGCTTCGTGTCCGGCCCTGGCTCCACCACGCTGCCGATGGAAGTGTTCTCCGCCGTGCGCCTGGGCGTGAAGCCGGAGATCAACGCCGTAGCCAGCCTGATCCTGCTGACCGTATCGCTGTTCACCTTCTTCGCCTGGTACTTCACCCGCCAGGCCGAGGAACGTCGCAAGCGCGCGATCCAGGAGGCCATGGAGTCCAACGCGACCGATTGGCAGAAGGGTTCGACAGCCACCGCCTGACGCCGTCTTGTCGGCCGGTTGTATCCGGCGATTGTCGAACCACGGGCCACCTTCGGGTGGCCCGTGTTTTTTTGCACACACGTTATTCCGAAGTGCTTGGAAAATCGGGATTTATCGGAAAAATCCGTGGGTCGCCAAGGCTCGCTCCCGGCCGATTGCGAACTACGCTTGAACTGTTCGGATGCGTTGTCCGGTCACCCCCCCGAACCAGGACCGGGCCGCGCCGCCGACAAACTTCCAGTGAAGCCTTATGGCACTCCGTGCGGGAGACGGCGCCCAATACAACACCCCGATCGTTATCCCTTGGGGAAATAACGTGCCAGGGAGCTTCGGCATCTCCCGCAACACTCTCTACAACGCACCCATGAAAAACCCCGCAGGAGCGGGGTTTTTCATTTCCAGGAGGCTCTTGTCGAGAGAGCTCAGCGACGGACGGGGATCAGCCGCAGGACGCCCTTGGTGTTGGCCTTGACCTCGTTGTCGTCATAGTGCTGCGGCAGGTACTGGCCCTCGATGTAGGCCTCGGCCTGGTCGTCGTAGTGATTGTCGAAGGGTACGCCGCTCTGGCCAACCGGGTTGATGCCCAGGCTGTGCGCCGGGTCGGCGAAGTCGATCAGGCGACGCGTGGACGGGCCGTAGACCACCTGCCAGGGCGCCGGACCGACGCGATGGGACAGGTTGTTCGGCACCTCGTGTCCGCCTGGCGCGGCGAACGGGCCGACGTTGAAGATACGGTCCAGCGGCTTCTGCTGGCCCAGCGGATGGCCGTGGGTGAGGGTATGCGCCTTGCCCCACAGCCACTGCTTCGAGTCCTGGCCGAGGGTGGCGCGCAGGTGCGCCAGGCTGTCCTTCCAGGCGGCCTTGACGATATCGGCGCGGGTTTCCTTCTGCGGCGTCTTGCGGTTGTCCCACCAGGGCGAGTTCTCGTCAGCGGCCAGGCGCGGCAGGGCCACGTCCAGCACGCGGGTGGACAGGAGGTTATCGAAGAAGGCGTCGCCCATCTCATCGCGCATGGCGCCGTCGGCTACCTGGTAGATCAGCTGGTTGAACACCGTGGCGGTCACGGAATCCAGCGGGTGGTCACCCTGCCAGTTGGCCAGGTTGTCCACCAGCGCCTTCTCTTCGTCGGTCGCCGCCGCTTCACGCAGGATCGGCAGCAGCGGCTTGAGGAAGCGCGGGCCGTAGCCGGTGGCGGTATCCAGTTGCAGCGCCTGGCTGTTCTGCAGGTCCCATTTCACCGAATCGTCGGACAGGCGCTTGTTCAGTTGCTGACCGCGGTCGGGCAGGTTGTAGTAGCCGGGCACTGGGCGGCCATTGGCTGGCACCGGCTGGAAGTTGGCGGAGACGATGTAGCCGCGCGCCGGGTTCTCTTCCTGCGGGTTTTCGCTGAAGGGGTAGAAGCCGGTCTTGTCGGACTGGCCGCTGGCGCCGTCGAGCAGGAAGTTCGGGTTGACCCCGTCCGGGCGCACCGGTAGCTGTGCCGAGGCCCACCAGCCGATGTCGCCGCGGGCGTTGGCCCAGACCACGTTGAGGCCTGGCGACTGGATCTTCGAGGCCGCGTTGCGCGCCTTTGCCAGGGTGTCGGCGCGGTTCAACTCGTAGAAGGCGTCAAGGATCGGGTTCTGGGTTTCCAGGAAGGCCCACCACATGGACACCGGGGTCTTGCCCGAGGCAGTGCCCAGCGCGTCGTTGACCAGCGGGCCGTGGGGCGAGCTGCGCAGAGTGATCTTCACCGGCGCCTCGCCCTTCACGGCGATGCTCTGCTCCTCGCTCTTCAGGTCCACCCACTGGCCGTGGTACCAGACTTGGTTGGGGTTGTCCGGGTTGACCTTCTCGGCGACCAGATCGACGTCGTCGTTCTGGAACATGGTCAGGCTCCAGCCGAACTGCAGGTTGTGGCCCAGCGAGGCGAAGGGGTTGAGCGCCTGGTAGTGACCGTACAGCTCGAAGCCCGGCGCGCTGGCCTGCATTTCGTACCACACCGCCGGCACGGCGAAGCGGATGTGCGGGTCGCCTGCCAGCAGCGGCTTGCCGCTCTTGGTGCGGCTGCCGGAAACGGCCCAGGCGTTGCTGCCTTCGAACTGTGGCAGGCCGGCCTTCTCCAGGGCGGCGTGGCTGAGCTGGGCGATGGCGCCCATGTCCTGCCAGTCGGCGGCAGCCAACGGGGACGGCGTGAGCACGCCGTTGGGGTGCCAGTCGAGGTCGAAGACTTTCAGGTAATCCGCGCCCAGTTGGTCGCGCACGTAGGTCAGCACCGGTTCGGTGCGGAAGGCGGCGGCGAAGCTGTAGGCCATGTAGCCGGCGACGCTGACGGTGTCCTCGGGCGTGAAGGGGCGCTTGGGAATGCCGAGGATGTCGAACTCCACCGGGCGCGGGTGGCTTTCCTGGAACTGGTTGACGCCATCGAGGTAGGCGACCAGGGCCTTCCAGGCCGGGGAATTCTTGTCCTGCGTCTTCACATACTCCGCCGCGTGGTCGCGGATGCGCAGGCTACGGAACATACGATCGGTGTCCACCAGCTTGGGCCCGAGCACTTCGGCCAGCTCGCCGCGGGACAGGCGCCGGAGCATTTCCATCTGGAACAGCCGGTCCTGGGCATGCACGTAACCGATTGCCCGGTACATGTCCTCCTCGCTGCCGGCCTTGATGTGCGGCACGCCACGCTCGTCGTAGCGAACCGTGACTTCGCTGGCGAGGCCGGCCAGCGGCAGTTGTCCGTCGCGTACCGGCTGCTTGCCGTGCAGGTACCAGCCAGCGCCCGCCGCGGCAGCGGCGACAACGACAGCGAGGACAGTCAAAGTGCGTTTCATGGGGCAACTCCTTGTTGTTATGCGGCGATTTTGCAGTGGATGCCGCTCGTCACTCATTGACCAAAGGTCTCGCGACTGGAATTCTCTGGTCAATTTCAGGAGTGACCATGGCCGCATCCGAGCTGAACTTCCTCGCCACACCGGCGCTGACCCAATCCGCCACCCTCCGCCGCCAGTTGTACGAGGCGCTCTCGGTGCTGGGTTTTGACCCGACCGACATCTATCGCCAGGCCCTGCAGAAGGTGCGCCTGCCGGCGCCGGCGCAGAGCGGCCGCCTGGTGCACGATGACGCGCCATTGTTCTGGACGACCCTTGATGAGATTACCGGCGATGCCGATATCGGCCTGCACCTGGGCGAGGCAATGAAGCCACGCCTGCTGGATGTGGTCGGCTACCTGCAGATGGCCAGCAGCGACCTGCGCGAGGCTTTGCAGAGCTTCCTGCGCTTCCAGCACATCCTCTCCGGTGGTTTCGCAGCGCAGATGCACGAGGAGGGTGATCGGGTCCGGTTGATCCTCGACCTCAATTACCTGGGCATCAGCAATCTGCGTCAGCAGATGGAGTGCCTGATGTTGCTGTTTCTCAAGCAGCTGGCGCTGATCACCGACGACGAATTCCATGTCCAGGCCATCGAGTTCCGTCATCCACAGCCGCGCCGCTTGAGCGAGCACCGGCGCCTGTTCGGCATGACGCCGAGCTTCGGCAAGGCCAATGATGCGTTGATCTTCGACCGGGCATTGCTGACAAGGCCCTCGCGGACCGGCAATCCGGTGCTGCACCGTCTGCTCACCGAGCACGCGCGGGAACAGCTTGGCACGCTGGACGAGAACGATCTACTCAATCGCCTGCGCTACCTGATCGCTATTCGGCTGGGGGAAGAGGACTGCACCCTGCAAAGCTGCGCCCGTGAGCTGGGCGTGCGCCCCGGACTGCTGCAACGCAACCTGGCGAGCCGGGCGCAAACCTTCAGGGAAGTGCGGGAAGAGGTGCGCCGGCAGCGTGCGGCGCAGTTACTGGAGCAGGGTGTGGCGATCCGCGAAGTGGCGCGGGCCTGTGGCTTCGCCGAGCTGTCGCCGTTCTATCGCGCGTTCAAGCGTTGGTACTCGATGCCGCCCGAGCGCTATCGCCAGCGCCTGCAGGGCGGCACCGAAGGCTGAAGGTTACTCGGCCAGCGGGATTTCGCGGCTGACTTCCAGCAGCGCCATGGCGTCAAGCTGGTCTTCGACCTGCAGGAAGCGCAGCGCGCGCTGCGGCGAGACTTCCTTGGCGATGCGCTTGAGGTATTTCTCCTTGAGCTCCTGGCGGTCGTCCTGCAGCTCCAGCACCTGCTTCTGCAGCTTCGCGGCATCGTCATTGCTCACCGAGCCGGTGTTATAGCTGTTGGCATAGTCGATGATGATCGCCAGGGTCTGTTTGCTCAGCTTGTCCGCTTCGGTGCGGTAGCTGTTGTAGATCGGCCAGAACTTCTCGGTTTCCTGCGGGGTGAGCTTCATGTTGGCTTCGACGATGCGCTTGCGCTTGTAGTCGATGTCGGCGATGCGGTTGTTGATGGCCTGCTTGTGCTGCTCCATGACCTGGCTGCTGCTGGGGGTATCTTCGGCGTGGACGGCCAGGGGCAGCGCAAGCCCGGTGGAGAGTGCGGCGCAGAAGGCGAGAGCGGAATGAAGACGCATGCGAAAAGCTCCTTGGTAGCGATCGGCCCTTCATGGGCCGGCGAACCAAGTGTAGTCACGGATTGGCCATCGTCTTCGTTGATGCGGCTCAGTGCTTCGCGCCATCCCAGGGGCAATAGCAGCCCACCGCCAGCGTGTGGGTCGCATTCACCTGGCGACCCTGCACCAGGGCGTCGAGGATCGGTTCGATGAAGCTGTTGCCCGAGGTGCACACCGCGCCCTCGCTGTAGGGGCCGAAGTAGGCCAGCTTGCCCTGGGCGTCCCAGATCGCCACGGCAGGGCTGGCCGGCAACTGATCGGCGCCGGGCAGGGAGTCCAGCGTACGCATGGCGTTCAGCGTGTCGGGCAGGTGGCCGCGGGTGCCGCGTTTCTGCACGGCGAAGAACTCCACGCCCTGCGGGCCGAAGCGCTGGATCAGCTCGGCGAGGTGCTGCTGGTTGCCGACGTTGCAGGGGCAGGCCGGGTCCCAGAAGTGCACCAGGCGGACCTTGCCGGGGCCGGCCAGTTGCGCTGGCAGCATCAGGTTGTCGCCGGAAAACAATTGCGGCTGATGGCTGAACGGGCGGATGAAGCGGTTCTCGTACCACCAGTAGGTCGCGAGCAGCGCGCCCAGGCAGAGCGCGGCGATCAGCCAGGTGAACAGCGATTTTCGACGTGAGGACATGGCAGCGACCAGTGACAGAGTCGGTAAGATAGCCGACAAGCTTGCCACGGGGGCGGGCGCGGCAGAATATCCCGCTGCTCCGTGCGCTCCTTCCGTTACCCGCCTGCCAGAAGCGAAACGCCCATGCCTGAAGCCTTCCAGCCCGATCTGCTGCGCACCCTGCTGCGACCTCTGACCGCAGAGGCGAACGAAGTCGGCATCGCGCTGTACCAGCATTTCTACGGCCTGGACCTGCATGGGCGCCACCCGGGACTGCAGAGCCGCCTGGGCACCTTCGAGGCCGGGGGCTACCAGATCGCCGCGCAGTACTGGCGGCCGGTGCTGGCGCGCGGGACAGTAGTGCTGCTGCATGGCTATTACGACCACATGGGGCTGTACCGCCACGTGATCGACTGGGCGCTGGGCATGGGCTTCGCGGTGCTGGCCTGCGACCTGCCGGGCCACGGCCTGTCCGGTGGCGCCGCTGCCAGCATTGGCGACTTCGCCGAGTACCAGATAGTGCTGGGCGCACTGCTCAATCAGGCCCAGGCGCTGGACCTGCCGCAACCCTGGCACCTCTGTGGGCAGAGCACCGGCGGGGCGATCCTGCTGGACTACCTGCTCACCGGCGCGCCCCGTCCGGAACTCGGGCGGACCATCCTGCTGGCGCCACTGGTGCGGCCACGGGCCTGGGGCTGGTCGAAATTCAGCTATCAGCTGCTGCGACCGTTCGTGGACTCGATTCCGCGACGGTTCAGCGAGAACTCCAGCGACGCCGAATTCCTCGCCTTCCTGCGTGATCGCGATCCGCTGCAGCCGAAGATCCTGCCGACGGCCTGGGTGGGCGCACTGTCGCGCTGGATTCCGCGCATCGAGGCCGCCGGCCACGGGGCGCAGAGCCTGCTGGTGGTGCAGGGCGACGCCGACGAGACGGTGGACTGGCGCTACAACCTGAAGGTGCTGGAAGAAAAGTTCGAGAAGATCGAATGCCTGCTGCTGACCGGCGCGCGTCACCACCTGGCGAACGAGAGCGAGACGCTGCGCAGGCGTTACTTCGATTTTCTCAGTGAGCGGATGGCATAGCAGGGGTGATGCGGGGGATGGGAGCCGCTGTAGTCGAGGGTGTGTCCTTCACTCCATGCGCCATGATCCTCAGGCGCCACCCTCTGTACAGCGGGCGCCATTCTAGGGGGAGGGCTTCTCGGAGTGGTCCGCTAGGACGGTAAGGTTATTCCTATCATTGCCCGCTGGAGGAAACGCTTAATCCGGCTTTAAGGGCGGCCAGCGCGGCGCGGTAGTAATCACGCCCGGCTGGTGACTCGCTGAAATCGGCGAACTGACCCAGCTCGGCATCGCTCAGGCCGCGATAGACGTACAGCAGGGTGTTATCGAGATCGGCGCCAATCTGCCCCATCAGCTTCTGCCGCTGGCCTTCGAGCATGCCTTGGGTAGTGCCGCCGCCGAGCAGGCCGGGGAGCATCTGGCTGAGGCTGTCGGCGGCCACGCTGGCCAGCGCCAGGCTCACCTCGGCGCCGGCTTCGCGGGCCGGCAGTACCTGGCTCAGGCGATGGACGATCTGCTTGCGCGCATCGCTGGCCTGCTGGCGCGGCAGGCCGTTGGCGTATTTCTGCAACTGGTCGCTGCGGGTAGCCAGGGTTTCGGCGCCGGCCACCTTGCGGCCCAGTGGGGATTCGAAGAAGTTCATCGCCGCCGCGCTGTCCGGCAGGTTCTGGCGCAGGCCATTCAGGGCGCGCTGGTCGATGTCGGCGGGGGCGAAGCGCTGGTTGCTGTTGTCCACCAGCGTCTGGTACAGCGCCGGCGGCAGGTTGCCCTGGTAGCGCTTCTGCGCGGCGTGCAGGGCGTCATTGAAGTGCGCTCGCTGCTCCGGCCAGCCCGCAGCCTGGTACAGGCGCTGGTAGTCGTCGGCCAGGGCAGGCATGCCCAGTACAAGAAGGGTGAGGGCCAGCAGTACGCGCATTGCAACTCCTTTTGGGCGGCAGGGTTCGCTCGCCGGGGGCTATTGTCGGCAAGGCTTGCCCCGCTTGTCGAGACACTGGCGCCGGACGTTACAATACGCCATGCATTTCGACGCCCCTTCGCCATTCATGCAAAGCCCCCTTCTGCAAAGCATCGTTGACGACCTCGCCGACAAGGGCTGGTCGCAGCAGGACGCCTTCCTTCCCGATGCCCTGATCGCCCAGTTGGCGGCGGAATGTCGTGCCCGCGACGCAGCCGGCAAGCTGGCCGCCGCGGCCATCGGCCGGGGAGAGGGGCAAGCCGTGCGCGAAGGTATTCGGGGCGATCGCATCCAGTGGCTCGAGCCCGGCCAGTCCGAGGCCTGCGACCTGTACCTGGGTGCGCTGGACGCGCTGCGCCGGCAGATCAACCGCGCGCTTTTCCTTGGTCTGGAAGACTTCGAAGGGCACTTCGCGCTCTATCCGCCGGGGGCGTTCTACCAGAAGCACCTGGACCGCTTCCGCGACGATGATCGCCGCACCGTCTCGGTGGTTTTCTACCTCAATCGCGACTGGCCAGTGGCGCAGGGCGGCGAGCTGCGGATGTACCTCCCCGACGAACGGACACTGGACCTGCCGCCGCTGGCCGGCCGTCTGGTGGTGTTCCTCTCCGGCGACTTCCCCCACGAAGTGTTGCCGGCCAGCCACGAGCGGCTATCGCTGACCGGCTGGTTCCGCCGCCGCGGTGACGCGCTGCTCTGAGCCCCTGAGGCGTCAGTGCCCCCAGATCTTCAGGGTGCCGCTGATGTCCTGGATGTCGCGCACTTCGATGCTCCCCAGCTTTCCGCCGCCCACGTAGAGATCGCCGGCCACGCGCAGGCGGATGGTCTGCGACGGCAGCCCGCTGGCGTTCAACTGCTGGTTGATGGTGGTCAGGTCGGGCAGGGTCAGCGCCAGTTGCTGCTGGCCGCCGGCGCCTTGCACCACATCCACCTGCAGAGTCGGCTGCTCAATGCCGAAGATCGGCAGGCTCAGGCCCAGCTGTGCAGCCCCGTACGGCAGGCTGCCACCGCGACCGTCGGGGCAGTCGCCGGCATTCACGCAACCGTTGTCGATGAACACGTTGCGCAACGAGACGCTGCCGCCATCGTCTTTCCACGCCACGCTGTCCATGTGCGCCAGCACGTCGGCGCGGATGCTGATGCCGTCCTGGCCGGTGACGGCGCCCAGGTGTTCATTGTCCAGCGCCTGGAGCTCGGCGAAGGCCAAGGGCAGGTAGGACAGCGCGGCGAAAGTGGCGGTGCAGAGCAAGAGGCGAGGCATGACAAAGGCTCCATGGCGATTGGCCGATGCGCGAGTCTGGGCGGCGGCCCGCCGGGCAGCCAGTGCCGGGCGGCTGTTCCCGTCGAAGGTTGTGTTTCAGCGCTGTGCCGACGGCCGGCGAGCCGCTCAAGGACCCGACTTTCGGCGGGGCGGAAACCTGTTGCGACACACGGTCCGATGAAAGTTGCGTTACCCGGCGTGACCGCCAAACGGCGAGCGGCTAGTCTGTCCCCTTCCAAAAGGGAGTGATTCGCCCATGCAGAAGGTTCTCGTCAGCCGCTGCCTGCTTGGCCATCGCGTCCGCTACGACGGCGGCGCGCACGGGCCGTTCGACCTGCTATCGCGCTGGCTGGACCAGGGCCGGGTGGTGGCGCTGTGCCCGGAAGTCGCCGGTGGCCTGCCAACGCCCCGCGCCCCGGCGGAGATCCCGGGAGGCCAGGGCATGGCCGTACTGGAGCGGGCGCGCCCAGTGATGACGGTGGAAGGCGAGGACGTCAGCAACGCCTTCCTGCTCGGCGCCGAGGAAGCCATGGCGCTGGTGCGTCGCCACGATATCCGTCTGGCGGTACTCAAGGCGCGCAGCCCCTCCTGCGGCAACCGCGAGAACTACGACGGCAGCTTCAGCGGGCAGAAGGTCGCTGGTGAAGGCGTGACCGCCGCCGCGCTCAAGCGCATGGGCGTGCTGGTGTTCAGCGAGGAAGAACTGGACGCCGCGGCCGTCTGCCTGGCCGGGCTGGAAGCCGGAGGCTAGAGCGTCCGGCGACACTCGAAGACGCACTATTTTCCTTGAGCCCCGCGCCTGGGCGCCTATGCTTGTGCGTTCCATGCGGGAGGCGAAGGCGGCCTGAGCGGTCCTTCGCCTTTTCGTCATCCAAGTAGAAGGAGAAGAACATGAGAACCCTGCTGCCTTGCCTGGGCCTTGCCGCGCTGCTCGCCGGCACTTCCGCAGTCGCCGCCGATATCCCGCGCACCCCGGCTCCGGAAGGTGCCAAGGTGTACTTCATCGAGCCGGCCGACGGCGCCACGGTGGACAAGACCTTCACCGTCAAATTCGGCCTCAAGGGCATGGGCGTCGCGCCCGCTGGCGTGGACTCGCCGGCCACCGGCCACCACCACCTGCTGATCGACCTCAAGGAGCAGCCGGCGATGAATATGCCGCTGCCGATGACCGACCAGATCAAGCACTTCGGCAAGGGCCAGACCGAAACCCAGGTGACCCTGCCGCCGGGCAAGCACACCTTGCAGCTGCTGGTGGGCGACAAGAACCACGTGCCGTTCGACCCGCCGGTGGAGTCGCAGCAGATCACGGTCAATGTGAAGTGATGGCTGGGCTCGGGGGGCGGGGGCATTGCCCTCTCCCCAGCCCTCTCCCTGAAGGGAGAGGGAGCCGTTCGGTATGCGCGGGAATGACGGAGCTAGCCAGCTAACTCAATCTATCTCCTCGCTCCAGGCCAGTCCCCTCTCCCTTCAGGGAGAGGGTTAGGGAGAGGGGCTTTCAGCCGCGCCGATATTCCAAACCGCAGAAACTAAAAAGGAGGCCCGAGGGCCTCCTTTTTCTTTACCGCAATCAGCGCTTAGAACAGAACGCGGCTGCGGATGGTGCCGTTGACGTGCTGCAGCTTCTCCAGCGCCAGGTCCGAGTACTCGGCGTCGACGTCGATGACGACGTAGCCAACCTTGTCGTTGGTCTGCAGGTACTGGCCGGAGATGTTGATGCCGTTGTCGGCGAACACCTTGTTGATTTCGCTCATCACACCCGGGATGTTCTCGTGGATGTGCAGCAGGCGGTGCTTGCCCGGGTGCGACGGCAGGGCTACTTCCGGGAAGTTGACGGAAGAAACCGAGGTACCGTTGTCGCTGTACTTGACCAGCTTCTCGGCCACTTCCAGGCCGATGTTGGCCTGGGCTTCGGCGGTGGAGCCGCCGATGTGCGGGGTCAGGATCACGCGATCCAGGCCACGCAGCGGGCTTTCGAACTCGTCGTCGTTGGACTTGGGCTCGACCGGGAACACGTCGATGGCAGCGCCGATCAGGTGCTCGTCCTTGATCGCGGCGGCCAGGTGGTCCAGCTCGACCACGGTGCCACGGGCGGCGTTGATCAGGATGCCGCCTTTCTTGATGGCGCGGATTTCCTTTTCACCGATCATCCACTGGGTGGACGGCAGCTCCGGCACGTGCAGCGAGACGATGTCGGACATGCCGAGCAGCTCGTGCAGGTTGCCGACCTGCTGGGCGTTACCCAGCGGCAGCTTGGTCACGGTGTCGTAGAAGAACACCTGCATCCCTAAGGCTTCTGCCAGGACCGAGAGCTGGGTGCCGATCGAGCCGTAGCCGACGATGCCCAGCTTCTTGCCGCGGATCTCGAAGGAGTTGGCCGCGGATTTGATCCAGCCGCCGCGGTGGCAGGAAGCGTTCTTCTCCGGGATGCCGCGCAGCAGCAGGATGGCCTCGGCCAGCACCAGTTCGGCGACCGAGCGGGTGTTGGAGTAGGGCGCGTTGAACACGGCGATACCGCGCTCGCGGGCTGCGTTCAGGTCGACCTGGTTGGTACCGATGCAGAAGCAACCCACCGCGATCAGTTTCTTGGCCGCGTCGAAGACTTCTTCGGTCAGCTGGGTGCGGGAGCGGATACCGATGAAGTGTGCATCGGCAATCTTTTCCTTCAGCTCGTCACCGGACAGTGCGGTCTTGAGGTACTCGATGTTGGAGTAGCCGGCCGCCTTGAGGGTGTCGACGGCGTTCTGGTGCACGCCTTCAAGGAGAAGGAATTTGATCTTGCTCTTGTCGAGAGAAGTCTTGCTCATCTGCTTTGAACCTGTAGTCCCGGGATGTGGCGAGAAATTGAACAGCTCAGGCCGGACCGGCCGGTGCCAAGCTTGGCGCCAGGTGGCGATCTGCGTGGGGTGCGTATGCTAGCATGTTCTCCCTTTTCCTTGCCCGGTTGCGACCTGAGCTGTTCTCAGGACGACCATGAACCATTTGAGAGTTCCTCCAATGACCCGCGACGCCCTGATCGAATCGCTCAAGCCCCTGCTGGATGCCGGGAAGCTGCTGACAGACGCCGATTCCCTCGACACCTATGGCAAGGACTGGACCAAGCATTTCGCCCCGGCACCCCTGGCGATCGCCTTCCCCAAGAGCACCGAGCAGGTCCAGGCCATCGTCCGCTGGGCCAATGAGCACAAGGTCGCGCTGGTCCCCTCGGGCGGCCGTACCGGTCTCTCCGCCGCCGCCGTCGCCGCCAATGGCGAAGTGGTCGTGGCCTTCGACTACATGAACAAGATCGTCGATTTCAACGAATTCGACCGCACCGCGGTCTGCCAGCCGGGCGTGATCACCAAGCAGTTGCAGACCTTCGCCGAAGAGCACGGCCTCTATTACCCGGTGGACTTCGCATCGTCCGGTTCCAGCCAGATCGGCGGCAACATCGGCACCAATGCCGGCGGGATCAAGGTCATTCGCTACGGCATGACCCGCAACTGGGTGGCCGGCATGAAGGTCGTCACCGGCAAGGGCGACCTGCTGGAGCTGAACAAGGACCTGATCAAGAACGCCACCGGCTACGACCTGCGCCAGCTGTTCATCGGCGCCGAAGGTACCCTGGGCTTCGTGGTCGAGGCGACCATGCGCCTGGAGCGCCAGCCGAAGAACCTCACCGCGATGGTCCTCGGCACCCCGGACTTCGATTCGATCATGCCGGTGCTGCATGCCTTCCAGAGCAAGCTGGACCTGACCGCCTTCGAGTTCTTCTCCGACAAGGCCCTGGCCAAGATCATGGCCCGCGGCGACGTTCCGCCGGCCTTCGAGACCGATTGCCCGTTCTACGCGCTGCTGGAATTCGAAGCGACCACTGAGGAAGTGGCCAACGAGGCGCTGGCGACTTTCGAACATTGTGTAGAGCAGGGCTGGGTGCTGGACGGCGTGATGAGCCAGAGCGAGCAGCAGCTGCAGAACCTGTGGAAACTGCGCGAGTACATCTCCGAGACCATCTCCCACTGGACGCCGTACAAGAACGATATCTCGGTCACCGTGAGCAAGGTCCCGGCCTTCCTCAAGGACATCGATACCATCGTCGAAGCCAACTACCCCGACTTCGAAGTCGTGTGGTTCGGCCACATTGGCGATGGCAACCTGCACCTGAACATCCTGAAGCCCGAGAACCTGAGCAAGGACGAGTTCTTCGCCAAGTGCGCGACCGTCAACAAGTGGGTGTTCGAGACCGTGCAGAAGTACAATGGCTCCATTTCGGCCGAGCACGGCGTGGGCATGACCAAGCGCGATTACCTGGGTTACTCTCGCTCCGAGGCTGAAATCGGCTACATGAAGGCGGTCAAGGCGGTGTTCGACCCGAACGGGATCATGAATCCCGGCAAGATTTTCGCCGAATAAGTCGCTGCATATACAGGAGGGCCGGTTTACCGGCCCTTCGCACGTCAGCGTCACGGGAAGTGGCGCGTGCGCCGGCAGGATGCGGGCAACCGCGCGGGGTCACGAACCCCGCGCGGATCATCTCTTCCTTGCGTTCAGGAGTCGGTCATGAGTTACCAGCATCAGTATGTCGATGGCACCCCGATCCATTTCACCCTGGGCAAGGTGGTCTGCGTCGGCCGCAACTACGCGGAGCACGCCAAGGAGCTGAACAACCCGGTGCCGACCGAGCCGCTGCTGTTCATCAAGCCCGGTTCCTGCACGGTTTCCCAGGCTGGCGGCTTCGCCATTCCCGAGGATCGTGGCTCGGTGCATTACGAGGCGGAAATCGCCGTACTGATCGGCAAGCCGCTGTCGCGCAAGCCGAGTGCCGAGGAAGTGCTGGACGCCATTTCCGGCTACGCCCCGGCGCTGGACCTGACCCTGCGCGACGTGCAGGCCAAGCTGAAGGAAAAGGGCCTGCCGTGGGAACTGGCCAAGTCCTTCGACGGCGCCTTCGTGCTGGCGCCCTTCGTCAGCGCCGACCACTTCCCGGACCCGACCGATATCGGCATCCGCCTGACCATCGACGGTGAAGTCCGCCAGGATGGCAACAGCCGCGACATGCTCAACCCTATCGTGCCGCTGATCCAGCATATCTGCGGGCATTTCTCGCTGCAGCCGGGGGACGTGGTGTCCACCGGCACCCCGGTAGGCGTCGGTCCGCTGCAGAGCGGCAGCGACGTGGTGCTGGAACTTCCGGGCGCCAGTCGCTTCGAAAGCCGCGTGCTATAACCTCGTTGTCCCGCCGAAGGCCGCCGATTGTGCGGCCTTCGCTTGTTGCGGGGCACCTTGCCGTGCTGACCAACAAGAGTCGTCATGACCATGTCCATCCTTCGTCCTCGCTGGCTGCTGCTGGCCCTCCTGTTCATCCTGGTGGTGCTCGGCTACCTGACTTCGCGCTTCCACTGGGATGACCGCGCCCGTCTCTGGTTGCGCGAGCAGGACACCAGCGCCCAGTCGCGCTCCGAAAGTATCTGGCTGCCCGGCTATCGCGCAGTAATCCAGGCCAAGCCGCTCAAGGGTGGCATCGAGGGGCAGGAGACTTCCGACCTGGCCTACAACCCGGTCACCCGCACGCTTTTCACCGTCACCGGCAAGAAGCCCCTGCTGGCCGAGCTGTCGCTCACCGGTGACGTGCTCCGGGTAATTCCGCTGTTGGGCATGTCCAACCCAGAAGGCGTGGCGGTGCTCGAAGGTGGCAACGTCGCGGTGACCGACGAGCGCAAGAATTCCCTGACCATCTTCCACGTCGACCCGCAGACCCGCGAGTTGAGTACCGAGAAACTCTCCAGCTTCGACCTGGGCGAGCGCGGCAAGAAGAACAAGGGCATAGAAGGCATCGCCTGGGACCCGCGCCAGCATCGCCTGCTGCTTGGCCAGGAGCGTGATCCGCTGACCCTGTTCAGCCTCGCCAGCGATGGCAGCGCCGCGTTGCACGGTGCGCTGCAGGCGTTGCCCAGCGACCAGTTGATGATGCGCAACGTCTCGGCGCTGAGCATCGACCCGCGCACCGGGCACACCCTGGTGCTGTCTGCGGAATCGCACCTGCTACTGGAGCTGGACGAGAAGGGCGAGCCGGTCAGCTTCATCAGCCTGCTCGGTGGCCTGAACGGCTTGCACGACCGGATTCCGCGCGCCGAAGGCGTGGCCATCGATGAGCAGGGCACTATCTATATGGTCAGCGAGCCGGACCTGTTCTACGTGTTCAAGCGTGAGGCGCAGCCGACCAAGGATTGATTCAGCTCGGAGTAAATGGCGGTTCTGGGGTCTTAAGCTTGGATTAAGTCCTGATTCAGGCTGGTTTCAGCCATGGACACTAAGCTGAACCCATCGAAAACGCCCAAGGAGGCACTTCCATGAAACTCCGTCATCTCCCCCTGATCGCTGCCGTTGGCCTGTTCTCCACCGTTACCCTGGCCGCTGGCGGCTACACCGGCCCGGGCAGCGATGCCCAACCCGCCGCCGCTGCCGCCGGCCAGATCACCACGGTGAAGCAGGCCCAGGCCGCCGCCGATGACACCAAGGTCGTGCTCGAAGGCACCATCACCAAGCGCATCAGCAGCGAGCATTACGAGTTCAAGGACGCCACCGGCAGCATCCAGGTCGAGATCGACCACGACGATTGGCCGGCGGGCACTTCGGTCTCCGAGAACACCAAGGTGCGCCTGACTGGTGAAGTCGATCACCACAAGCAGAAGCCCACCGACATCGACGTGGATCGCGTGGAAATCCTCCAGTAATCCGCTCTCGATAAATAGCCGCGCCGGGAACCCCGTCCCCGGCGCGGCTTTTTTGCTTTCGGTTGATACCTGTTGGCTCTATGGAAGACGCGCCGCCGCCCTCTCCCTAACCCTCTCCCTGAAGGGAGAGGGGACTGAGCGTCGTCAAGCGAAACACCGAGCCTGCCGGCAACACCGAATGGCTCCCTCTCCCTTCAGGGAGAGGGCTGGGGAGAGGGGCTTTGCAGTCCACGCCAGGTGCGAGACGTTCCAGTCATCAGCCGATACTTTCGAAGCCCTGCAGCACGTTGATCGCATTGATGCCGATCTCTTCCACCGCATAACCCCCTTCCATGACGAACAGGGTCGGCAGGCCGAGCTTGCCGATGGCTTCGCCCATGCGCAGGTAGTCCGGGCTGTCCAGCTTGAACTGGGAGATCGGGTCTTCCTTGTAGGTGTCCACGCCCAGCGACACGATCAGCACGTCCGGCTTGTACGCCGAGATCTGCCGGATCGCTGCCTGCAGCGCCAGGCTCCACACCGACCAGTCGCTGCCCGAGGCCAGCGGGTAGTTGAAGTTGAAGCCCTCGCCCACGCCCTGGCCCTTCTCTTCGGCGTAGCCGAGGAAGTAGGGATACTCGAAGCGCGGGTCACCGTGGATCGAGGTGAAGAGCACGTCGGCGCGGTCGTAGAAGATGTCCTGGGTGCCGTTGCCGTGGTGGTAGTCGACGTCAAGGATGGCCACGCGGTTGGCGCCCTGGTCGAGGATCGACTGTGCGGCAATGGCCGCGTTGTTGAAGAAGCAGTAGCCGCCCATGAAGTCCGCCGAGGCGTGGTGGCCCGGCGGGCGGCACAGCGAGAAGACCGAGCGCGCGCCCTTGGCCAGTTCGGCCTGGCCGGTCATGGCCACGTTCACCGAGCTGAGCACCGCCTGCCAGGTGCCGGCGGTGATCGGCGCGCCGGCGTCCAGGCTGTAGTAGCCCAGGCGGCCGTCGATGCTGTCCGGCTCCTTCTGCCGCAGGCGGCGGGTCGGCCAGCAGATCGGCAGCATGTCGTGGGTCCGGCCGGTAGCCAGCCAGTCACGCCAGGCGTGTTGCAGGAACCGCACGAAGCCTTCGCTGTGCACCCTCAGGATGGGGTCCAGGCCGAAATCACGCGGGGCCTGGATATCGCCCAGTTTTACCGCCTTGGCCCGGTCCAGCACCATGTCGGCGCGGCTGGGCTTCTCGAAGCAGGGGGTGAACTGGCCGCCGATCAGCTCGTGCTGACCGTGGTGCAAGCGATGGTCGTCGGTGTAGATCGTCAACATCACGCGCTCCTGAGGGCGCCCGCAGGCGCCCGGTTAGGTTCCGGTTATCAGGCGTTTTCCTCGAAATTCACACTCGGTGCCTTGCGGCGGAAGCCGCCGGTATGCACCGCCAGGTAGGCGAAGCCGACGGCAAACCAGCTCAGGCCCACGATCAGGGTCATCTGCGACAGGCTGGTCCACAGCCACAGCGTCAGGCACAGGCCGATGAACGGGATGGCGCCGTACAGCAGGACGTTCTTCGCGCCGCGGCGGCGCTCCACGCCCAGGTAGGTGCGGATCACCGCCAGGTTGACCACGGAGAAGGCCACCAGCGCACCGAAGCTGATCATCGAGGCGAGGGTGGTCAGGTCCAGCACCACGGCCAGCAGGGAAATCGCCGACACCACCAGGATTGCCACCACCGGGGTCTGGAAGCGCGCGTGCAGTGTGCCGAACAGGCTGCGCGGCAGGATGCCGTCGCGGCCCATGGTGAAGATGATGCGCGACACCGAGGCCTGGGACGCGAGCGCCGAGCCGATGCAGCCGGCGATGTAGGCGGAGGTGAAGAAGTTGCCGAGGAACTGGCCGCCGGCCTTGAGCATCACTTCGTTGGCCGCCGAGTCGGCGTTCTGGAACACGCTGCCGGGGAACACCAACTGGCTGATGATCGCCAGCAGGGTGAACATCAGGCCGGCGATGACGGTGGTGATGATGATCGCGCGGGGGATGTCGCGGCGGGCGTCGCGGGTTTCCTCGGCCATGGTCGAGACCGCGTCGAAGCCCAGGAACGACAGGCACAACACCGCGGCGCCGGCCATCAGCGGGGCGAACCCTGGCTGGGTGCCGTCACCGACGAAGGGCAGGCTGAAGTCGATCGCCGCGCCGCCGGCCAGTGTCTTGATCGACATGATCACGAACACCACGATGAACACCAATTGCGCGCCGACGATGACGTTGCTCATGCCGGCCACCTGGCTGATGCCGACCACGTTGAGCACGGTCACCAGGGCGATGGAGGCGACCACGAACACCCAGGCCGGGATTTCCGGGAAGGCGATGTTCATGAACAGGCCGATGAGCAGGTAGTTGATCATCGGCAGGAACAGGTAGTCGAGCAGCAGCGACCAGCCGGACAGGAAACCGACCACCGGGCCGAAGCTCAGGCTGGTGTAGGAATACGCAGAACCCGAGATCGGATACTTGCGCACCATGAAGCTGTAGGAAGCGGCGGTGAACAGCATCGCCAGCAGGGTGATCAGGTAGGCACTGGCGGTACGGCCGCCGGTCATCTCGGTGACCACGCCGTAGGTGGTGAACATGGTCAGCGGAACCATGTAGACCAGGCCGAAGAAGACCAGGGCGGGCAGGCCCAGGACGCGTTTCAGGCGGGCGTCGGCGTTGGCCGGGGTGCCCTGTTGGGTGTGAGCTGTGCTGGCGCTGTGTTGGCTGGCCATGGGGGGAATCCTCGCGATTGTTGTTGTCTTGCGGGCGGGCGGCGTTCGGTGGCCGTCCTGAAGTCGTCGGAGTTACGGCTCAGCCGCAGCGTTGACGACGCGCGAGGTATGAGGGTGTTTGCTGCAGGGTGACGCAAAAGCTGGTCATGGGCGTTCTCGGGGCATTTGTTCTTGTGGATAACGCGCTCGCGTTCCCTCGGGAAATCCCTGCGCCATCGGCGATGGCACCGGGGCTGGCCGCCTTTCCAGCCGCTCCCTGCGCGAGCCGCCCGACTCTAGCAACCGAGGTCACCGGGCAGAACCCTGCAAAGGGTCAAAAAGGGATCGAAATGGCCAAAATGGCTGTCAGTATCACCCGGCGCGCACCGCCGCGCCGGGTGACCTGTGGGTCATTTCTTCAGCTTGGTCCAGACCTTGGAACGCAGTTGCAGCGCTTTCGGCGAGCAGAGCTTGAAGGGCTTCAGGCGATCCAGCTTGTCCGCCGGGGTGTTGATCGCCGGGTCGTCGAACAGCTCCTTGTCCATGAACTTGTCCGAGCCTTCGATCGCGTTGTTGTACTTGGCGAAGTTGGAGGCCAGGGCGATGTTCTCGGGCTGCATCATCCAGTTCAGGAAGGCGTGAGCCTCCTTGATGTTGGTGGCGTCCTTGGGAATGGTCAGGTTGTCGATGAACAGGCGCACGCCTTCCTTCGGATAGACGTAGACCAGGCTGGCGCGCTGGGCGTGGGCGCGGTGGAACGCGCCGTTCCATTGCTGGTGCATGGAGACTTCGCCGGCGGCCATGCGCTCGATGGTGCCGTCGCTGTTGTACATGGCCAGCATGGGTTTCTGCTTGAGCAGCAGGTCCTGGATCTTCGCCGCCTCTTTCGGGTCCTCGGTGCACTCGTCGATCCCCAGGTAGTAGGACGCGGGGGCGTAGAGTTCCTCGATGGAGTTGAGCGCCACGACCTTGCCTTTGAGCTCCGCCGGCGGCTCGAAGAACGGCTTCCAGCTCTCATCCAGCTTGCCGCCCGGCACCTTGGCGCTGTCGTAGCTGTAGCCGGTGGTGCCCCACAGGTAGGGCACGGAGTAGTCGTGGCCCGGGTCGTAGGTCAGGGTCTTGAACTTGTCCTTGAGGTTGGCCAGGTTCGGCAGCTGCGCCTTGTCGAGCTTCTGCAGCAGGCCTTCCTTGACGAAGATCTCGATGAAGCTGTCCGACGGCACGACCACGTCGTAGGCGCCGCCGCCGGCCTTGAGCTTGGCCAGCAGGGTTTCGTTGCTGTCGTAGGAGTCCAGGGTGGCGTGGATGCCGGTGTCCTTCTCGAACTTCTTCAGCAGTTCCGGTGGGAAGTAGTCGGACCAGTTGGCGAAGTGCAGGGTGCCGTCCGCATGGGCGCTGCCGGCCAGCAGCAGGCTGGCGGCGACGAGCGTGCGGGCGATGGGGGTACGGCGGAATTTCATCGGTGAAGCTCCTTGCAATGTTGTTTTGATTGGCGGCAGGAGGTCAGCGGCGACGCTGGCCGACGTAGTACGACAACGCAACGAACGCGATGGAAATCAACAGTATTATTGAAGATATGGCGTTGATCTTCGGGGAAATCCCCATGCGGATGGAACTGAAGATGTACACCGGCAGGGTGGTGGCCCCGGCGCCGGCGACGAAGTAGGTGATGACGAAGTCGTCCATCGAGATGATGAACGCCAGCATCGCACCGGACACGATCCCCGGCGTCAGCAGCGGGAAGGTCACTTTCCAGAAAGTCTTCCAGGGCGAGGCATAGAGGTCCGCCGCCGCTTCCGCCAGCCTGGGGTCCATGCCTTCGAGACGGGCGCGGATCGGCAGGTAGGCGAAGGGAATGCAGAACACGATGTGCGCCAGCAGGATGGTGAACAGCGACAGCTTCAGGCCGATGAAGGCGAAGAACATGAGTGTCGCCACGGCGGTGACGATCTCCGGCACCAGCAGCGGCAGGCCCAGCACACCACTCATCAACGTCTGCCCGCGGAACGAGCGACCGCGCATGCCCAGCGCAGCGAGCGTGGCCAGGGTGGTGGCGACGACGGTGGCCAGGGTTGCGACGATCAGCGAGTTCTTCGCTGCGCGGAGGATTTCAGGATCATCCGCCACCACCGAATACCACTTCAGGCTGAAGCTTTCCCACAGCGTGGCCGACTGGCCGCTGTTGAAGCTCAGCACCACCAGCACGAAGATCGGGATATAGAGGAAGGCGAAGAACAGCCAGGCAGCGGGCCGGACTCCGGTGAACCGCCAGAGCGGGTTGGCCGACTTCATGGATGACCTCCCGCCGCGCCCTGTTTGAACCGCATGCTGTAGATCAGCATCGCCAGCAGCACGAAGGCCAGCAGGGCGAAGGACAGCGCCGCGCCGAACGGCCAGTTGTGCGCCGTGCCGAACTGCAACTGGATCAGGTTGCCGATCATCAGCGACTTACCGCCCCCCAGCAGCTCGGGAATGATGTAGCTGCCCAGCGAGGGAATGAACACCAGGATGCAGCCGGCGACGATGCCGGGCATGGCCAGCGGGATGATGATCCGCTTCAGCGCCTTCCAGCGGTTGGCGCCCAGGTCGAAGGCCGCCTCCACCAGGCGCCAGTCCATTTTCTCAAGGCTGGTGTAGATGGGCAGGACCATGAACGGCAGGTAGGTGTAGAGCAGGCCGATGATCACCGCGTTGTCGGTGTAGAGGATGCCCAGGGAGGCGTTGGAGAAACCCAGCCCGTGCAGACCCTCGTCGATCAGCCCGCCGTTGCGCAGCAGCAGCATCCAGGCATAGACCCGCACCAGCAGGTTGGTCCAGAACGGCACCGTGACCAGGAACAGCAGCAGGTTGCGCCGGCGTTCGTCCTGCAGCGCCAGGTACAGCGCGGTGGGGAAGCCGATCAGCACGCAGCCCAGGGTGGTCAGGATCGACAGCCAGAACGAGCGCTGGAAGATGCCCAGGTAGTCGGCGTTGAACGCCAGGCTGTCGTCCAGGTCGCGCTCCCAGAGGAAGTTGATGTAGGCCTCGACGGTGTGCTGGCCCCATTTGACGCCGCCGTAGTCCCCCGGTACCTGCACCGACACGGCGAACATGATGCCCAGCGGCAGGACCAGGAACACGATCAGCATGATCATCGCCGGGCTGGTCAGGGCCAGGCGCTTGAACAGCGATTTGCGTTCCGCTTGTGCGCGCAGTGTACTCATTCGGCCAGCACCCGGATGGCGGTGGCGGGAATGCGGACCCGCACCCGCGCGCCGGGCGCGTGGGTGGAAAGAGCGCCGTCGCGATTCTGCTGACGCACGCGGAAGCCGCCCTGACCGGCGACGTTGAGGTGGTACACGGTGTCGGTGCCGACGTAGACGATGTTCTCGACCACGCCTTCGAGCTGACCGTCCTGTGCCAGCTCGGTGCGCTCCGGGCGGATCGCCAGGGTCACCTTGCCGGGCAGGGTGGTGGCGGCCGGGAGCATCTGACCATCGGCCAGGCGCACGCTGTCGCCGCTGGATTCGCCTTCGAGGAAATTGGTCTCGCCGATGAAGTCGGCCACCAGGCGGTTGACCGGCGCCTCGTAGATCTCGGTGGGCGTGCCGATCTGCATGACCTTGCCGCGACTCATCACTGCGATGCGGTCGGACATGGTCAGCGCTTCTTCCTGGTCGTGGGTGACGAAGATGAAGGTGATGCCGGTCTCGTGCTGCAGGCGCTTGAGCTCGATCTGCATTTCCTTGCGCAGCTTGAGGTCCAGCGCGGAGAGGGATTCGTCGAGCAGCAGCACCTTGGGTCGGCTGGCCAGCGCGCGGGCCAGGGCGATGCGCTGCTGCTGACCGCCGGAGAGCTGGTCGGCGCGGCGCTTGCCGACGTCGGGCAGGCGTACCAGGTCGAGCATCTTCTGCACGGTGGCATCGATGTCGCTGCGCTGCTTGCCCTGCATTTCCAGGCCGAAGGCGATGTTCTCCGCCACGGTCATGTGCGGGAACAGGGCGTAGCTCTGGAAGACGGTATTGACCGGGCGGCGGAAGGGCGGAAGGCCTTCCATCGCGTCGCCGTAGAGGCGAATGCTGCCGGAGGAGGGTTGTTCGAAGCCGGCGATCAGTCGCAGCAAGGTGGTCTTGCCGCAGCCCGAAGGGCCGAGGAGGGTGAAGAATTCGTTGGCGCGGATTTCCAGTGACACGTCGTCCAGGGCCTTGAGGCCTTGTCCGGGTGTACCGAACTCCATGCATATCCGCTCGATGGTGATCGCGCTGGTCATGCTTGTACCATGCAGTTAAGCAGTTGTTATTGTTGAGGTTTTACGGTTTCTAGGGCCGTTTCACCTAGCTGCGGATTGATAATGACCAAGCGCCGGGATGCGCAGAACGATAGATCAGGCCAATAAGGGATAAATCAGGCCAAGTTGAAAATGCGCCCTGCAATGCTGGATTTCGGGCGTCAGCGGGATGCCGATTTTGTAGGAGCGAGCTTGCTCGCGAACGGGACGGCTCGGGCGCTTGAGTTTGGCTCCGCCCCTTTCCTCAGCCTCGGTAAAGGCTCGGACTCGCCCCGCTCCAGCGCTGGAAGGCATGGCGGAAGCTGGCCGTCTCGCTGTAGCCCAGCTGTTCGGCGATCAGGTAGATGGGCAGGTCGGTGTCCTTGAGGAGTTGCCGCGCACGGTCGAAGCGCACTTCATCGAGCACCTGTTGATAACTGGTGTTCTGCTGCTGCAGATGGCGGCGCAGGGTGCGGGTGGAGCGGTGCAGGTGGCGCGCCACGGTGTCCAGGCTGGCGGTGTCCTGCAGGTGACTGGCCAGGTGCTCGCGCAACTGGTCGATCATGTCGCCGCGGCTGCTGAGCGTCGCGCTCATGCGCAGGCATTGCTGCACGCCGTTGTGGCAGCTGACCGGATCGGCCAGCGGCAGCGGGCGGTCCAGCAGGGCGGGGCTGAAGCACAGCGCGCTGGTCGGCGCGCCGAAATCCACCGGGCAGCCGAGGCGCTCGGTGTAGGTCTCCGCGTGCAGCGGCGGACGGTAGGCGAGCAGCAGCCGGCGCGGGCGCACCGATTCGCCGAGCAGGTCGCGGATCACCGTCAGCAGCGAGGTCAGGCACAGCTCGGTGTTGAATACCGTCAGCTCCGGCGCGTAGCGGTAGCCGTCGGCGGTCAGGTGGACTTCGTCGCCCTGCGGCGTCAGCGCCAGGCGGAAGTAGGTGCCCAGCAGCTCGGGGAACGACAGCGCCAGTTGCAGCGCATCGCGCAGTGTCCGGCTGGCGAGCATGCTGTAACCCAGGATTCCGTAAGCCGAGACATGCATGCGCAGGCCGAGGTAGAGGCCCAGCGCCGGGTCGTGGTGGCAGTTGAGGGCGTTGGCGAAGACCCGCAGCTCCTGAGCGTGGGTGATCAGCTTCTCCGGCGTCAGCAGGTCCGCTTCGCCAATGCCGCTGCCTTCGAGCAGTTTCTGCCGCGGTACGCCCGCGTGGTGCAGCACCTCGGTCGCCAGCACCACCGTGTGCAGGGTCGCCTGCTGGCGTTGTTCGGGGAGCAGATGCTGGGCCATCGATACGCCTCTTGCCGTGGCTTGCAAAAGAAACACAGGACAGTCTTGAGCTAACCTGACTCTAGCCTGCCCGCAGCGGATGATGGCCTTTAAGTTTGGCTTCAGGCGCTGCTGTCACTCTGCCCCGCCATCCCCATCCAGAGTCCTCCATGCGCCGTCTGCTCAAACCCCATCGCCTGTTCCTGCTGCTGGCGCTGCTCGCCCTGGCCGCGTTGCTCGCGCTGGGCCAGAGCTTCCGGGTCTACGAGCGCGCCTGGTTCAAGTTCAACGAGTGGCGCCATGCTGCGCAGTGGCAGGAACAGTCCCTCTGGCTGCCCGACTACCGCGTGGTACTGGAGGCGCAGCCGATCGAGGGGCTGGAGGACAACGTTTCGGCGCTGACCTACGACCCGGACCGGCAGACCCTGTTCACCGTCACCAACAAGCAGAACGAGCTCGTCGAGCTGTCACTCGAGGGCAAGGTGCTGCGCAAGATCGAGCTGCATGGATTCGGCGATACCGAGGCCATCGAGTACATCAGCCGCAACGTCTATGTGATTACCGACGAGACCCACCAGCGCCTGCTGCGGGTGGAGCTGCGCGATGACACGAAGGAGCTGCATGCCGAAGACGCCCAGCAGCTCGCCCTGGCCCTGGGGCGCGGCGGCAACAGCGGCTTCGAGGGGCTGGCCTACGATTCGCAGGGAAAGCGCTTGTTCGTCGCCAAGGAACGTAGCCCGGTGCATATCTACGAGGTGCGCGGCTTCCCCTATGAGCAGTCGGAGCAACCGACCGCGGTGCATGTGGTGGAAGACCTCAAGCACAACCGCAACCTCTTCGTCCGCGACCTTTCCAGCCTGCAGTACGACGAGCGCAGCGGCCACCTGCTGGCGCTGTCAGACGAGTCCCGGCTGGTGCTGGAGCTGAGCGCCGATGGCGAACCGATCAGTTCGCTGTCGCTGCTGCGCGGCATGAGCGGCTTGCGTCGCAGCGTGCCGCAGGCCGAAGGTATCGCCATGGACGACCAGGGCACGCTGTACCTGGTGAGCGAGCCCAATCTGTTCTACGTATTCAAGAAGCGCGAGGCGCACTGAGTGCGCCTCGCTTTCCCGCGATCAGAACTGCCACTGCACGCCGAGGGAATAGGACGCCTGGCTGCCCTCACTGTGGGCGAAGCGCGAATTGGCCTCGGCGAACACGCCCAACTGCTCGGTGACTGCCAGCAGGGCACCGACCTGGGCGCGGCCGAAGTCCTTGTCCACGCCGCCCAGGTCGGCGACGCGGGTGCGGCCATCGCCCAGGGCGGTCAGGGCGATATCGTCCAGGCGACCGTCGGCCAGCTCCTTCACCCAGCGCACGCTGGCGTACGGCTGCACGGCCATGCGGTTACCCAGCGGCAGCTCGCCGCGCAGGCCCCAGCCTAGGCTGGCTTCGACCGAGTCATAGTCCTGCTTCTCGTAACCCAGCGCGGTGCGCAGGTCGTCATCCTCGTTGAAGTCGTCGATCTTGTAGTGCACATAGTCCAGCCCGCCCTGCGGCCCGGTCTTGATGCCGGCGAAGTCGAAGTCGTAGCCGCCGTCGATCCGCGCGCCCCAGAACCAGGCGTTGGTGTCGCCGTCGATGCGCTGGTCGAGCAGCACCGGGCCGTTCTTCGCCTTCAGGTACACCGAGCGCTTGCTGTCGAAGTCCGCGTAGCCGGCGCTCAGCTCGCCGCCCACCCAGGCCGGGCCGCCGTCGTTGAACAGGCCATAGAGGCCGAGCTGCCAGGTTTCCGCTTCCAGTCGCGCGCTGTGGTCGAGGTTGTCGCGGCTGCGCTGGAAGCTCAGGCTGCCGCCAACGGTCAGTGCCTCGCTGGCGCGATAATCACCCAGCAGGTTCACCCCGGCGCGGTGTGAGCGCGGGTCGCCGGGCATGTCGAAGCCGCTCTCGGGGGTGGTTTCACCTTCCACGCCAACGGCGCCGTCGAAGCTGCCGACCGGGCGCGAGCTGCCCAGCAGGCTCAGCCAGCGGCGGTCATGCAGACGGGTCAGGGCCAGGTGCTGGCGCTGCAGCTGGTCTTCCATCTGCCGCGCCATGGCGCCGCCGGAGGCGGTGGAGGCGAGCAGGTCTGCGTTGGTCAACTCCAGCACCAGGCGCGTGAGCAGGCGCGAGAAATCACGCAGGCGCTGGTCGATGCGCTCCTGGCCGAAGGCGCCAGTGAGTACCTGCTCGTTGTCCAGCGCGGGGTTGTGCCAGGTGGCGCCGCCGGGGATGGCGGGGTTGTCGGACTGATCGTAGCCGTCCAGCTCGCCCAGTTCCCAGTTGGTGGCTTCGATGAACAGCACCGGTACGTTCAGGCCCTCGAAGCTTTCGCCGTCGCTGCAGCAACCGGTGCCCGCGGGGTATTCCTCGTTCAGGCCGGGGTTGGTGAACAGCGGGATCTTCAGTTCCTGGGCGATACGCAGCAATTGGTCGCGGTAGGCGCCCAGCGCAGGGTTGTCGACGCTGTTGAAGCCGGCGTGGGCGTACATCTTGTCGCCGGTGATCAGGCTGTCGAGGTTGATCATGCCCAGCAGGTTGCTGCGCTGTTCCTCACTGAGCGAGGCGACGTAGGCGCGCGAGCCGCGCAGGCCTTCTTCCTCGGCGCCGAAGCCGACCACCTCCAGGCCGTTCTCCAGTTCGATGCCGCCCAGGTTGCGGGCGATCTCCGTCAGTACGGCAGCGCCGGAGCCGTTGTCGTCCAGGCCTTGCAGGGTGGGGCGGCCGTAGTAGGTGTCGTAGTGGGCGCCCAGCACCACGTACTGGCCGCTGCTGCCCGCGGCACTGGCGATGACGTTCTGCGAGCTGCGGTTGCCGGCCCAGGTGAAGTCCTGGATCTGCGTCTGGTAGCCGAAGCCCAGGCGCGACTGCATGAGCGCGGTGGCGCCGGCGAAACTGGCGGTGCCACGGTAACGGCCGGGGTAATCGTTGATCAGGGTGTCGAGGGTGTCCTCGGCGTAATCCCCGTATTCGTAGGCGCTGGCGTCGATCGAAAACGCGGCGCATCCCAGGCTGACCGCAACGGCTAAGGGTTTGAACACGGCACTTTCCTCTGTGTCGATTGGAATCGCATCGGTCTTCGATGCGTGCGCCGGAGGAAAGCAGGATGCAGGCCGGTTCGCCGGAGATGGGCGGAATTTGACGCGTCAGTGACCGAGGGTGTCGCGCCACTGTAACAATGTTGATACACGGCCGGCGACTGTGCCGGCCGTGCAAGGCAGCTGTGTGAGGACGCTCACCGAAACGGTGCGCGATCAGGTGTCGTCACTGATCGGCGCATCCCCGGCGTAACGCTTGACCGCCGCTACGCCGGCATCGGCGGTGGCCTTGCTGGCGTACATCTGGCTCTGTCCGACGACCTGGCCGTTGGTGGCCTTGAGTACGAAGTGATGCTTGCCGTTGGCGGCGACCTTGACCTCGAAGGCGCCTTCGCGCTGGGAGTTCTTGCGCACCGACTCGATGCCGTCGATGGCCGAGGTCTTGGCCTTGTAAAGCTCGCTGGTCAGGACAATCTCGCCATTGCTGGCGTGCAGGTTGAAGTGGAACTGGCCATCACTGGCCTTCTTCAGATGGTATTTGGCGGCCATGCTGCATCTCCGTTGGGGCTTGAGGTCATCCCAGCGTAGACGGCAGCAGAGGCTCTGGAAGGCGCCACCCGGCGGATGGCGCCCGAGGGGGTCAAACCTTGAGGGTCTTCACGCCTTCGGTGGTGCCCAGCAGCAGCAGGTCGGCCGGGCGGGCGGCGAACAGGCCGTTGGTGACCACGCCGACGATGTTGTTGATCGCCTCTTCCAGCTGTACCGGGCTGTCGATGCGCAGGTTGTGCACGTCGAGGATGATGTTGCCGTTGTCGGTCAGCACGCCCTCGCGGTACACCGGGTCGCCGCCCAGCTTCACCAGTTGGCGGGCGACGTGGCTGCGGGCCATGGGGATGACTTCCACCGGCAGCGGGAACTCGCCGAGGATCGGCACCAGCTTGCTGCCGTCGGCGATGCAGATGAACTTCCGGGCCACTGCAGCGACGATCTTCTCGCGGGTCAGTGCGGCGCCGCCGCCCTTGATCAGTTCCAGGCGCTCGTTGGTCTCGTCGGCGCCGTCCACGTAGAACTCCAGCTCGCTGACCGTGTTCAGGTCGTAGACCGGGATGCCGTGGCCCTTCAGGCGCTGGGCGGTGGCTTCGGAGCTGGCCACGGCGCCGTCGAACTCGGCCTTGTGCCGGGCCAGCAGGTCGATGAAGAAGTTGGCGGTGGAGCCGGTGCCCACGCCGACGATGCTCTTGCTGTCGAGGTGCGGAAGGATGTGGTCGACGGCGGCCTGGGCGACTGCCTGCTTGAGCTGATCCTGGTTCATGGCGAAGGGTCTTCTACTTGGGCGGCGTGGGCCTGGAGGCCGGCGCCTGGGGTGAGTATCGAGAGGACGGATTATAGCGGGGGGAGCCGCGCCGGTGTTGCGCCGTCGGGCAACTGTTATGGTGATCTGCGCGCGGATTGTTCGGTGGCCCGTCCGGCGCCGGCTGGAGTAGACTCGCAACTCCTCGAAAAAGCCGCCGATGTAGCCCTTCCGATGCTCGAACAATACGTCAAGAAGATCCTCACCTCGCGTGTCTACGACGTTGCCGTGGAAACGCCCCTGCAGCCCGCCCGCCAGCTTTCCGAGCGCCTGGGCAACCAGATTCTGCTGAAACGCGAAGACCTGCAGCCGGTGTTCTCCTTCAAGATTCGCGGCGCCTACAACAAGCTGGCGCAGCTGAGCCCGGAAGAACTCGCCCGCGGCGTCGTCACCGCCTCCGCCGGCAATCACGCCCAGGGCGTGGCGCTGGCCGCCCGCGAGCTGGGCATCAAGGCGACCATCGTGATGCCGCGCACCACGCCGGAGCTGAAGGTCCAGGGTGTGCGCGCCCGTGGTGGCAAGGCCGTGCTGCACGGCGATGCCTTCCCCGATGCGCTGGCGCATTCGCTCAAGCTCGTGGAGGAGAAGGGCTACGTCTATATCCATCCCTACGACGATCCGGACGTGATCGCCGGCCAGGGCACCGTGGCGATGGAAATCCTCCGCCAGCATCCGGGCAGCCTCGACGCGATCTTCGTGCCGGTGGGCGGCGGCGGCCTGATCGCCGGCATCGCCGCCTACGTCAAATACCTGCGTCCGGAGATCAAGGTCATCGGCGTCGAGCCGGACGACTCCAATTGCCTGCAGGCCGCCATGGCCGCCGGCGAGCGCGTGGTGCTGGGCCAGGTCGGGCTGTTCGCCGACGGCGTCGCCGTGGCGCAGATCGGCAAGCACAACTTCGAGCTGTGCAAGGACTATGTCGATGAAGTGATCACCGTCAGCACCGACGAGATCTGCGCGGCGATCAAGGACATCTACGACGACACCCGCTCCATCACCGAGCCCGCCGGCGCGCTGGCGGTGGCCGGGATCAAGCGCTACGTCGAGCGCGAAGGCGTGAAGGGCCAGACCCTGGTCGCCATCGACTCGGGCGCCAACATCAACTTCGACCGCCTGCGCCACGTGGCCGAGCGCGCCGAACTGGGCGAGAAGCGCGAAGCGATCATCGCCGTGACCATCCCGGAGCGCCCGGGCAGCTTCAAGGCCTTCTGCGAGGCCATCGGCAAGCGCCAGATCACCGAGTTCAACTACCGCTACAACACCGACAGCGAAGCGCACATCTTCGTCGGCGTGCAGACGCACCCGGAGAACGACCCGCGCGCGGCGCTGGTGCAGCAACTGCAGGAGCAGGGCTTCCCGGTGCTGGACCTGACCGACAACGAACTGGCCAAGCTGCACATCCGCCATATGGTCGGCGGCCATTCGCCGCGGGTCTCGGGCGAGCAGGTGTTCCGCTTCGAGTTCCCCGAGCGTCCCGGCGCGCTGTTCAACTTCCTCAACCGCCTGGGTGGCCGCTGGAACATCACCCTGTTCCACTACCGCAACCACGGTGCCGCCGATGGTCGCGTGGTGGCGGGCCTGCAGGTGCCGGAAGACGAACGCCACCTCGTGTCGGCGGCGCTGGAAGAGATCGGCTACCCCTACTGGGACGAAACGGACAACCCGGCCTATCGCCTGTTCCTCGGCTGAGGTCAGGCAGAGGCGGCGCGACTGCTGCTAGGCTTGTCGGAAAGCCGCATCGATCACAGGGACTTGAAATGGAAAGCCTGCAGACCTTCCGCATCCTCCACGGCATCGCCGCGGTGCTGCCGTTCCTGGCCATCATCGGCCTCGCCTGGTATGGCTGGCGCAGCTGGCGGAGCGGCGACGCCGGGCTGATCGCCAAGGCGCTGCAGCGCATCGGCCTGATCGGCTGGGTGCTGGTCGCCGGCAGCGTCGCCAGCCTGCCGGTCACCGGTTATCGCATGGTGCAGACCGTCGGCTGGCCGCTGGGGCAGACCTGGCTGCTGGGCAGTGCCTGCCTGCTGATCATCGCCACGATCTTCTGGCTGCTGTTCACCACCCGCCTGTGGCGCATCCGCGACCTGGCGCTGGCGGCGCAGACCGGTGGCGAGCCGATCTCCGCGGGTGCCGCACGGCAGTGGAAGTTCGGCCTGGCCTTCTTCGCGCTGGCGCTGTTGTGCGTGATCGCCATTCTGGTGCTGATGATCAGCAAGCCGGTGTGATGCCCGCCGCGTGAATCTCTACCTGCTGCTCAAGACCCTGCACATCCTGTCCTCCACATTGCTGTTCGGCACCGGGCTGGGCTCGGCCTACTACAGCTGGCGCGCGTGGCGCAGCGGCAATCTGGAAGCGATCCGCATCACCTTCCGCCATCTGGTCACGGCGGATTGGCTGTTCATCGCCACCACGGCGGTCTTCCAGCCGCTGAGCGGCATCGCCATGGCGCATATGGCCGGCTGGCCGCTGGATTCGGGCTGGCTGCTTTGGAGCCTGGGGCTGTACGTGTTTGCCGGCGCCTGCTGGCTGCCGGTGGTCTGGCTGCAGATCCGCGTACGCGACATGGCCGAAGCGGCACACCGGGAAGGCACGGCGCTGCCGCCGCAAGCCTTCCTCTATATGCGCTGGTGGTTCGCCCTGGGTTGGCCGGCGTTCCTGGCCTTCCTGGCGATCTTCCACCTGATGGTCAACAAGGGCTTCTGACGGCTCAGCCGCGCAGGCTGATCACCGGCCAGCCGCGCTCGATGGCGGTGGCGCGCAGGGTGTCGTCCGGGTCGACGGCCACCGGGTTGGCGACCTGCTCGAGCAGCGGCAGGTCGTTGCGCGAGTCGCTGTAGAAGTACGCGTCGTGCAGTGTCAGGCCGGATTCCTCGAGCCAGCTGTTCAGGCGTGTCACCTTGCCGCCCTGGAAGCAGGGCACCCCGCAGGTCTGGCCGGTATAACGGCCGTCCTGCATCTCGCACTCGGTGGCGATCAGGGTTTCCACGCCCAGGCGCTCGGCGATGGGCGCGGTGATGAAACGATTGGTAGCGGTGATGATCACCAGCTTGTCGCCGGCAGCGCGGTGCTCGGCCAGCAGCGCTTCGCCCTTGGCCAGGACGATGGGCTCGATCACCTCTTCCATGAACTGGCGATGCCAGACGGCCAGCTGCGCCAGGTCGGTGCGGCCGAGAATGGCCTGGGTGAACGCCTGGTAGGCGAACACGTCGAGGGTGCCGGCGACGTAGTCGGCATAGAAGGCGTCGTTGCGCGCCTGGTACTCGCCAGCGTCCACCAGCCCGCGCTGGCAAAGCCATTCGCCCCAGCTGTGGTCGCTGTCGCCGGCCAGGAGGGTGTTGTCGAGATCGAAGAGAGCCAGTCGCACGTTGGATTACCGTCAGTTGCCAATACCGAAAAGTCGCCTAGAGTAACGGCTTTTGCCCACCCGGCACAGGACGCCGCAGCCCGCGTTGCCGCTGTCACAAGCTTTGTGGAACAATGCGGGCACACGCGATTTCGAGGATGTACCGCCGTGATCGATCCCGATGGTTTTCGCCCCAATGTCGGCATCATCCTATGCAACGATGTCGGACAGGTCCTGTGGGCACGGCGCATCAACCAGGAAGCCTGGCAATTTCCCCAGGGTGGCATCAACGCCCGCGAAACCCCTGAGGAAGCGCTGTACCGCGAACTGAACGAAGAAGTCGGCCTGGAAGAGCAGGACGTCAAGATCCTCGCCTGTACTCGGGGCTGGCTGCGTTACCGCCTGCCGCAACGCCTGGTGCGTACCAACAGCCAGCCGCTGTGCATCGGGCAGAAACAGAAGTGGTTCCTGCTGCGCCTGACCGGCGAGGAAAGCCGGGTGCGCATGGATGTCACCGGCAAGCCCGAATTCGACGGCTGGAAATGGGTGAGCTACTGGTACCCGCTGGGCCAGGTCGTGACCTTCAAGCGCGAGGTCTACCGCCGGGCTCTGAAGGAATTGGCACCGCGCCTGCTGGCGCGCGACTAGCACGAAGTTCAAGGAGTTAGACCCCGAGCCATGCTCAACACGCTGCGTAAGATCGTCCAGGAAGTGAACTCCGCCAAGGACCTCAAGGCGGCGCTGGGCATCATCGTGCTGCGGGTGAAGGAGGCGATGGGCACCCAGGTGTGCTCGGTCTACCTGCTGGACCCGGAGAGCAACCGCTTCGTGCTGATGGCCACCGAAGGCCTGAACAAGCGCTCCATCGGCAAGGTCAGCATGGCGCCCAACGAGGGCCTGGTCGGCCTGGTCGGCACACGCGAGGAGCCGTTGAACCTCGAGAACGCCTCCGAACACCCCCGTTACCGCTACTTCGCCGAGACCGGCGAGGAACGCTACGCCTCCTTCCTCGGCGCGCCGATCATCCACCACCGCCGGGTGATGGGCGTTCTGGTCGTGCAGCAGAAGGAAAAGCGCCAGTTCGACGAAGGCGAGGAAGCCTTCCTCGTCACCATGAGTGCACAGCTCGCCGGCGTTATCGCCCACGCCGAGGCCACCGGTTCGATCCGCGGCCTGGGCAAGATGGGCAAGGGCATCAGCGAAGCCAAGTTCGTCGGCGTTCCCGGCGCCCCCGGCGTGGCCGTGGGCAAGGCCGTGGTGGTGCTGCCGCCGGCCGACCTGGAAGTCGTCCCGGACAAACCCATCGACGACGTCGAGGCCGAAATCGAGCGCTTCAAGCAGGCGCTGGAATCGGTCCGCGAAGACATGCGCAACCTCTCCAGCAAGCTGGCCACCCAGCTGCGCAAGGAGGAGCGCGCGCTGTTCGATGTCTACCTGATGATGCTCGACGACGCCTCCATCGGCCTCGAAGTCAAACGCATCATCCGCACCGGTCAATGGGCCCAGGGCGCCCTGCGCCAGGTGGTCATGGAGCACGTGCAGCGCTTCGAGCTGATGGACGACGCCTACCTGCGCGAGCGCGCCTCCGACGTCAAGGACATCGGCCGGCGCATCCTCGCCTACCTGCAGGAAGAGCGTAAGCAGACGCTGACCTATCCGGACCAGACCATCATCGTCAGCGAAGAACTGTCGCCGGCGATGCTTGGCGAAGTGCCGGAGGGCAAGCTGGTAGGCCTGATCTCGGTGCTGGGTTCGGGCAACTCCCACGTGGCCATTCTCGCTCGCGCCATGGGTATTCCCACGGTCATGGGCGCGGTCGACCTGCCGTACTCCAAGGTCGACGGCATCGACCTGATCGTTGACGGCTACCACGGCGAGATCTACACCAACCCGTCGCCGCAACTGGTCAAGCAGTACGGCGAAGTGGTTGCCGAAGAGAAGGAATTGAGCAAGGGCCTGGCCGCACTGCGCGAGCTGCCCTGCGAAACGCTGGACGGCCATCGCATGCCGCTGTGGGTCAACACCGGCCTGCTGGCGGACGTGGCGCGCGCCCAGGAACGCGGTGCGGAAGGCGTCGGCCTTTACCGCACCGAAGTGCCGTTCATGATCAACGACCGCTTCCCCAGCGAGAAGGAGCAGCTCGCCATCTACCGCGAGCAGCTCTCCGCCTTCCATCCGCTGCCGGTGACCATGCGTACCCTGGACATCGGCGGCGACAAGGCGCTGTCCTACTTCCCGATCAAGGAAGACAACCCCTTCCTCGGTTGGCGCGGTATTCGCGTCACCCTCGACCACCCGGAAATCTTCCTGGTGCAGACCCGCGCCATGCTCAAGGCCAGTGAAGGCCTGGACAACCTGCGCATCCTGCTGCCGATGATCTCCGGCACCCATGAGCTGGAAGAGGCGCTGCACCTGATCCACCGCGCCTGGGGCGAAGTGCGCGACGAAGGCGTGGACATTCCCATGCCGCCGATCGGCATGATGATTGAGATTCCAGCGGCGGTTTACCAGATACGTGAGCTGGCGCGTCAGGTGGACTTCGTATCGGTCGGTTCCAACGACCTGACGCAGTACCTGCTGGCGGTCGACCGCAACAACCCACGGGTCGCCGATCTTTACGATTACCTGCACCCGGCCGTGCTGCAAGCACTGCGGATCGTGGTCAATGGCGCGCATGACGAAGGCAAGCCGGTGAGCATCTGCGGCGAAATGGCCGGCGATCCGGCGGCTGCCGTACTGCTGATGGCTATGGGCTTCGATTCCCTGTCGATGAACGCCACCAACCTGCCCAAGGTGAAATGGCTGCTGCGCCAGATGACCCTGTCCAAGGCCCGTGAGCTGCTCGGCCAACTGATGACCTTCGACAACCCGCAGGTCATCCACAGCTCGCTGCACCTGGCCCTGCGCAATCTCGGCCTGGGCCGCGTGATCAACCCGGCGGCGACCATCCAGGCCTGACGCCGGGCCTTCGGCCGCACGCCGTTCGGTGTGCGGCTAGACCTTCAGACTGACCTCTCCCAGACGTGCACCACTCGGGCCGAAGCTGTGTTCCAGCAGCTCGCGGCGTCCGTCGGCATGTACGATCAACGCGGTGCTGGCGCGGGTACCGTAGTTCGGGCTGGCGATGAACACGCTGGAGAGCAGGCGCTCGGTGGCCAGGCCGACGCCGGTATCCGGCAACTCGGCTTCACTGGGCTGGCGATTGTCCGCCAGTAGCGCGACCAGGGAGCCGGTATCAGGCTTCTCCAACGCTGCCTCCAGACCCTCACGCGCGGTAAGAAGCTTGGGCCAGGGCGTGTTCAGCGCTGCATTGGACAGCCCGTGCACCCCCGGCGCCACTGCCACTGGCGGGCCGACGCGGGGATTGAAGTAGCACAGTTGCGCACCGTCGCCGACCAGCAGGTTGAAGCCGCTGTAGTCCGAAGCGCGGCGGGCGACCTGCTGCAGGTACTCCCGCGGCGACTGCCGGCCCTGCAGGAAAGCCGCCACCAGCTCGCCACGGGAGCGCGGGCCCACCGGCTGGCCGGGGTCGCGCACGTTGGTCAGGGCGGCGAAACGCCCACCCGCGGCCACTCCCATCCAGGTGCCGCCGGCCTCCAGGTCGCGGCCGGCATACACGCCGGGATACTCCCCCCAAGCCGCCAGCGGCAGGGTCGGGCGGGCATAGAATTCATCGCGGTTGGCCGCGACGATCAGGGGCGTGGCGTGCTCGGGGCGCCAAGCGAAGACGATCAGGCACATGGGTCGAACTCCGTAGTGTGCCGGCAGTCTATCAACATCCGCCGATGTCCCGGAGTGGCTGGAGCGCCCGGGAGCCTTCGGCTACCATGCCCGCTTTGTTGCCCGAGGTTGCCCATGGAGTTCGTGCTCTACCTGGTGCTTGGCGCCTGCGCTGGCGTGCTCGCCGGCCTGTTCGGCGTCGGCGGCGGGTTGATCATCGTGCCGGCCCTTGTGTTCAGCTTCACTGCCCACGGCTTCTCGCCCGATGTGCTGACCCAGATGGCGGTCGGGACTTCGCTGGCGACCATCATCTTCACTTCGATCAATTCGATTCTCGAACACCACCGCCGTGGCGCCGTGCGCTGGCGGGTGTTCGCCTGGATGACCGTCGGTATCCTGGTCGGCAGCGCGCTGGGCGCGTTGACCGCGTCGAAGATTCAGGGGCCGGTGCTGCAGAAGATCATCGGTACCTTTGCCATTCTGGTGTCGATCCAGATGGCCCTCGGGCTCCAGCCCAAGGGCGAGCGCGACCTGCCGGGCCGCTTCGGCCTTGGCGTGGCGGGCGGCGTGGTGGGCTGGGCTTCGGCAATTTTCGGCATCGGCGGCGGTTCGCTGACTGTGCCGTTCCTGTCCTGGCGTGGCGTCTCCATGCAACAGGCGGTTGCGACTTCTTCGGCGTGCGGCCTGCCGATCGCCATCGCTGGCGCGATATCCTTCATCGCCGTCGGCTGGCACAACGAGAAACTGCCGGAGCTGAGCCTGGGCTTCGTCTACCTGCCGGCGCTGCTGGGCATCGCCGTCACCAGTATGTTCTTTGCCCGCATCGGGGCGCGGCTGGCGCATCGTCTGCCGGCCAAGGTCCTGAAGCGTTTGTTTGCCCTGCTGCTGTTCAGCGTGGGTTTGAGTTTTCTGATCTGAGTTCCTGCTAGGAGAAGCGGATGCTGCCTTATCCACAGATCGACCCGGTTGCCGTAGCGCTCGGGCCGCTGAAAATCCACTGGTACGGCCTGATGTACCTGATCGGCATCGGCGGCGCCTGGCTGCTGGCCTCGCGCAAGCTGAAGGAGTTCGACCCGACCTGGACCAAGGAGAAGCTCTCCGACCTGGTCTTCTGGGTGGCGTGCGGCGTGGTCCTGGGCGGTCGCCTGGGCTACGTGCTGTTCTACAACCTGGACGAGTACATCGCCAACCCGACGCTGATCTTCGAGGTGTGGAAGGGCGGCATGTCGTTCCACGGCGGGCTGATCGGCGTGATGCTGGCCACCTGGTGGTTCGGCAAGCGCAACAACAAGAGCTTCTTCCAGCTCATGGACTTCATCGCGCCGCTGGTACCGATCGGCCTGGGCGCCGGGCGCATCGGCAACTTCATCAACGGCGAGCTGTGGGGCAAGGTGACTGACGTGCCCTGGGCGATGATCTTCCCCACCGGCGGCCCGGAGCCGCGCCACCCGTCGCAGCTGTATCAGTTCGCCCTGGAAGGTGTGGCGCTGTTCGTGGTGCTCTGGCTGTTTACCCGCAAGCCGCGCCCGACTGCCTCGGTGTCCGGCCTGTTCGTGCTGTGCTACGGCATCTTCCGCTTCATCGTCGAGTTCGTCCGCGTGCCGGATGCCCAACTGGGCTACCTGGCTTGGGGCTGGCTGACCATGGGCCAAGTGCTGTGCGTGCCGATGGTCCTGGGCGGCATCGCGCTGATGGTCTGGGCCTACCGCCGCGCCCCGGCGCAGCCGGCCGCGAGCTGAGCATTGCCTGAATGAAAAAGCCCGCCAATCGGCGGGCTTTTTCATTGGCTCTTGGTAGGAGCGAGCTTGCTCGCGAACAGACCTCGCGGCGGGGATCGGGTTCGCGAGCAAGCTCGCTCCTACAAGTAGTGCTTCAGACAGGTTCGATGAGGAGCAGGACACCGTCCTGACCGATCACGCGCACCTGCGCGCCAACGGGCAGGTCCGGCCCACTGACCAGCCACACGCTGTCACCGACGCGGACCTTGCCGCGTCCGCCGACGATGGCGTCATGCAGGGCGAACTGCCGGCCCACCAGTTCGCTGCCGCGACGGTTCAGGCTGGACGGTTCGGCCGTGCGCTTGTTGATGCGCTGGTGGTTCCACCAGTACAGCGCGGTGAGGATCGCCAGCACGCCGAAGGCCAGGCACTGCCAGACCCAGTCGAGCCCCGGTACGAGGAAGGACAGCACGCCGGTGAGCGCGGCGGCGATGCCGATCCACAGCAGGTAGCCGCCTGCGCCGAAGATTTCCAGGATCAGCAGGACGATGCCCAGGCCCAGCCAGTCCCAGAAACCGAGGTTCTGGAGAAAGGCGGCCATCAGCTACGGCCCTTGGTGTCGCCGAAGGTGGCTTTGACGATCTCGCCGATGCCGGCGACCGAGCCGATCACCTGGCTGGCTTCCAGCGGCATCAGCACGATCTTGCTGTTGTTCGAGCTGGCCAGCTTGCCCAGCGCGTCGACGTACTTCTGCGCGACGAAGTAGTTGATCGCCTGCACGTTGCCGGTGGCGATGGCCTCGGAAACCACCTGGGTCGCCTTGGCTTCGGCCTCGGCCTGGCGCTCGCGGGCCTCTGCTTCGAGGAAGGCGGCCTGGCGCTGGCCTTCGGCCTTGAGTATCTGTGCCTGCTTCTCACCCTCGGCGGTGAGGATGTCTGCGGCGCGCTTGCCTTCGGCTTCGAGAATCTGCGCGCGCTTGAGGCGCTCGGCACGCATCTGGCCGCTCATGGCCTCGACCAGGTCGGCCGGCGGGCTGATGTCCTTGATCTCGATACGGGTGACTTTCAGCCCCCAGGGCGCGGTGGCTTCATCGACGGTGCGCAGCAGGCGTTCGTTGATCGAGTCGCGCTGGCTGAGCATATGGTCCAGCTCCATGGAGCCGAGTACGGTACGGATGTTGGTCATCACCAGATTGCGCACGGCGTTTTCCAGCCCGCTGACTTCGTAGGCGGCACGCGCGGCATCCACCACCTGATAGAAGCACACCGCGTCGATCTCGACGATGGCGTTGTCGGCGCTGATCGCCTCCTGCGGCGGGATGTCCAGCACGCGTTCCATCATGTTGATCTTCTGGCCGACGCGATCCACCACCGGAATGATGAGGCTCAGGCCCGGCTTGAGCGTGACGGTATAGCGCCCGAAGCGCTCGATGGTCCATTCGAAGCCCTGGGGAACGACCTTGAACCCCATGAGGACGATGACGATGGCGAGAATGACGAAGAGCAGGGCGACGCTGCCGATTTCCATGCAAAAGACTCCTTGTCTGGCGTGGATGAAGAGGGCCGAGTGTAACCGAACCGGCGCAGCGAGCTGGCATACAGGAAAGTGCAGCAGTCGCCTGGGGAGTTTTCCTCAGGCGACTGACGGGCGGCTTACTTCTGCTCGCTCTGCGGGGTCACCCGCATGACTTCCTCGATGGTCGTCAGGCCCGCCGCAACCTTCTGCGCGCCGGACAGGCGCAGGCTGCGCATGCCTTCCTTGAAGGCCTGGCGGCGCAGCGGGATGAGGTCGGTGTCGGCGGTGATCAGTTCCTTCAGCGACTCTGTCAGCAGCATGATCTCGTACACGCCGGCGCGTCCGCGGTAACCGGTGTCGCGGCATTCCAGGCAGCCGACGGCCTGCTGCGCACCGGTGGGCAGCGGGGCGTTCCAGGGGCGGGTGACTTCCTGCCAGTCTTCCTCGTGCAGCTCCATCGGCGCCTTGCAATGCGGGCAGAGCGTGCGCACCAGCCGCTGGGCCATGACGCCGAGCACGGTGGCGCGGATCAGGTAGTAGGGCACGCCCAGTTCCAGCAGGCGGGTGATGGCGGTGGGCGAGTCGTTGGTGTGCAGCGTGGAGAGCACCAGGTGGCCGGTGAGCGCCGCCTGGATCGCCATCTCGGCGGTCTCCAGGTCGCGGATCTCGCCGACCATGATGATGTCCGGGTCCTGCCGCAGCAGAGCGCGCACGCCGCTGGCGAAGGTCAGGTCGATGTTGTGCTGGACCTGCATCTGGTTGAACGAGGGCTCGATCATCTCGATCGGGTCCTCGATGGTGCAGAGGTTCACTTCATCCGTGGCAAGCTGCTTGAGCGTGGTGTAGAGCGTGGTGGTCTTGCCCGAACCGGTGGGGCCGGTGACCAGGATGATGCCGTTGGGCTGGCTGGTCATGCTCTCCCAGCGGCGCAGGTCGTCGGGGGAGAAACCGAGCTGATCGAAACTCTTGAGCAGCACCTCGGGGTCGAAGATCCGCATCACCATCTTCTCGCCGAAGGCCGTGGGCAGCGTCGACAGGCGCAGCTCCACCTCGGCGCCTTCCGGCGTCTTGGTCTTCACCCGGCCGTCCTGCGGCTTGCGCTTCTCGGCGACGTTCATGCGCCCCAGGGACTTCAGGCGGCTGACCACCGCCATGCTGACCTGCGGCGGGAACTGGTAGACGTTGTGCAGCACGCCGTCGATGCGGAAGCGCACCGTGCCCTGCTCGCGCCGCGGTTCGATATGGATATCGCTGGCGCGCTGCTGGAAGGCGTACTGGAACAGCCAGTCGACGATGGTAACGATGTGGGCGTCGTTGGCATCGGGTTCCTGGTCGCTGGCGCCCAGGTTGAGCAGCTGTTCGAAGTTGCCGACCCCGCTGATCTTCTGGTCCGCCGAGCTGGCGCCGGTCACCGACTTGGCGAGGCGGTAGAACTCGACGGTGAAGCGCTGGATGTCCGCGGGGTTGGCCACCACGCGCTTGATCGGGCGCTTGAGGACGTGGGTGAGGTTGCTCTCCCAGGCGTGCACGAAGGGCTGTGCGCTGGCGATGGTGACTTCATCCGGTGCCACCGCGACCGCGAGGATATGGTGGCGCTGGGCGAAGGCGTACGACATCAGCGGCGTGACCGCGGCGACATCGATCTTCAGCGGGTCGATGCGCAGGTAGGGCTGCCCGGCGTAGTCCGCCAGCCACCTCACCAGCGCATCCAGGTCCAGCTTGCGTCCCGGCCGCTGGCGATCCTCGACCTGCTGCGCGGCGAGGAATTCCAGCGGGTGCTGCTGGTTCTTCACCGCGCTGCGGCGGATCGCCAGGCACTGCTCGGCGTCATCCTGGGCGACCCGGCCCTGGGTGACCAGCTCGCGCAGGATGTCGCCCAGGTCGAGCGGACGATCCTGGGCGGAAGGGGCAAAGACGGACATGCAGACTCCCTACTTCAATGGCGGGTCGACAGGCCCGCGACGTCGCCGGGCCAGCTTATTTCAAAAGCGCCTTCCACGGCTTGAGGGTCAGCACAGTATGGGCCTGGGCCGCGAGGGCATCCAGGCGCCCCTCGGCGTCGGGAGTGGCGAGCAGCTCCTGCAGCTTGGCCAGCTCGCCGTAGAGGCGATCGGTTTCCGGCAGCTCCAGCACGCTGCGCGCCAGGCGCAGCCAGACCAGCATGCGCTGCAGGCGCGGCAGCTGGTCGGCGAGTACCTCGGGCAAATGCTGGGCGCGTTGCAGTGGCATGGCCTGAGCTTCTTCGGCCAGGGTGCGCTGCAGCCACTTGCCGACGGCGGAGCCGCCCAGGCGGTTGGCGCGGTCGTTGCGCTCAAGGGTCCAGGCCTTGCCCAGCAGCCAGCGCGAGGTGCTCAGGGAGAACTGACCCCAGCGCACATTCGCCAGTTCCTCGCGGAAGACTGCCGGCATCTGCTGGCGCAGCGCCTCGTCATCGCGACCCTGTTCGATGCGCGGTTGCCAGTCGGCGAGCAGCGCATCGAGAGCAGTACGCAGTTCGCGGGTGGTGGCGCGCGGCACGGCCTGGCCAAGACTGCCGAGCAGGGCGCGCAGGTCGACCAGTTGCTGCAGCCAGCTTTCCAGCAGGCTCCAGTGGCCATTGAAGCGGTACTGCTCGGCCAGGCGCTGGCTGCTGCCCAGCAGCGACCAGGACAGCGCGGCGAAGGCACCGTCCAGCGGGGTTTCATGCAGCAGCTTCTGGGTATCGGGTTGCACGCTGTAGCTGGCCGGGTCGAACAGGCGGTAGCCGCGCTCGGCCTTGCTGATGTCGCAGGGCATCAGCGCGAGGTCGGCGGCCAGTTCGATGGCGAGGTCCAGCAGCGCTTCGGGCTCGCCCTGGCGCAGTTCCAGTTCCAGCTCGCAGATTTCCTCTTCCTGCTTGCCGGCGACAACCTTGCCCAGGTCCAGCGCGGCCTCGATCACCACCTTGGCCTTGCCGCGGCCCCAGGCGATCTCGGCGCGCTGGCGGGTGAAGTCGGTGCTGAAGATCGGCTTCAGGGTCTTCTTGTCCAGGTCCGCCAGGGCGGCCGGCCAGCACTGGTCGTCGAGCTTCTTGATATCGAGCTTGTTCTTCTCCAGGTACCAGTCCCATTCATTGCGCTCGGACAGGCCGGCGATGCTCTGGCCGCGGGTCTTCAGGGTCTGGATGAACTGCTCGCCGTCCTTGCGCATGCGCAGTGCCACGCGGGCGCGGGCCAGGTCGCGGCCCGGAGTGTCGTAGTACTGGTTGAACAGTTCGCGGAGCTCCCAGCCGGATTTGTTGCGCTTCTTCAGTGCGGGATGCTCGCGCAGGGCTTCGAGGGTCTCGCGGCTGGCGCGCAGTTTGATTTCGGTTTCTTTCTGCATGGCGGGGGTCCGGGTCAGAGCGGCCGCGCCCGGATTCCCGACCTGCTGTAGGAAGGACGGAACGACGGGCGCGAAAAAGACTTCAAAGTCATGCAGTCTACAGGACTTCGGCGTTCCTGCCGGGCGCCGCGAGGTTTTACCGCAGCGTGGCATGGTCCATAGTGGGAACACATCTTCGGAGGACGCCATGCCGTTGCCGCCCCTGAAACAACGCTTTGTCGAGCTGATCGCGGTTCCGTCCGTCAGCTGTACCCAGCCTGCGCTGGACCAGTCCAATCGCCCGGTGGTCGAGTTGCTCGGCAACTGGCTGGTGGACCTGGGGTTCGCCTGCGAGATGCAGCCGGTGTCACCGGGCAAGTTCAACCTGATCGCGACCCTGGGCAGCGGCCCCGGCGGGCTGGTGCTGGCCGGGCACACCGATACCGTGCCCTACGACGAGGCCCTGTGGAAAAGCGACCCGCTGGGCCTGGATGAGCGCGACGGGCGCTGGTTCGGCCTGGGCGCCTGCGACATGAAGGGCTTCTTTGCCCTGGCCATCGAAGCGCTGTTGCCGTTGCTGGAGCAGCCGTTCAGGCAGCCGTTGATCATCCTCGCCACCTGCGACGAGGAAAGCTCCATGGCCGGTGCCCGTGCGCTGGCCGACGCGGGGCGGCCGTTGGGGCGCGCCGCGGTGATCGGTGAGCCGACCAACCTCAAGCCGATCCGCCTGCACAAGGGCGTGATGATGGAACGCATCGACATCCTCGGGCAGAGCGGCCATTCCTCAGACCCGAGCCTGGGACGCAGTGCGCTGGAGGCGATGCAGGCAGTGATGGGCGAGTTGCAGAGCTTGCGCAGCCAGTGGCAGCAGGAATTCAACAACCCGCAGTTCAGCGTGCCACAGCCGACCCTCAACCTGGGCTGCATCCATGGCGGCGACAATCCCAACCGCATCTGCGGCCAGTGCGCCCTGGAATTCGACCTGCGTCCGCTGCCGGGAATGGCTCCGGAAACCCTGCGCCAGAGCATTCGCGATCGGCTGCAGCCGGTTGCCGAGCGCCATGCCGTGAAGATCGATTACGCACCGCTTTTCCCTGCCGTGCCGCCCTTCGAGGAGCCGGCGCAGAGCGAGCTGGTGCGACTCGCCGAAAGTCTGACCGGGCACACGGCGGAAGCGGTAGCCTTTGGCACCGAAGCACCGTATCTTCAGCAGCTCGGCTGCCAGACCCTGGTGCTGGGCCCCGGCGACATCGCCTGTGCCCACCAGCCCGATGAACACCTTGAACTGGACCGCATCGAGCCGACCGTAGCGTTGCTACGCGGATTGATCCGTCATTACTGTCTATAGAGAGCCCTTCGTAGGCAGTTGCCTGTAGAGCGCCCGGAAAGCGGGCCCAACGTACCCAAGAGGAGAAACCTGTCGATGTTCCTGCGACGACGATAACCGCGCCGCCACTGGCCGCCTTTCGGCCGCATCCGACAGATTTCCGCCCACTCGAACGACAGGCTTTTCAAGCAATGCACGACTACGTCAACTGGCTGCGCCACGCCTCCCCCTACATCAACTCGCACCGGGACTGCACCTTCGTGGTGATGCTCCCCGGCGAGGGCGTCGAAGATCCCAATTTCGGCAATATCGTCCACGACCTGGTGCTGCTGCACAGCCTGGGTGTGCGCCTGGTGCTGGTGCACGGCTCGCGCCCGCAGATCGAAGCGCGCCTGGCCCAGCACGGGCTGGCGCCGCGCTTCCATCGCGGCCTGCGGGTGACCGATGCGCCGACCCTGGGCTGCGTGATCGACGCGGTGGGCAGCCTGCGCATCACCATCGAGGCACGCTTGTCGATGGATATGGCCGCCTCGCCCATGCAGGGCTCGCGCATGCGTGTGACCTCGGGCAACTTCGTCACCGCCCGGCCGATCGGCGTGGTCGATGGCATCGACTACCACCACACCGGCGAAGTCCGCCGGATTGACCGCAAGGGCATCAATCGCCAGCTCGACGAGCGCAGCATCGTACTGCTCTCGCCGCTGGGTTATTCACCCACCGGGGAAATCTTCAACCTCGCCTGCGAGGACGTGGCCATGCGCGCGGCCATCGACCTGGGCGCGGACAAACTGATTCTCTACGGGGCCGAACGCGGCCTGATGGACGAGGCCGGCAAGCTGGTGCGCGAGTTGCGCCCGCAGCAGGTGCCCGCGCATCTGGAGCGCCTCGGGTCGAGTTATCAGGGCGAGTTGCTCGACGCCGCCGCCCAGGCCTGCCGCGCGGGTGTGCGGCGCAGCCATATTGTCAGCTACACCGAGGACGGCTCGCTGCTGTCGGAACTGTTCACCCGCACCGGCAACGGCACCCTGGTGGCGCAGGAACAGTTCGAGCAGCTGCGCGAAGCGGGCATCGAGGACGTTGGCGGATTGCTGGAGCTGATTCGTCCGCTGGAAGAGCAGGGCATCCTGGTGCGTCGTTCCCGCGAGGTACTGGAACGCGAGATCGAGCAGTTCAGCATCGTCGAGCGCGAAGGGCTGATCATCGCCTGCGCTGCGCTCTATCCCATCGCCGATTCCGACGCGGGCGAGCTGGCATGCCTGGCGGTGAATCCGGAGTACCGCCACGGCGGACGCGGCGACGACCTGCTGGAGCGTATCGAACAGCGCGCGCGCAACCTGGGACTGAAAACCCTTTATGTGCTCACCACCCGGACAGCCCACTGGTTCCGTGAGCGTGGCTTCCAGCCCAGCAGCGTCGAGCGCCTGCCGGCGGCGCGGGCGTCGCTGTACAACTACCAGCGCAATTCCCAGGTGTTCGAGAAGACGCTCTGATCAGATCCGCTCTTTGCCGGATACCGAATGCCTGATCTGCACACTGAGCCGCGGCGCCGGGCCTGGCTCTGCGCCGGGCCTGGCCTGTTCCTCCTGCTGCCGCTGGCGCAGCCGATCGCCGCCGTCGCGCCAGCCGGCTTCCCAACTGGCCGCGAGAATTTCATGTAGCGGACAGCGCGGGGCGCGGCCGAGCAGCGCTTTCAGGTAGCCTTGCCGGTAGGCGACTTCCAGCTGATGGAGTGTCCAGGAGGGGGAGTGGGGGGACATGCGCGCTTTCCTGCGAGGTCTTGCGCGGATCGCGCCGGCCGGGGCCGGGCGATCCGCAGGGAGGGAGGATTCTCCCCCCGCCCCCGCAGGTTGCCGATCAGAACTCTATGAGCTGCATGTCAGCGATTTCTTGCACCGTCAGACGCTGAGCAGGCCCAGGATGCTCGCCTGATACGCGGCGACGAAGGTGTCGAAATCGCCTTCGGGCTGCTTCTCCAGCTCCGCCTGTTCGGCCAGGGATTCGCTGGCCATGCTCTCGAAGCGCGCCTGCTCCTCGGTCGGCAGCGGTTCGCCCCGCAGGGTGGCGGCATGCTGGCGGCTGTAGCGCAGGGCGAAGGCCTCGAAGCTCTCGCCGCGCTCGCGCATTTCCGCCAGGACCTTCGCCGAAGGCGTCAGGCTTGCGTCGGCAACCTTGGCGCGCTGCTCGGCCAGACTCTGTGCGTGCAGGCCCGTGCCATTGGCGCGGTCGAGCAGTTCGATGATCGGCGCGATGCCGGCGAGCAGGGCGTTCGCCCAGTCCTTCATCTCGATCTGCTGGCCACCGCGCTCCAGCTTCAGGCCGGGGCGACGACCTTCCTTGACCACCTTGAGGAAGTTGCTGGTGGCCGCGCCGCACTCGCAACCGCCCAGCGGCGGGCTGTCGGACAGCGCGCAGTAGAGCAGGAAGGCGTCGAGGAAGCGCGCCTCGGTGACGTCGATGCCCAGCGGCAGGAAGGGGTTGATGTCCAGGCAGCGTGCCTCGACGTACTGCACGCCACGGGCCATCAGCGCCTGGATCGGGCGTTCGCCGGTGTAGGTGACGCGTTTCGGGCGGATGCTCGAGTAGTACTCGTTCTCGATCTGCAGGATGTTGGTGTTGAGCTGCACCCACTCGCCATCGACCTTGGTGCCGACCTTCTCGTACGGCGCGTACGGCGTGCTCACCGCGCGGCGCAGGCTGTCGATGTAGCTGTCCAGATCGTTGTAGCAGGGCGTCAGGCCGGCCTGGGCGTTGTTCTGGTAGCCCAGGTCGCTCATGCGCAGGCTGGTGGCGTAGGGCAGGTAGAGCGTGTGTTCGTCGAAGGCTTCCAGGCCGTGCGGGCGGCCGCGCAGGAAGCCGGCGTCCAGCGCCGGCGAGGCACCGAACAGGTACATCAGCAGCCAGCTGTAGCGGCGGAAGTTGCGGATCATCGCGATGTAGCGGTGCGACTGGAAATCCCGCGCGCTCTTCTCGCTGCCTTCGTCCTGGCGCAGCAGCTCCCAGATGCCCTCGGGCAGGGAGAAGTTGTAGTGGATGCCTGCGATGCACTGCATGGTCTTGCCGTAACGCAGGGCCAGGCCCTTGCGGTAGACGTACTTCAGGCGGCCGATGTGCGAGCTGCCGTAGCGGGCGATCGGGATGGTCTCTTCATCCGGCAGCTCGCAGGGCATGGATGGGCTCCACAGGTATTCGCCGTCGAGTTTGCCGCTGGCGAAGCGGTGGATTTCTCCCAGTTCATCCAGGGTCTTCTCGACGCTGGTGGAGGTCGGCGTGATGAACTCCAGCAGCGACTCGGAGTAGTCCGTGGTGATCTGCGGGTTGGTCAACGCCGAGCCCAGGGCGCGCGGATGCGGGGTCAGGGCAAGCTTGCCGCGCTCGTCGACGCGCAGGCATTCGCGCTCGATACCGTGCAGGCACTGGGTGAGCAGGGACAGGTTGGCGGCATCGCCCAGCAGGGCCAGGCGGCGGGAAAGTTGGTCGCTCAAGTTGGAAGTCCTTCACACGGCAATCGCCCCACTATGGGGGTGGACTGGGCGGTCTACAAGGGGAGAACACAACCGGCGTGGTCGCCTGGCTTCATCGAGGCGCTGCGCCGGCGCCCGCAAATCCGGGGCTCCGGCGTACAGCATAGGTCAGTTGTCGCGGCGCGAATTACAGCTGGGCGAAGGTGCCTTGTCCCTTGGCGACCAGCTTGTCACCCTGGTGGATGTCGGCCTCGACCACCAGCGAGCGCCGCCCTGCATGCAGGACTTTCGCTACACAGCGCACTTCGCCCTCGGCGACCGCGCGGATGTAGTTGATCTTGCATTCCAGGGTGACGCTCTGCCGGTCGAAACCATGGGCGCTGGAGCAGGCCAGGCCCATGGTCATGTCCATCAGCGTGAAGAGCGCGCCGCCGTGCATGACGTTGCCGCGATTGCGCAGGTGCTCGGCCATCGGCAGCAGCACCTCGGCTTCGCCGTCGGCGACACGGATCGGCTGCACGCCAAGGGTGTCGCTGAAGCGGCTGATCATCAGCTCGCGGGCGGGCATCTCGCTCATGGACCTTCCTTACTTCTTCTTCAGTTGCTTGGCGTTGGCGAACAGCGAGGCCATGGCGTTGTTCGCCGGGGCCTTCTCCTGCTGGCGCGGAGCGCTGCGTTCGCCACGCGGCGCGCCGTTGCCGGGGCGGCCGCCGCCACGCGGGCCTTCGACCTTCTCGCCGGGGGTGTCGCCCATGCGCATGGACAGGCCGACGCGGTTGCGCGGGATGTCCACTTCCATGACCTTCACCTTGACGATGTCACCGGCCTTGACCACTTCGTACGGGTCCTTGACGAACTTCTCCGACAGCGCGGAGATGTGCACCAGGCCGTCCTGGTGGACGCCGATGTCGACGAAGGCGCCGAAGTTGGTGACGTTGGTCACCACGCCTTCGAGCACCATGCCGGGGGTGAGGTCCTTCAGGCTCTCGACGCCTTCCTGGAATTCGGCGGTCTTGAACTCCGGGCGCGGGTCGCGGCCGGGCTTGTCGAGTTCCTTGAGGATGTCGGTGACGGTGGGCAGGCCGAACTGCTCGTCGGTGAACTTCTTCGGGTCCAGGCGCTTGAGGAAGCCCGAGTCGCCGATCAGCGAACGCACGTCGCGGCCGGTGTCGGCGGCGATGCGCTGTACCAGCGGGTAGGTTTCCGGGTGGACCGCGGAGGCGTCCAGCGGGTTGTCGCCGTTCATCACGCGGAGGAAGCCGGCGGCCTGCTCGAAGGTCTTCTCGCCCAGACGGCTGACTTTCTTCAGCTCGTCGCGGGTCTTGAAGGCGCCGTTGGCGTCGCGGTGCGCGACGATGTTCTGCGCCAGGGTGCTGTTCAGGCCGGAGATGCGCGCCAGCAGGGCGGCGGAGGCGGTGTTGACGTCCACGCCGACGGCGTTCACGCAGTCTTCCACCACCGCGTCCAGGCTGCGCGCGAGCTGCAGCTGGGACACGTCATGCTGGTACTGGCCGACGCCGATGGACTTCGGTTCGATCTTCACCAGCTCGGCCAGCGGGTCCTGCAGGCGGCGGGCGATGGAGACGGCGCCGCGCAGCGACACGTCCAGCTCCGGGAATTCCTTGGCGGCCAGCTCGGACGCCGAGTACACCGAAGCACCGGCCTCGCTGACCATGATCTTGGTGCACTTGAGCGCCGGGTATTTCTTGATCAGCTCGGCGGCCAGCTTGTCGGTTTCGCGGCTGGCGGTGCCGTTGCCGATGGCGATCAGCTCCACCTGATGCTTGGCGCACAGCGCGGCGAGCACGGCGATGGTCTGGTCCCACTGGTTCTTCGGTACGTGCGGGTAGACGGTGGCGGTGTCCAGCAGCTTGCCGGTGGCATCGACCACGGCGACCTTCACGCCGGTGCGCAGGCCCGGGTCCAGGCCCAGGGTGGCGCGCGGGCCGGCCGGGGCCGCCAGCAGCAGGTCGTGCAGGTTGCGGGCGAAGACGTTGATCGCCTCGAGGTCGGCGCCTTCGCGCAGCTCGCCCAGCAGGTCGGTTTCCAGGTGGGTGTAGAGCTTGACCTTCCAGGTCCAGCGCACCACTTCGGAGAGCCACTTGTCTGCTGCGCGACCCTGGTTGGCGATGCCGAAGCGCTCGCCAATCATGATCTCGCAGGGGTGCGAGGTGCCCGGCAGCTCTTCGCCGACCTTCAGGGCGACGCTGAGGATGCCCTCGTTGCGGCCCCGGAAGATCGCTAGTGCACGGTGCGACGGGGCGTTCTTCAGCGGTTCGTCGTGCTCGAAGTAGTCGCTGAACTTGGCGCCTTCGGTTTCCTTGCCCGGCACCATGCGCGCGGTCAGGGTGGCGTTGTCCTTGAGGAAGCTGCGCAGGCGGTCGAGCAGCGTGGCGTCCTCGGCGAAGCGTTCCATGAGGATGTACTTGGCACCTTCGAGCACGGCCTTGGTGTCGGCGAAGCCCTTCTCGGCATCGACAAAGCGCGCGGCTTCGGTTTCCGGGGTCAGGCTCGGGTCGGCGAACAGCGCATCGGCCAGTTCGCCCAGGCCGGCTTCCAGGGCGATCTGGCCCTTGGTACGGCGCTTCTGCTTATAGGGCAGGTAGAGGTCTTCGAGGCGGGTCTTGGTGTCGGCCAGGTTGATCTCGCGGGCCAGTTCCGGGGTCAGCTTGCCTTGCTCCTCGATGCTGGCGAGGATCGCGCCACGGCGCTCGTCCAGTTCGCGCAGGTAGCGCAGGCGCTCTTCGAGCATGCGCAACTGGGTGTCATCCAGGCTGCCGGTGACTTCTTTCCGGTAACGGGCGATGAAGGGGACGGTGGAGCCTTCATCGAGCAGGGCGACGGCAGCGGCGACTTGCTGCGGTTGAACGCGGCCGGAGGGCAGTGCGGAAAGCTCTTCGGCGATACGGGTGTTGATGCTGTCCATGAATCCACCTGACAAAACAATCGAATTACGGGACGTCAGGACCGGGGTTCCCGGCCTCACGACAGGCTCTGTGACAACGCCCCGCCGCAAAAGCGCCGCATTATACCCACGACAATTTCACCGGGTGGGCGGCTGGTCGGGGAAAAATCTGCTAACAATGGACAAGCCGTGATGCGCGGCTGCTGGGCGATAATGCCCGCCGAATCAGATTCTGGGAGTTTCCATGAGCAACGCTGCCACCCTGCCCGAAGGCGAAAAGATCCTCGTGGTCGATGACGACGCGCGCCTGCGCCGTCTGCTGGAGCGCTTCCTCGATGAGCAGGGTTACCGTGTCCGCGCCGTCGAAAACACCGAGCAGATGGACCGTCTGCTGGCCCGCGAGCTGTTCCAGCTGGTGGTGCTGGACCTGATGATGCCGGGCGAGGATGGCCTCTCGGCGTGCAAGCGCCTGCGCGAGTCGAACAACCAGATCCCGATCATCATGCTCACCGCCAAGGGCGACGAGACCAGCCGCATCTCGGGCCTGGAGCAGGGCGCCGACGACTACCTGGCCAAGCCGTTCAACCCGCGCGAGCTGCTGGCGCGGATCAAGGCCGTGCTGCGCCGCCAGGCGCCGCTGGTGCCGGGCGCGCCGGCGGGTGAGGACGAGATCGTCACCTTCGGCGACTACGAACTGCACCTGGCGACCCGCGAGCTGAAGAAGGGTGAGGAAGTGCACATGCTCACCACCGGTGAGTTCGCCGTGCTCAAGGCCCTGGTGCAGCACGCCCGCGAGCCGCTGACCCGCGACAAGCTGATGAACCTGGCCCGCGGCCGCGAATGGGACGCCCTGGAGCGCTCCATCGACGTGCAGATTTCCCGCCTGCGCCGGCTGATCGAGCCCGATCCGTCGAAGCCGCGCTACATCCAGACCGTCTGGGGCGTGGGCTACGTATTCGTGCCGGATGGCTCCGCGCGCAAGTGATTCAACCTGTAGGAGCGAGGGGGACGCCCTCGTTCTTGCTCGCGAACAATGCCTCGCGCCGATGCGGGTTCGCGAGCAAGCTCGCTCCTACAATTCGTGTTCCCTGGTAGTCCGTTCTTGAAAACACCCCTCTGGTTCCCGCAAAGCTTCTTCGCCCGCACCCTCTGGCTGGTGCTCATTGTCGTGCTGTTCTCCAAGGCACTGACCCTGGTCTACCTGCTGATGAACGAAGACATGCTGGTCGACCGCCAGTACAGCCACGGCGCAGCGCTGACCGTGCGCGCCTACTGGGCGGCCGATGAGAAATCGCGGGAGGCCATCGCCCAGTCCGCCGGGCTGAAGTGGGCGCCCCATGAGCAGGGGCAGCCGGAGGAAGTGCACTGGCCGTACACGGAAATCTTCCAGCGGCAGATGCGCATGGAGCTGGGCATCGATACCGAGACGCGCCTGCGCATCCATCATCCGTCGATGCTCTGGGTGCGCGCACCGACCCTGGGCGATGGCTGGATCGGTGTACCGCTCTATCCGCACCCACTGCGCGGCCAGCAGATCTGGAGCGTGCTGGGCTGGTTCCTCGGCATCGGCCTGTTGTCCACCGCGGCGGCGTGGATCTTCGTGCGGCAGCTCAGCCAGCCGCTCAAGCGCCTGGTCTTCGCCTCCCGCGAGTTCGGCAAGGGGCGCAGCGTGCGCCTGCCGCTGGGGCAGGAAACGCCCAGCGAGATGGCCGAGGTGTACCGCGCCTTCAACCAGATGGCCGACGATGTCGAGCAGGCCGGGCGCGAGCGCGAGCTGATGCTGGCCGGCGTCTCCCACGACTTGCGCACGCCATTGACGCGCCTGCGCCTGTCGCTGGAGCTGATGCCCGAAAGCGACCGCGAGATGGTCGAGGACATGGTGCGTGACATCGAGGACATGGATGCCATCCTCGACCAGTTCCTCGCCTTCATCCGCGATGGCCGCGACGAGCCGGTGGAGGAGGGTGACCTTGCCGACCTGATCCGCGAAGTCGCCGACGCCTTCAACCAGACCGGCAACCGCGTGCGTCTGTGCCTGGAGACGTTGCCGCTGTTCCGCTTCCGCCGCGTATCGATCAAGCGCCTGCTCGGCAACCTGATCGAGAACGGCCTCAACCACGGCGGCGGCAAGGTCGAAGTGGCGGCCCACGTCGCCGGTGGCGGCGGTGCGCCCTATGTGGTGCTCAGCGTGCTGGATCGTGGCGCGGGCGTCGATCCGCAGGAGCTGGACAACATCTTCAACCCCTTCTTCCGTGGCGACAAAGCGCGCGGCGGCAAGGGCACCGGCCTGGGGCTGGCGATCGTGAAGCGTATTGCCGAACAGCACGGTGGCAGCATCGAGCTGCGCAACCGCGAGGGCGGTGGCGTGGAAGCGCGCGTCTGCCTGCCGCTGGGCCTGCTGCTGCCGCGCGACGCGCATTGAGAGCCTGCTTGCGATCTGCTGCGCGTCGGCATAACTGCGTTGAGGCCAGCCGAGAAGTGCTCATTGGCTGCAGTCAACTTCGCTTTCTCAGCTGTCCTCGCCTTGTTCTGCTCTAGCTCGCGAGATCGTAAACAGACTCTAATCCCAGCGCAGGGACTTTCCTTCCAGCACCGCCTGGCGCCCGTAGGGCCAGGCGCGGTTGTGCGCGCCGTGGCCGCTGGGCAGGCCGTGGTAGAGCGGGACACCCAGCGTCGCGGCGTATTCGGCGAAGATTTCCTCCAGGCTGTGGGCCACGCCCTTGCGCGGGCAATCGGTGAAGGTGCCGAGACAGATCGCGCCCAGGCGCGCGCCGTTCAGGCTGTTGAGAAGCTGCCAGAGGCTGCGTTCGATGCGGTAGTAGGGCTCGCCGACGTCCTCGAGGATCAGGATCGCGCCGTCCGGCACGTACAGCGCGCCTACGGTGCCGGCCATGCAGGCCAGCGCGGTGAGGTTGCCGCCGATCAGCTCGCCTTCCACTGCGTTTTTCGGCCCGGCGAGGTGCTGAACCGCCAGCTTGCCGGGGCCGCCCGCCAGCACATGGCTGATCGATGCCAGCGACGCCAGGCGTTCGCGCTGTTCATTGGGCGCGCTCAGCGGCTGCAGGCCGAGCCCGGTGGCGACCATGCCGTGGATAGCCGGCAGACTCTGCTGATGGAAGGCGCTGAGCAGGATGGAAATGTCCGAGAAGCCGATCAGCGGGCGTGGTGAGGCAGCCTTGATGCGCTGCCAGTCCAGCTGGGGGATGAGTTGCCCACAGCCGTAGCCACCGCGCAGGCACCAGACGGCGCTGACGCCATCCAGTTCGAAGGCGGCGTGGAAGTCTTCCAGGCGTTGCTCCGGCGTGCCGGCCAGGTAGCGGTAGCGTGCGTCGGCGTGTTCCCCCAGGTAGTAGTCGATGCCCTGGACTTCCAACTGGCGCAGAGTCGCTTCCAGCACTTCCTCGGCGATGGCGGAGGCCGGCGCAACCAGCGCGACGCGGCCTTCGATGGGCGACCATTTGAGTTCGGCGTGGGGGCGGGAGGCGGGCATGTGTGGATTCCGGTTACTTCAGGAGAACTGTAGGAGCGAGCTTGCTCGCGAAGGGTTCAGCGTGGCAGCGAAGACAGGAGGCTCACTCCCGTAGGGCGAATAAAGCGAAACGCTTTATGCGCCGTTTGGCTGGAGGGTGCCCCCCTGAGAGGGCAACCCAGACATCCCTGTCGTGGCTACGTGTCTCTCTGGGCACCCTGCCAGGCCATCCGTGGCCTGGCGTTCGCCGGCGCAACGCATGCATCGCGAAAGCCTCGGCTCACCCCTTGCCCTTGGTCCGCGCCAGATGCGGCCCGCCATTCTTCTCCAGGTATTCGATGATCACCCCGGCGATGTCCTTGCCGGTGGTGGTCTCGATGCCCTCCAGGCCCGGCGAGGAGTTCACCTCCATCACCAGCGGCCCATGGTTGGAGCGCAGGATGTCGACGCCGGCGACGTGCAGGCCCATCACCTTGGCGGCGCGGATGGCGGTCATGCGCTCTTCCGGGGTGATCTTGATCAGGCTGGCGCTGCCGCCACGGTGCAGATTGGAGCGGAACTCGCCGGCCGCCGCCTGGCGCTTCATCGAGGCGATCACCTTGTCGCCGACCACGAAGCAGCGGATGTCGGCGCCGCCGGCTTCCTTGATGTATTCCTGCACCATGATGTTGTGCTTGAGCCCCATGAAGGCCTCCAGCACGGATTCGGCGGCCTTCTCCGTCTCGCAGAGCACCACGCCGATGCCCTGGGTGCCTTCCAGTAGCTTGATCACCAGCGGGGCGCCGCCGACCATCTCGATCAGGTCCGGCACGTCATCGGGGGAATGGGCGAAGCCGGTCACCGGCAGGCCGATGCCCTTGCGCGACAGCAGTTGCAGCGAGCGCAGCTTGTCGCGGGAGCGAGCGATGGCCACCGATTCGTTGAGCGGAAATACCCCCATCATCTCGAACTGGCGCAGCACGGCGCAGCCATAGAAGGTCACCGAGGCGCCGATACGCGGGATCACCGCGTCGAAATCTTCCAGCGGCTTGCCGCGGTAGTGGATCTGCGGCTTGTGGCTGGCGATGTTCATGTAGGCGCGGAGGGTGTCGATCACCACCATCTCGTGGCCGCGTTGCTGCCCGGCCTCCACCAGCCGACGGGTGGAATACAGGCGCGGATTGCGCGACAGCACAGCAATTTTCATTGATCACCTGGAAGGGTGGCGGGAACCATGATGAGGGGTTTGTCTTGTACGTAGGTGAGGCCGGGGTTGACCACGAGCTGGCCGTGGACCAGCGCCTTGGAGCCTAGCAGCACGCGGTAGCGCATGGTCTTGCGGCAGGCCAGGGTGAATTCCACCGACCAGGCGCGATCGCCCAGGGCCAGCAGCGTGCGGATCACATAGCGGGTCTGGGCCTGACCGTTGGAGCTCTTGATGGTCTTCATCGTCACCACCGGCGCTTCGCAGCGATGGCGACGCTGTACCTGGGTGCCCAGGTGGGCGATGAAGCGTACCCAGTCCTGGCCGCCACGCTGGAACGGCACGATGTCGCTGGCATGCAGGGTGGAGGTGCTGGCGCCGGTGTCGATCTTCGCGCGCAGGCCGACCATGCCCAGTTCGGGCAGGGCGATCCATTCGCGCAGACCAATTACCGACAGCTGGTCGAAAGTCTTCAAGGCAGGCGTCCCCGGCGTTTGCCGGCATTCTAGTCAGGCCGGTTGTGCCCCGCCAGCGGGGTGCGCGGTACACTCGCAGACCCGCATGACGAGGTTGTGACGTGAGCGAGAAAGACGACGACAAGGTCCGCCTGGACAAGTGGCTGTGGGCGGCGCGCTTCTACAAGACCCGCTCCCTGGCCAAGGAAGCCATCGACGGCGGCAAGGTGCATTGCCGGGGCGAGCGCTGCAAACCGGGCAAGGAGCCCAAGGTTGGCGACGAATACGTGATCCGCACCGGCTTCGACGAGCGCACCGTCGTGGTGAAGGCGCTGTCGATGGTGCGTCGTGGCGCGCCTGAGGCGCAGTTGCTCTACGAAGAGACCGCCGACAGCGTGAAGCGCCGCGAGGATGCCTCGGCGATGCGCAAGGCTGGCGCGCTGGGCGTGCAGACCGACGGGCGGCCGACCAAGAAGCAGCGCCGCCAGTTGTTCAGCTTCCGCGATCAGGAGTGAATAGCCGGCGAGGGCCGTGGGCGCCTCGCCGGGACCGTCTGGGCGTCAGGCGGTTACGACGCTCAGGCGGTTGAGCAGCGGGATCTTTGCCGCCAGGCGGAACAGCGGGTCGGTCCAGCGCACCAGCGCGGCGCTGCCCACGGCGGCGAAGGGCGTGAAGCAGCTCCAGGCCAGGGCCACCAGCGCCATCTGCACGCCGCCGATGTAATCGTCCTGACCCCAGTGGGCGCCGGCTACCAGGCGCGGCAGCATGAACAGCAGCGCCAGGCCCCAGACCACCACCCATTGCAGCGCGGTGCGGGCAAACAGGGTGAGGAACAGCGCCCAGATCAACAGCACCGAGGCGTGGTCGCCAGGGAAACTGCGGGCCGACTCGTCCTTCACCTCGAAGGGCGTGTCCTCCCACTGCGGGAAGAAGTGCTCCAAGCGCACGGCATCCGGCGCAATGCTGGAAATGCTCGCGTGCTGCCAGCCCAGCTTGTGGGCGATCTTGGCGTAGAGGATGCGCACCACCACCAGGACCAGCGCCGCACATAGAAAGCCGAAGGTCGCCGCGCGGACATGGGTCGCCTTGAAGATCCAGTCGCCACGGATCATCAGCAGCAGCAGGATCACCCCCACCAGCAGGTCGAACGGCCGGGTGCTGGCCACGGCCCAGGTCAGGCGCCAGGTCTCGTTGCTTGCCAGCGGCTGGTTGAGCAGGCTGAACAGGCTGAAATCGAACAGGTCCATCGCGCTGCGAGTGGGCTCCCAGAGCCACAGCAGGAGCAGGGCGAGGGCCATCAGGTGACACGCGATGAAGGGCTTCCAGGACCAGGTGGCTTGGAACGGCGTGGTTTTGTCCATAAAATCGATTCCCCCTTCTGACAACGGTTCCGGGTTGCCGGATACGACAAAGCGCGCTTTATAGGCCTTTGCCATCAACTTGTCATTTATTTGTGCCTATCGCAGCGTTGTGCCCAGCATGTCTCAGATCGATCAAAGTCAGCGTTTCCTGTTCGACAACACCGATGTTCGCGGTGAGCTGGTGGAGCTCGACCGCAGTTATGCCGAAGTGCTGGCCAAGCACCCCTACCCGCAGCCGGTCGCCCAACTGCTGGGAGAAATGCTAGCCGCGGCTGCGCTACTTTGCGGCACCCTCAAGTTCGACGGCCTGCTGGTGCTGCAGGCGCGCTCCAGCGGCGCCGTTCCGCTGCTGATGGTGGAATGTTCCAGTGCTCGCGAAGTGCGTGGCCTGGCCCGTTACGACGCCGAGGCCATCGGTGACGCCGCCGGCCTCGCCGAGCTGATGCCGCATGGCGTGCTGACGCTCACCGTCGATCCGAAGAACGGCAAGCGCTACCAGGGCATCGTTCCGCTGGAAGGCGCCACCTTGGCCGACTGCCTGTCGACCTACTTCGCCACCTCCGAACAGCTCCCGACCCGCTTCTGGCTCAATGCTGACAGCCGCCGTGCCCGCGGCCTGCTGCTGCAGCAACTGCCGGCGGACCGCCAGCGCGACACCGAGTCGCGCGAAGCCAGCTGGCAGCACGTCACCACCCTGGCCGATACCCTCACCGCCGAGGAGCTTCTGGGCCTGGACAACGCCACCGTGCTGCATCGCCTGTACCACGAAGACGACGTTCGCCTGTTCGAGCCGCAGCCGCTGGTATTCCGTTGCAGCTGCTCTCGGGAACGCTCGGCCAATGCGCTGGTCAGTCTTGGGCAGGACGACGCCGAGCGTCTGCTGGCCGAAGAGGATGGCGAGATCGTCATCGACTGCCAGTTCTGCAATCAGCGCTATAGCTTCGACGGTTCGGACGTCGCCCAGCTGTTCTCGGGCGGCGGAAGCCAGACGCCGTCAGAAACCCGCCATTGACCGCTTCGATTTGTCCGATAGCCGAACCAATGGCGCTATCGCCGGATCAGAGGCTGCACGAGAACAGTTCTTTTCTGGCATAATCCCGCGACTTTTTTCCGCGGTAGTGGGAATCAGAAGTCACTACGCAATGTTTGGAGGACTCGGCTTCGGCCGACGGGGACCCACATGACGCAAGCCAACAAAGCCGTTTACACCGATATCAGCGTTGCCCAACTGGTTGAAGAAGCCATTCGCCGCGGCGAAGGCGAACTCGCCGACAACGGCTCGCTGGTCGTGAAAACCGGCCACCGCACCGGCCGCTCGCCTGCCGACCGTTTCATCGTCGAAGAGCCGGGCAGCAAGGATTCCATCGCATGGGGCGCCATCAACCGTCCGTTCCCGGCCGACAAGTTCGATGCCCTGTGGGACCGTGTCCAGGCGTTCAACAACGCCCAGGAACACTTCGTCTCCCACGTTCATGTAGGTTCCGCCGCGGATCACTACCTGGCCGTCAAGATGACCACCGCCACTGCCTGGCAGAACTTGTTCGGCCGCGCACTGTTCATCGAGCCCGAGCAGTACAACCCGGCTGGCCGTGAAGAATGGCAGGTGCTCAACGTCGCCAACTTCGAGTGCGTGCCCGAGCGTGACGGCACCAACTCCGATGGCTGCGTGATCCTCAACTTCGCCCAGAAGAAAGTGCTGATCGCCGGCATGCGCTACGCCGGTGAAATGAAGAAGGCCATGTTCGGCGTGCAGAACTACCTGCTGCCGGAAAAAGACGTGCTGCCGATGCACTGCGCCGCCAACATCGGTGAAGCCGGCGACGTGACCCTGTTCTTCGGTCTGTCCGGCACCGGCAAGACCACTCTGTCCGCCGACGAAAGCCGCTACCTGATCGGCGACGACGAGCACGGCTGGGGCGAAGGCGTTGTCTTCAACATCGAAGGCGGCTGCTACGCCAAGTGCATCGACCTGTCCGAGAAGAACGAGCCGGTCATCTGGAAAGCCATCAAGTTCGGCGCCGTGCTGGAAAACGTCGTCCTCGACGAGAACCGCACCCCGAACTACGCCGATGACAGCCTGACCCAGAACTCCCGCGCGGCCTACCCGCTGGAGAACGTCGAGAAGCGTTCCGAGCAGAACCTCGGCGGCGAGCCCAACGCCGTGATCTTCCTGACCTGCGACCTGACCGGCGTTCTGCCGCCGGTGTCGATCCTGAACAACGAGCAGGCGGCCTACCACTTCCTGTCCGGCTACACCGCGCTGGTCGGTTCCACCGAAATGGGTTCGGGCGGCGGCATCAAGTCGACCTTCTCCACCTGCTTCGGCGCACCCTTCTTCCCGCGCCCGGCCGGCGTTTACGCCGAGCTGCTGATCAAGCGCATCCAGGCCTTCGGCTCCAAGGTCTACCTGGTCAACACCGGCTGGACCGGCGGTGGCTACGGCGTCGGCAAGCGCTTCAACATCCCGACCACCCGTGGCGTGATCGCTGCCATTCAGAGCGGCGCTCTGATCGGTGCCGAGACCGAGCACCTAGACATCATCAACCTGGACGTACCGAAGGTCGTTCCGGGCGTCGAGACCAACCTGCTCAACCCGCGCAACACCTGGGAAGACAAGGCGGCCTACGACGAAGCCGCCAAGGGCCTGGCCAGCAAGTTCATCGAGAACTTCAAGAAGTTCGACGTGAGCGACGCCATCAAGAACGCCGGCCCGCAGCTGTAAGCGAGCCTGTTCTGGAAAGAGCCGCCTTCGGGCGGCTTTTTCATTGGCGCCTGCGAACGGTCCTGCTCCGAGGGCTCTTCGTAGGAGCGAGCTTGTGACCCACAGGGATGTGGGGAATGCCGTCATCCGTAGGGAACGGATTCGGCCTCGCGAACCGGGGTTGGGCTTTTCGCGAGCAAGGGCTGGGCGCCCCCCTCGGTCCTACAATGGTGCTTCCTAGTCTGGGTGAACCGCCCTGTTATTGGAGTTTCCCCCATGCACGAAACCCTCGAACGCGTCTTCGGCTTCCGCCAGTTCCGCCCCGGCCAGGAGGCCGCCGTCAGCGCCGTGCTCGCCGGGCGCTCGGCGGCGGCGATCTTCCCCACCGGCTCGGGCAAGTCGCTGTGCTATCAGTTGCCGGCGCTGCTGCTGCCGCACCTGACGCTCGTCGTGTCGCCGCTGCTGGCGCTGATGCAGGACCAACTGGCCTTCCTCGCCCGCCACGGCATCGCCGCCGCGAGCATCGATTCGGCACAGAGCCGCGAGCAGACCGCGCAGACCATGGCCCGCGCGCGTAGCGGCGAGCTGAAGGTGCTGATGATTTCGGTGGAGCGCCTGAAGAACGAGCGCTTCCGAAACTTCATCAGCGAGGTGCCGATCTCCCTGCTGGTGGTGGACGAGGCGCACTGCATCTCCGAATGGGGCCACAACTTCCGCCCCGACTACCTGAAGCTGCCGGACTACCAGAAGCAGTTCCGCATTCCCCAGGTACTGCTGCTCACTGCCACGGCGACGCCCGCGGTGATCGCCGACATGCGCAGCAAGTTCGCCATCGCCGAGAGCGACGTGGTCACCACGGGTTTCTACCGTGCCAACCTCGACCTGCAGATCGAGCCGATCTCCAGTGCCGCTCGGCGAGCGCGGCTGGTGCAGTGGCTGGGCGAGCGCGGCGGGCAGCCGGCCATCGTCTACGTCACCCAGCAGAAGACTGCCGAGGAAGTCGCCGCGCACCTGGCCGAACGCGGTATTCCTGCTTGCGCCTATCACGCGGGAATGGAGCACCCGGAGCGCGAGCGCATCCAGCGCCGCTTCATGGAGGGCTCGCTGAACTGCATCGTCGCCACCATCGCCTTCGGCATGGGCATCGACAAGAGCGATATCCGCCAGGTGGTGCACTACGACCTGCCCAAGTCGCTGGAGAACTACAGCCAGGAAATCGGCCGCGCCGGGCGCGACGGCCAGCGCTCGGAATGCCTGGTGCTGGCCAACCGCGACAGCCTCAACGTGCTGGAGAACTTCGTCTACGGCGACACACCCGAGCGTGAGGGCATCCGCAACGTACTGGAGGAAATCCGCCAGGCGCCGAATGGCCAATGGGAAACCATGCTGGTGCCGTTGTCGGACCAGTCGAACATCCGCCAGCTGCCGCTCAAGACGCTGCTGGTGCAGCTGGAGCTGCGCGGCATCATCGCGCCACGCTTCGCCTATTTCGCCGAATATCGCTACAAGCTGTTGATCGATTCCTCCGCGCTGCTGAGCCATTTTGAAGGTGAGCGGCGGCAGTTCGTCGAAGCCATCCTGACGACTTCGGCCCGCGCGCGAACCTGGGCGACCCTGGACTTCGACACGCTCTACAGCCGCCATGGCGCCGAGCGCGCGCGGGTGGTGAAGGCGCTGGATTACTTCCAGGAACGCGGCTGGGTGGAGCTGGAGAGCAAGCAGATGACCGAGGTGTACTCGGTGCGCGATGCGTCCTTCGTTGTGGATAAGTTGAGCGAAGAGCTGCACGGCTACTTCAAGCGCCACGAGGAAAGCGAGATCGCCCGTATCGGCGCCATGCTCGATCTGCTGGGCAGCTCGGACTGCCTGAGCTGGCGCCTCGCCCAGTACTTCGGCGACCAGCAGGCTCCACGCCAGTGTGGTCACTGTTCGGTGTGCGCCGGGCATGTTGCCCGCCTGCCGGAGCCGCCTGCACTGCCGGCTCTGGATGGCCAGTCGCTGCACGATCGATGCGACGCCTTCCTGGAGAAGTACCGCAGCGCCCGAGGCACCGCGCCCAGCGCCGACTGCATTACGCGCTTCCTCTGTGGCATCAGCGTGCCGGCCTTCACCCGCATGCGCGCGCGCGGATTACCGGGCCACGCCACGCTGGAAGACTACCCCTACGCCCAGGTGCGCGACTGGGTGCAGGCGCAGCTTTGAACGCCTGAATCCGGCGGCGCCACGCACGACTAAAGGTCGGCGTGACGCCGCCTGGGCTGCTTGTAGGGTGAGGGGAGGAAATTCCTCCTAGACTCACCAGGCACTGCCTGCCTAACGGCCGAGGAGCCCCAAGCATGTCCGTCGAGCACCTGGATGTACTGATCATCGGCGCCGGCCTGTCCGGCATCGGCGCCGCCTGCCACCTGCAGAAGCAATGCCCCGGCAAGTCCTACGCCATCCTCGAAGGCCGTGAGGCCATGGGCGGCACCTGGGACCTGTTCCGCTACCCGGGCATCCGCTCCGACTCGGACATGTACACCCTGGGCTACAACTTCAAGCCCTGGACCGATCCCAAGGCCATCGCCGACGGCCCCTCGATCCTCAACTACATCCGCGAGACCGCCCGCGAGTACCGCGTCGAGGACAAGGTGCGTTACCGCCACCGCGTCCTCAAATCCGACTGGGACAGCAACACGGCGCGCTGGAACCTCAGCGTGCAGCGTGGCGACGAAGAGGAGCCCGTGCGCATGAGTGCGCAGTTCCTCTTCATGTGCACCGGCTACTACCGCTACGACGCCGGCTACACCCCGGACTTCCCGGGCCGCGAGAGCTTCGGCGGGCAGGTCATCCACCCGCAGCTGTGGCCGGAGAACTTCGACTACAGCGGCAAGCGCATCGTGGTGATCGGCAGCGGCGCCACCGCCGTCACGCTGATCCCCTCGCTGACCGACAAGGCCGCCCACGTCACCATGCTGCAGCGCTCGCCGTCCTATGTGATCACCCTGCCGGCGAAGGACCCGATCTCCAACTTCCTGCGCAACTTCCTGCCGGAGAAATGGGTGTATCGACAGGCGCGGGCGCGCAACGTGACCATGCAGATGATCTTCTTCATGGCCTCCAAAATGTTCCCCGGCGCGGTGCGCAAGTTGATGCTCAAGCTGGCCAACCTGCAGCTGGGCAAGGACTTCGACATGCGCCACTTCAGCCCGCGCTACAAGCCTTGGGACGAGCGCGTGTGCTGCGTGCCGGACGGCGACCTGTTCAAGGCGCTGCGTCAGGGCCGCGCGTCGGTGGTCACCGACCATATCGAGCGCTTCACCGAGAAGGGCATCCTGCTCAAATCCGGACAACTGCTGGAAGCGGACGTGATCGTCACCGCCACCGGACTGGACCTGGTGATGTTCGGTGGCGCCGAGCTGGCCATTGACGGCAAGCCCTTCGAGGTCACGAAAAGCATGGGCTATCGCGGCATCATGCTGCGTGACCTGCCCAACCTTGCCGCCATCGTCGGCTACACCAATGCCAGCTGGACGCTCAAGGCCGACCTCTCCAGCGAGTACTTCTGCCGCCTGATCAACCACCTAGACGCCATCGGCATGCGCCAGTGCACGCCGCGCCAGACCGACGGATCGGTGAAGGAAGAACCCTTCCTCAACCTCAATTCCGGCTACATCCAGCGCGCCGCCGACCGCATGCCCAAGCAGGGCGACCGCACGCCGTGGAAGCTCTACCAGAACTACGCGCTGGACCTGGCCCTGCTGCGTTTCGGCAAGGTCGAGGACGGCTACCTGACCTTCACTTCGCCCAAGCAGCGCCAAACCACGGCTGCGCCGGTGGAAGCGCTGGAGAGCTGACCCTCGCGTCGGAGCCCGCCGGTCCTGGCGGGCCTTGTTCTATCGAGGCATCGGATAGACATTATCGATACGCCGCTCTGCAACGGAGCTGCCTCTCGGCTTACCATGCGCGCCGTTCCCGCCCATGCCAGCCAGAGGATTTTCCATGCTGATCGAAGACGCCATCCGCAGCCGCCGTTCCATCCGCGGTTTCGACACTTCCTACGTGATGAGCCGCGAGGAGAAGGACGACCTGCTGCAACAGGCGCTGCTAGCGCCCACCTCCTTCAACCTGCAACACGTGCGCCTGGTGGAAGTCAGCGACCCGCAGCTGCGTGCGCAGATCCGCGAAGCCGGCTGGGACCAGGTACAGATGACCGAGGCTTCGATGCTGGTGATCGTCTGCGCGCAGGTCGACAGCTGGGAGAAGAACGCCGAACGCGTGTGGGACGGCGCCCCGGCCGAGGTGAAGAACTTCATGGTCGGCGCCATCGACGGCTATTACCGCGACAAGCCGCAGACCCAGCGCGACGAAGCCATGCGCAGCAGCGGCCTGGTGGCCCAGACGCTGATGCTCGCCGCCCGTGGCCGTGGCTTGGACAGCGTGCCGATGGTTGGTTTCGACTTCGACGCCGTGGGCAAGCTGATCAACCTGCCGGCCAACCACGCCATCGGCCTGATGATCGCTGTCGGTAAACAGGCCGTGGACGCCAAGCCGCGCATCGGTCGGCTGCCGCTGGAAGAGACGATCGTTCGCGATCGCTTCTGATCCCCACGAAACGCGCCTCCGAGCGCGTTTTTTCTTTTCTGCTCTATGTAGGAGCGAGCTTGCTCGCGAACCGCCCGGTTTCGTCATGTTCGGCAACTCCGGTTCGCTAGCAAGGACTGGGCGTCCCCCTCGGTCCTACAGGTTCTGCTCACTCCGGTTGATCAGATTCGTAGGATGGGTGGAGCTTGCGATACCCATCGATCCTTGCGCCCATGATGGGTATCGCTTCGCTCCACGCCATCCTACGCGGCGAGCCCAGTCAATCCGGCGCCGCCTCGACGATCCGCTCGACCAGCCACTGCAACGCTGCATCCCGCTCGCGTTGGGCGAGGTAGACCAGTTCCAGGTGAAACTGCCCGACGTCGAACGGCAACTCCAGCACCTGCAACGGTAATAGCTCCGCGAAATAGATGGCCAGGCGCGTCGGCAACACCGTCAGCAGATCGGTGCTGGCCACCAGGTGCGCCGCCTGCAGGTAGTTGGGCGTGGTGTAGGCGATCTCCCGCTTGAGTCCCTGGCTGGCCAGCCACTGGTCGACCATGCCCTTGGTCTGCCCGCCGGAAACCCACAGGTGCCGCTGACCGAGGAAGGTCTGCAGATCGATCCCGCCATTCACCTGCGGATGCCCGCGCCGGGCCAGCAGGCGCAGCGTTTCGCTCGCCCACGGCCGACGCTGGAAGCGCGCCGGCAGTTCCTCGAAACGGCCCAGCACCAGGTCCAGGTTGCCCTTGTCCAGCGCCTCGGCCGGTAGCGTCGGCGTCAGGTGCTGGATGCTCAGGCCCATGCCTGGCGCCGCGCTTCCCAGACTTTCGAGCAGGTGCGGCATGCACAGTGCTTCCACATAGTCGGTCAGCGCCATCGTGAAGCGCTGGCGGCTGCGCGCGGGGTCGAAGGTGTCGCCGCCGGCCAGGCTCTGGCCGATGCGTTGCAGCGCATCGCGGATCGGCGCTTCCAGCTCCAGCGCCCGAGGCGTTGGCTGCATCGCCCGACCGACGCGCACCAGCAGCGGGTCATCGAGCAGTTCGCGCAGGCGGTTCAAAGCGTTGCTCACCGCCGGCTGGCTCAGCGCCAGGCGCTCCGCCGCACGGGAAACGTTTCGCTCGCGCAGCAGCGCGTCCAGCACCCGCAGCAGGTTGAGGTCGAACGTATTCATATTCATCGGCTGAATGCCACTTATCACAACTCAAAATTTCAAAAATAGTACCGCCTTCCCTAAGGTGAGTGGTCTTCAAACGAGCGTTTCAGGCTGACAAGAGGAACAACATGAGCCAGAACATCCGCATCGCCAGCGCCGCCGTCATCGGCGCCGGCACCATGGGCCGGGGCATTGCCATGTGCCTGGCGAACGCCGGCGTGCAGGTCCTGTGGCTGGACAACAACCCGCAGATGCTCACCCAGGCCCTCGGCGCCGTGGCCGACACCTACGCCCACAACGTGCGCCAGGGCCGCATCGACGAGGCCGAAGCCGCCCGTCGCCGCGCGCGCATCTCCCAGGTGGCGAACTACGCGGCGATTCGCGAGGTAGACCTGGTGATCGAGGCGGTGTACGAGAACCTCGAACTCAAGCAGTCGATCTTCCGCGAACTGGACGCGGCGCTGAAACCCTCGGCGATCCTGGCCTCCAACACCTCCTACCTGGACGTCGACGCCATCGCCGCCGTGACCTCGCGGCCGTCCCAGGTGCTCGGCCTGCACTTCTTCAGCCCGGCGCACATCATGAAGCTGCTGGAGATCGTGCGCGGCGCGAAGACTGCGCCCGCCGTGCTCGAAGCCGCGCTGGAACTGGGCGAGCGCATGGGCAAGGTCAGCGTGGTGGCCGGCAACTGCCACGGCTTCATCGGCAACCGCATGCTGGAGAAGTACGTCCAGGAGTCGCGCCGGTTGATCCTTGAGGGCTCGCTGCCGCACCAGGTGGACGCGGCGATCCAGGGCTTCGGTTTCGCCATGGGCCCGTTCCGCATGTTCGACGTGGTCGGCATCGACCTCGAATGGCGTGCTCGCGAGCTGGCCGGCAAGGGCCAGGACGCGCCGACCGTGCAGGTGGACAACCGCCTGTGCGAGATGGGGCGTTTCGGCCAGAAGAGCGGCAACGGCTTCTATCACTACGAGCCGGGCAACCGCCAGGCCGAGCACGACCCGGAAGTCGACGCCCTGGTGGTGAGCGAATCCGAGCGCCTGGGCTACTCCCGCCGCGACATCGGCGTCGAGGAAATCCTCGAGCGCTGCCTGCTGGCCCTGGTCAACGAAGGCGCGAAGATTCTCGACGAAGGCATCGCCTCCACCAGCGCCGACATCGACACGGTTTACCTCAATGGTTATGGCTTCCCCAAGGACAAGTCCGGCCCAATGGCCTGGGCCGATGCCCAGGGCCTGCAGAGCGTGCTGGCGCGCCTGCGTGACCTGGCCGGCGCCCACGGCGCGCACTGGCAGCCGGCTGCGCTGATCGAGCGCCTGGCCGCCGCCAATGGCCACTTTGCCGACGTGAAACAGGAGCATTGAACATGAGTTACCAGGCACCCCTGCGCGACATGCGCTTCGTCCTCCACGAACTGTTCGACGTCAGCGCCCACTGCGAGCTGCTGGGCAATGGCCTCGACCGCGAGCTGATCGATGGCGTGCTGGAAGAGGGCGCGCGCTACACCGGCGAAGTGGTTGCGCCGCTGAACCGCAACAGCGACGAGCAGGGCGCGACCCTGCTCAATGGCGAAGTCACCACGCCGGACGGCTTCCGCGACGCTTACAAGCAGTACTGCGACAACGGCTGGGCGAGCATGACCGGGCCGACCGAGTTCGGCGGCCAGGGCTTCCCGCAGATGGTTTCGGCCAGCTTCCACGAAATGCTGATGGCCGCGTCGCTGTCCTTCCGCGTCTATTCCGGGCTGACCGAGGGTGCGGTGCTGGCGCTGTACAAGCACGGCGCGCCGGAGCTTCAGCGCGACTACCTGGCGAAGATGATCAGTGGCGTGTGGACCGGCACCATGTGCCTCACCGAGCCGCAGGCCGGCACCGACGTTGCGCTGCTGCGTACCCGTGCCGAGCCACAGGCGGATGGCAGCTACCATGTCAGCGGCAGCAAGATCTTCATCAGCGGCGGCGAGCAGGACCTGTCGGAAAACATCGTCCACCTGGTGCTGGCGCGCCTGCCGGATTCGCCGGCCGGGGTGAAGGGCATCAGCCTGTTCCTAGTCCCCAAGTTCATCGCCAATGCCGACGGTACGCCGGGCGCGCGCAACTCCCTGAGCTGCGGTGCCATCGAGCACAAGATGGGTATCAAGGGCGCGTCAACCTGCGTGATGAACTTCGACGGCGCCACCGGCTGGCTGATCGGCCAGGCCAACCAGGGTCTGGCGTGCATGTTCACCATGATGAACGACGCGCGCTTCCAGGTCGGCCTGCAGGGTCTGGGCATCGCCGAGCGTTCCTGCCAGGGCGCCTTGGCCTATGCCCGCGAACGTCTGCAATCGCGCGCGCTGACCGGCGCGGCGGAGCCGTCCAAGGCCGCCGACCCGATCATCGTCCACCCGGACGTGCGGCGCATGCTGCTGACCCAGAAGACCCTGACCGAGGGCTGCCGGATGGTGTCCGCACTCTGCGCCCGCGAACTGGACCTGGAGCACGGCCATCCCGAGGCCGACGCTCGCAAGGCGGCGAGCAAGCGTGCGGCGCTGCTAATCCCCATCGTGAAGTCGTTCTTCACCGACGTCGGCCAGGAGGTGTCCAGCCTCGGCGTGCAGGTCTATGGCGGCCACGGCTACATCCGCGAGTGGGGCATGGAGCAGCTGATGCGCGATAGCCGCATCACCCAGATCTACGAAGGCACCAACGGCATCCAGGCGCTCGACCTGATCCGCCGCAAGCTGCTGGGCGATGGCGGTACGGAGTTGAATGCGCTGATCGGCGAGCTGGCGGCTGCCTGCGAGACTGCAGGAGCCCGTACCGAACTGGCCGGCCTGGCAGAAACCGTGCGCCAACGCCTGCTGGAATGGCGCAGCCTGACCAGCGAAGTGATCGCCGCCTGCCAGCGCGACCCGCAGGAAATCGGCGCCACCTCGGTGGACTTCCTGCAGTACTGCTCCTACGTGCTGCTGGCGGGCCTGTGGGTGCAGGCCGCCGGCGTGGCCCAGGCGAAGCTGGCGGTCGGCGAGGGCGACGCGGACTTCTACCGCGCCAAGCTCGCCAGCGCGGAGTTCTACATCAAGCGCATCCTGCCGCGCGCCAGCATGCACCGCGAAGCTCTGCTGGGCGGCGCGGATTGCCTGATGGGGCTGGACGCGGAGCACTTTGCGTTCTGATGGCTTGAGGTAAAGAAAAACGCCGCGCCGGGGGACTGGGGCGGCGTTTTTCTTTGGAGGTACGGTGTTGGACGACTCCCTCTCCCCAGCCCTCTCCCTAAAGGGAGAGGGAGCCGTTCGGCGTTTTCGTTGGCTACGGTGCTCGCTGGTGACGCAGAGGGCGCGCTTGAAGCGGATATCCCCTCTCCCTTCAGGGAGAGGGTTAGGGAGAGGGGTTCTTACACTGAAGACTCAAGCCCGCTCCCACACCTCGAACGCATAAGCCGGCGTCTCACCCTCGGCGTCATGCTCGATGCTCGAAGCCAGATGCCAGTGCGCTTCATCCACTTCCGGGAAGTGCGCATCACCCGCCGGGCTCAACCCCACGCGGGTCAGGTACAGCCGTTCGGCACGTTCCAGCGCCTCGCCATACAGCTGCGCCCCGCCGATCAGCATCAGTTCCTCGGCTTCTTCCTGCTTCGCCCATTCGGCGGCGCGCTCGAGGGCAGCATCGAGGCTGGTGAAGACTTCTGCGCCCTCCAGCTGCAGCCCGGCCTGGCGGGTGACGACGATGTTCAGCCTGCCCGGCAGCGGGCGGCCCAGCGAATCCCAGGTCTTGCGGCCCATGATCACCGGCTTGCCCAGGGTCATCGCCTTGAAGTGCTTGAGGTCCTGCGGCAGGTGCCAGGGCAGGCGGTTGTCGACGCCGATCACGCGGTTGTCGGCAAGGGCGGCGATCATCGCCAGGGGCAGGGCTTCGGACATCGTGACTCCAGTGCTGAACATCAGTGGGAACTCCCAGTGCCAGAGGATACCAGCCGCTCACCCTCGGTGGGGCCGGCGGCTGGTGGAACGCGCATGAAGAAGGTGCCGTCCTCGTTGACCTGGGTGATGCCGGTGGAGAGCACCTTGCGGTAGTCCTTGAGTTTGAACGACAGCGTCTGCTCGGGCCGCTCGGCCTTGAGCAGCACCTGCGAATAGGTAATCAGGATCTCGAAGATCTTCAGGTCCCCCGATTGCAGCCAGATATAGGACGGCCCCGCCTGGCGCGGCGGTTCGAAGGCCAGCGAAGCGGCGCCGGGTTTGGGCGCGAACTTCAGGTGCAGTCCCTTGGTGTCCAGCCAGCTGGATTCGACCCGGCCATCGATGCCCACCAGGGGGAAGACCTGGTGGTAGTTCAGGTGCATCACGTTGTCCTGCAGCACCGCGCCGGGACGCTCCAGGGTCACCAGCGAATCCAGGCGCAGGCCCACCAGGCTCATGGCGCCGTAGCTGGGCACGCCGAGCACCTTCACGCTGTCGGGCTGGTAGTCGAGGTTGTCGCCGTCGAGCTTCACCGTGCCGGACAGCCGCAGCGGCAGCCAGGGCCCGACGCCCAGCGGCTGAACCTCGCCGGAGACCAGCAGGCGGTCGCCTTCGACGCTCAGCTGGAAGCCGCGCAGCATGGTCTCCGGGTAATCGAGGATGTGCTGGTTGAATAGGTTGGCCAGCTGCTCGGGGCTGAGGATCACCTCGCCTTCGGAGACGTTGATGCGCATGTCCTGCGGGCGGTCGAAGTCGATGGGCTCGCCGGCCTTGAGCGGCACCAGCCAGCCCTTGAGCTGCGGGCTGTGGAAGCCGATGCCGCCCTGGAAATAGAGGTCCACGTTGTTCAGCAGGATGCCCACGCCGTCCTGGCCGGAGTCGCGCAGGCCGCCCGGCCGGCTGGCCTTGAAGTCCGCTGCCGGCGGCGTCTGCTGGAACCAGCCCTGGCGCAGTACGCCCAGTTCGCGCTGCTGCTTGTCGATGGCGCTCTCGGCGGTGGCGTTGCCGGCAAACGCCAGCAGGAGCAGGGAAGCGAGGAGGATTCTCATAGGGCTTTCTCCTCCGGGGCGGGCGCCTTCACGGGCGCTTTTATGGGAGATACCGCGATGTGCACCATGCCGTCCTCGCGCAGGCGGATTTCGCCGTACTGCAGCTGGCGCCGGTAGTCGTAGAGGTTGAACAGCAGCGGCGCGTCGGGGCTGAGGCTGGTGAACAGCGCGTAGGCCTTCACCAGGATGGTCCGCGCCATCTTGATGTCGCCGCCCTCGATGAACATGTAGCTTTTCGGCGCCTTGAGCTGCGGCCATTTCAGCTCGGCCAGCTCGCTGCCCAGCTGCAGGTCCATGCCGCCGTCGGCGAGCTTCAGGCTGCGCACGGTGAAGTCCAGGCGCGGCGGCGGGAACAGGCCGTCGAGGTCGACCAGGATGCGGTTGCCGATCAGCTGCATGTGCGCGGTGTGCAGTTGCAGCACCTCGGACATCTCGATGGATGCGGCGCTCAGCGAGGGCGTGACGTCCACGTTGTCGACGTAGATCCGTTGCGGCACCAGCGCCACCTTCAGCGGGCCGGCCTGCTCGATCCCGGTGACCATCCGCAGCGGCCGCCAGCGCCCCTTGCGCAGCAGTTCGCCGTGGACTTCCTGGCCATCGGCGCGGGTGCTGAGCTTCAGGTTGCGCACCGGCGCTTTGGCGTTGCGCAGCTCCTCGTTGAGCAGGCTGGCGAGGGTGGCGTCGGCGACGAAGATGTCCCCGGCCTGGATGCGCGCGACCATGGATTTCGGGTCGTCGAGCATCAGTGGTGTTCCAGCGCCCGCCACCGGGCTCATCTGGATCAGCATCTTGCGGATGAAGAAGCCGATGTCGTCGTGCAGGCGGAAGTCGGTCTGGCTGATCCACAGTTGCGAGGTATTACTGGCGGACTGTCGGGCGCTGACGCTGGCGTCCAGCTGGCGCGGCGGCACGGCCTGCATCAGCGGGGTGTCCGGGCCCCAGTCGGAAGGGCGCACCGGCGGTGTTTCCACGGCCGCCGCGGTGGTGGCGGCGAGCAGCAGGGGCAAGGCACTGAGCAGCGAGCGCAGCATGGCGAGGCCTCATTGTTGTTTTTATAGGGGCAGTGCTATCGGCTGAGTCTGAGCCTGCCCGCGCCTGGCGAGAGCCCCTCCTTGGTTTGGTTGACGATGCAGGGTGTTACCGGCGGCGCCGGGACGCCACGGCGAGCAGCGGTTATCCTTGCTGGCGAATACCGATTGTCGGAGAACCCGTGAGCGAGTCCGCCCTCCAATCCCTGTGGCTGTGCGAGGCCGTGCGCCTGCGCGAGGAACAGGTCGGTCCCCTGGAAGACAGCGAGGCCAATCGCCGCGCCATCGTTGGCGGTGGCGACCTCGCACAGCGCCTTCAGCACCGCGCGCTGCTGCTGGCCGAGCGCGATGGCCAGCGCGCCGCCTTGCGCACCTGGAGCCAGGGAGCGCGCCTGTCGATCTACCTGCTGCTGGCCCTGGCGCTGTTCACCGGCGGCGGCCTGGCCTTTGCCGCGCTGGGCGACGGTCAGCGCCCGGTCAACGTGTTCTGGGCTTTGGCCAGCCTGCTCGGCCTGCACTTGATTACCCTCATTGGCTGGACGCTGGCCTTCTTCGCCGGCGGCGAGGCGGCCGGCGCGCTCGGGCGCCTGTGGCTGTGGCTGAGCGGCAAGCTCGCCCGCGATGCCCATGCGGCGCAGCTGGCGCCCGCGCTGCTGGTGCTGCTGGACCGGCAGAAGCTGACCCGCTGGGCGCTTGGCCTGCTGGTCCACGGCCTGTGGTTCGTCGCGCTGAGCAGTGCGCTGGGCGTGCTGCTGGCGCTGCTGGCGACGCGGCGCTATGGCTTCGTCTGGGAGACCACCATTCTCGGCGGCGACACCTTCATTGCCCTGACCCACAGTCTCGGCGCGCTGCCGTCCCTGCTCGGCTTCCCGCAGCCGGATTCGGAGCTGGTACGCGCCAGCGGCGATGCCCTGGTGGCCAGCGAAAACGCGCGCCACGCCTGGGCGGGCTGGTTGGTGGGCATCCTGCTGATGTACGGCGTGCTGCTGCGCGGCGCGCTCTGGCTGCTCTGCCTGTGGCGCTGGAAGCGCGGGCGCGCGCAGCTGGCGCTGGATGTCTCGCTGCCCGGCTACGCCCTGCTGCGCGAACGCCTGATGCCGGCCAGCGAGCGCCTGGGCGTCAGCGATGCTGCGCCGGATGAGCTGGTCGAACCGCAGGCGCAGCTGCCTGCCGCCACCGCCGATGGCGCGCTGCTGGTCTCCATCGAACTGCTGGACCGACCCAACTGGCCGCCGAAGCTGCCGGACAGCATCGCCAACGCTGGCGACCTCGACGACGGCGCCCAGCGTCGCCGCCTGCTGGAGCAGCTCACACGCTACCCGCCAGCGCGTCTGGTGATCGCCTGTGACCCGCGCCGCTCGCCGGATCGAGGCACTTTGGCGTTGATCGCCGAACTCTCGCGCTGCGCCGCCGCCACTCGCGTCTGGCTGCTGCAGGCGCCGCCGGGCGAAGCGCTGGACGCCGAGCGCCTGGGCGACTGGCACGCCGGCATCGAGCGGCTGAATTTGCCTCACACCTCGGCATCCCCGCTGGGTTGGCTGGAGACCGGGCATGACTGATGCGCTGAAACTGGCCGTGGTCGGCCACACCAACGTCGGCAAGACCTCGCTGCTGCGGACCCTGACCCGTGATGTGGGCTTCGGCGAAGTCTCCCATCGCCCGAGTACCACGCGGCATGTGGAAGGCGCACGTCTGTCGGTCGATGGTGAGCCACTGCTGGAGCTGTACGACACGCCGGGCCTGGAGGACGCCATCGCCCTACGCGACTTCCTCGACGGCCTGGAGCGCCCCGGCGAGCGCCTGGACGGCCCAGAAAAACTGCGCCGTTTCCTCGACGGTAGCGAAGCCCGCGGGCGCTTCGAGCAGGAAGCCAAGGTGCTGCGCCAGTTGCTCGCCTCCGACGCCGGCCTCTACGTGATCGACGCCCGCGAGCCCGTACTGGCTAAGTACCGCGACGAACTGGCCGTGCTCGCCGCCTGCGCCCGGCCGCTGCTGCCGGTGCTCAATTTCGTCGCCAGCCCCCAGCACCGCGAAGAGCAGTGGCGCGAGGCGCTGTCCCGTCTCGGCCTGCATGCGCTGGTGCGCTTCGACAGCGTGGCGCCGCCGCTGGATGGCGAGCGCCGCCTCTACGAAAGCCTTGCTCTGTTGATGGAGCGTGCGCGCCTGCAGCTGGATCGACTGGTGGCCGATCACGAAGCCCAGGCTGTCGCCCGCCGCGAAGCCGGTGCGCGCTTGATTGCCGAACTGCTGGTGGATGTCGCCGCCTGCCGCCAACTGGTGCCGGCAGGCGATGCCGCCGTGCGCGCCGCCACCGAGACGCTGCGCAACCAAGTGCGCAAGCGCGAAGACACCTGCGTGAAGGCGCTGCTCAGCCTCTACGCCTTCCGCAAGGACGACGCTCGCGCGGCTGATCTGCCATTGATGGACGGCCGCTGGGGCGATGACCTGTTCAACCCGGAAACCCTGCGCCAACTGGGCATCCGCCTGGGCGGTGGCGTCGCGGCCGGCGCGGCGGCGGGAGCGGGGATCGATCTGCTGGTCGGCGGACTGACGCTCGGCGCGGCGACTGCGCTGGGCGCCATCGCCGGCGGCGCCTGGCAGACCGTCGGCCATTACGGTCAGCGCCTGCTGGGCAAGCTCAAGGGCAGCCGCGAGCTTTCCGTGGACGACAGTGTGCTGCGACTGCTGGCGCTGCGGCAGCGGCAACTGCTGGCGGCTTTGCAGACTCGCGGGCATGCGGCGGTGGAGGCAATCCACCTGCAATCGCCGGAGGACAAGCAATGGCGCGAAGGCAAGCTGCCCGAGGCCCTGCGCAAGGCGCGGGCGCATCCGGAGTGGTCGGGGCTCAATGGCAAGCGGCGCTCGGAGAAGACCGAGCGGCAGGAGGCGGTGGCGCAGTTGGCGGCCCAATTGCTGGAGCCGTGACTTCGGAGCGATGGCGGTTCGCGAGCAAGCTCGCTCCTACGAAAAGCGGATGCACCCTGTAGGAGCGAGCTTGCTCGCGAACGCTCTCAGACAAGCGAAACCATCTCTACCCTGGGTTGCCCGTCGACGATCTCCAGAATCGCCAGCGCAATCGGCAACTTGAACCGCCGCGGCCCCGCGCTCCCCGGATTCAGATAGAGAACCCCATTGCGCACCTCGTTCAGCGGCTTGTGCGAATGCCCCGCCAGCACCACGTCGATACCTTCGGCTACTGGATCGATGGCCAGTTGCTTGAGGTCATGGATCAGGTAGAGCCGCAGTCCACCCAACTCCAGCAGCAGCGTTTCCGGCAGCGCGGCGGCCCAGTCGTCGGTGTCGTTGTTGCCGCGCACCACGTCCAGCGGGGCGAGCTCGCGGAGTTGATCGAGCAGCGAAGCGGGGCCGATATCGCCCAGGTGCAGGATGCGCTCGCAGCCGCGCAGCGCCGCCAGCGCTTCGGGGCGCAGCAGGCCGTGGGTGTCGGCGATGACGCCGATGCGCAGGGAAGTGGTCATGCCAGGGAGCATAAACGACGACGCCACCCGAAGGTGGCGTCGTGGCGGATCAGCCGTTGTGCGAGGCCTTGGCGGCGTCGGACTCGGGCAGGAACCAGTTCAGCAGCAGCGCGCAGATGCCGCCGGTGGCGACGCCGGATTCCAGCACGTTGCGGATCGCGTGGGGCATGTGCGCGAGGAACTCCGGCACCTGGGAAATGCCCAGGCCCAGCGCCAGGCTGACGGCGATGATCAGCAGCGCGCGGCGGTCCAGATGGGTGCCGGCAAGGATGTTGATACCCGAAGCGGCGACCGCGCCGAACATCACCATCACTGCGCCGCCGAGCACCGGCTCCGGCACGGCCTGGATCACCCCGGCGACGCTGGGGAACAGGCCCAGCACGATGAGCATCGCGGCGATCCACAGGCCGACGTGGCGGCTGGCGACGCCGGTCAGCTGGATCACGCCGTTGTTCTGTGCAAACACCGAGCTGGGGAAGGTGTTGAACAGGCCGGCCAGCAGCGAGTTGGCGCCGTTCACCAGCACGCCGCCCTTGATGCGCTGCATCCACAGCGGGCCTTCCACCGGCTGCTTGGATATCTTGCTGGTGGCGGTGACGTCGCCGATGGCTTCCAGCGAGGTGACCAGGTAGATCACCAGCATCGGGATGAACAGGCTCCAGGAGAAGCCCAGGCCGAAGTGCAGCGGCACCGGCACCTGGAACGCCGGCGCCTCGTGCATGCCGGTGAAGTCCAGGCGGCCCAGGTAGCCGGCCAGCGCGTAGCCCACCGCGAGGGCGATGACGATGGCGCCGCTGCGCATCCACACCACCGGGATGCGGTTGAGGATGACGATGATCGCCAGCACCAGGCCCGACAGCATCAGGTTCTCGCCGTTGGCAAAGGTGCCGTTGGCCATGGCGGAGAAGCCGCCGCCCATGCTGATCAGGCCGACCTTGATCAGGGTGAGGCCGATCATCAGCACCACGATGCCGGTGACCAGCGGGGTGATCAGGCGCTTCACGAACGGAAGGATGCGCGATACGCCCATCTCGACGAAGGAGCCAGCCATGACCACACCGAAGATCGCCGCCATCACTGCTTCCACCGGCGTGCCGCTCTTCACCATCAGCGCGCCGCCGGCGATCAGCGGGCCGACGAAGTTGAAGCTGGTGCCCTGGACGATCAGCAGCCCCGCGCCGAACGGCCCGAAGCGCTTGCACTGGACGAAGGTGGCGATGCCGGAGATCACCAGCGACATCGACACGATCAGGTTGGTGTCGCGCGGCGACACGCCCAGTGCCTGGCAGATCAGCAGGCCGGGGGTGACGATCGGCACGATGATCGCCAGCAGGTGCTGCAGTGCCGCGAGCAGGGCAATGGGCAGGGCGGGGCGGTCTTCCAGGCCGTAGACCAGATCGGGCTGATCCTTGGCGGCGGACGGGTTCTCGAGGGAGCTCATGGGCGGCGGTCCGGGAAAAAAGAGCGCGATTTTACTGGCCCGGAGCGGGATCGCACAGTGCCATGAGGCAAGGAGGGATAAACGGGGAAGTTCGGATTCCTACGCCAAGGCCGGGCAGGGGTACCGCCCTGGCTTTCGACGCAAGAAAAAGTGCCGAATTTTCAACAGGGTGCGCGGACGCGTCTGAATGATCGTGCCCGGTTGCGTGACTTCACTGGAGTACATCCGGAGCCATTCAGGGCCTCGGCGTAATCCAGAAGGATATGAAGATGCGCAAACAACAGGGTTTCACTCTGATCGAGCTGATGATCGTGGTGGCGATCATCGGGATTCTGGCTTCGGTGTCCTTGCCCCTTTACTCGGACTATTCGTCGCGCACCAGAGCTGCGGCGGCAGTGAGCGAGTTGGCTGCGGTGAAAACTGCTGTGGGAATGTGTGTATCAGAGGCGGAAAAGTCGGAGTGCAAGGCGGGCGAGTTCGGTATCCCAGCGGAACTCTCTACTGAGAACATCACGAAGTATGCAGTTTCGAATGGTGCTATCGAAGTGACGACCAGTGCTACTGACTCCGACGGGAAGTCGCTGGAAATGACTATGACAGCCAGTAAGTCAGCGGGGGCAACCCACATCGTTTGGGAAACCAAGGGGTCGATCTGCAGTGCCGATCGTGGAATCAAGCCCGGCACCGGCGGGTGCGCCAAGTCTGCAAAGGAAGGTTGATTCCAACTTTTGTTGCGCAAAAAAAGCCCGGCATTCGCCGGGCTTTTTCATTCCGCTACCAGACTCAACCGTCCAGCAGCGCCTTGTCGCGCACCGCGCCCTTGTCGGCGCTGGTGGCCAGCAGGGCGTAGGCCTTCAGCGCGGTGCTCACCTTGCGTGCGCGGGGTTGAGCCGGCTTCCAGCCCTTCTTGTCCTGCTCGGCGCGGCGGGTGGCCAGCTCTTCATCGCTCACCAGCAGGTTGATGCTGCGATTGGGGATGTCGATCAGTACCTTGTCGCCGTCCTGCACCAGGCCGATGGCGCCGCCTGCGGCAGCTTCCGGCGAGGCGTGGCCGATGGACAGGCCGGAGGTGCCGCCGGAGAAGCGACCGTCGGTGAGCAGGGCGCAGTCCTTGCCCAGGCCCTTGGACTTCAGGTAGCTGGTCGGGTACAGCATTTCCTGCATGCCCGGGCCACCTTTCGGGCCTTCGTAGCGGATGATCACGATGTCGCCGGGCTTCACTTCGTCGGCGAGGATGCCCTTCACGGCGCCGTCCTGGCTTTCGAAGATCTTCGCGCGGCCTTCGAACACGTGGATGGATTCGTCGACGCCGGCGGTCTTCACCACGCAGCCGTCGAGGGCGATGTTGCCGTACAGCACGGCCAGGCCGCCCTCCTGGGAGTAGGCGTGCTCGACGCTGCGGATGCAGCCTTCGGCGCGGTCATCGTCCAGGGTGTCCCAGCGGGTGCTCTGGCTGAACGCCACCTGGGTCGGGATGCCGGCGGGGCCGGCCTTGAAGAAGGTGTGGACCTTCTCGTCGCGGGTCTGGGTGATGTCCCACTGGGCGATGGCGTCGGCCATGCTCGGGCTGTGCACGGTCGGTACGTCGGTGTGCAGCAGGCCGCCACGGGCCAGTTCACCGAGGATGGAGAAGATACCGCCGGCGCGGTGCACGTCTTCCATGTGGTACTTCTGGATGTTCGGCGCGACTTTGCACAGCTGCGGCACCTTGCGCGACAGGCGATCGATGTCGCGCAGGTCGAAGGCGATCTCCGCCTCCTGGGCGGCGGCCAGCAGGTGCAGGATGGTGTTGGTCGAACCGCCCATGGCGATGTCCAGGGTCATGGCGTTCTCGAACGCCTTGAAGCTGGCGACATTACGCGGCAGCACGGACTCGTCGCCTTCGCCGTAGTAGCGCTGGCACAACTCGACGGCCAGGCGGCCGGCGCGCAGGAACAGCTGCTCGCGGTCGGCGTGGGTGGCCAGGGTCGAACCGTTGCCCGGCAGCGACAGGCCCAGGGCTTCGGTCAGGCAGTTCATCGAGTTGGCGGTGAACATGCCGGAGCAGGAGCCGCAGGTCGGGCAGGCGCTGCGCTCGTACTCGGCGACCTTCTCGTCGGAGCAGGAGTCGTCGGCGGCGACGACCATGGCGTCCACCAGGTCCAGGCCGTGGTTGGCCAGCTTGGTCTTGCCGGCTTCCATCGGGCCGCCGGAGACGAATACCACCGGGATGTTCAGGCGCAGGGCGGCCATCAGCATGCCGGGGGTGATCTTGTCGCAGTTGGAAATGCAGACGATGGCGTCGGCGCAGTGGGCGTTGACCATGTATTCCACGGAGTCGGCGATGATCTCGCGCGACGGCAGGGAATAGAGCATGCCGTCATGGCCCATGGCGATGCCGTCGTCCACGGCGATGGTGTTGAATTCCTTGGCCACGCCGCCGTGCTTTTCGATCTCGCGGGCGACCAGCTGGCCCAGGTCCTTCAGGTGCACGTGGCCGGGCACGAACTGGGTGAAGGAGTTGGCGATGGCGATGATCGGCTTCTTGAAGTCTTCGTCCTTCATCCCGGTGGCGCGCCAGAGGGCGCGGGCGCCGGCCATGTTGCGGCCGTGGGTGGAGGTTTTCGAACGGTAATCGGGCATGACAGGTTCCTGCGGCTCAGGTGCACGGTGGGAGTCGATCCGGGTCTTCTGTGCGGCGGCGTGCAGCGGATGGCGCTGGCCGGCGAGACCTTGAGCAGACTCTAAGTCGTATCGTGAGCGCGGTACGCACCGGATGCAAACAGCAGATGGCCTTGCATGGGCGAGGTCGGCGCGGGGCTTGGCGGGGTCACCGCCTGCTCGGCCGGGGCTCACAGGCCCGCCGGGGGATAAATGGCAGGAATGAGCCGGATTCTACGCCGGCCCTTGCCGCCAGGGAAAGGCTGGCGGTCGGCGCGGGCCATAGACTTTCGCCGCGCTGGCGTGGTCAGAATGGCCACTGACGCTTTTCGATCCCGTTCGTTGAAGGAGCAACCCCATGAGAATCATCCCCGTCGCCGTACTGGTCGCGCTCTTCGTTGGTAGCGTGCAGGCCTCGTCCGATGCGGCCTGGCAAGCGCAGGACAAGCAGCAGCGCGAGGCCTGCCTGGCGCTGAGCCATCTGCAGAACAAGAAGGTACTGGGCGCGCCGGTGCTGTTCGACGACAGCGTGGGCTACACGGCGCTGATGATTGGAGGCAAGTACCCACAGGCGCACATGAAGGGCAAGCAGGGGCGCGAGCTTTGCCTGTTCCAGCGCAGCACCGGCAAGGCGGTGATCAGCGAGGCGGATTCGCTGATGCCGGTGAAGTGAAGGGGGGAGGGACCTTATCTCGTAGGGCGCATAACGCCCCAAGCGCTATCCGTCGACTCGTGGATAGAGCCGGCGGATAAAGCGTTCCGCTTTATGCGCCCTACTTTACTGACATGATGCAGCGTTGCCGGTCGTAGGGCGCATAACGCCTCAAGCGTTATCCGCCGTCCGCCGTTGAAACGAAAAACGGGGCGCATCCCGAGAGGAGGCGCCCCGTTCTCGTGCTGTACCGTCTTAGCCGTTAGGCAGCAGGCGCACGGTCAGGCTCTTGATGTAACGGGTTTCCGGGATCGCCAGGTGGACCGGGTGGTCCGGGCCCTGGCCGCCGCGCTCGAGCAGCTGGATGTTGCGGTCCAGGTGGCGGGCGCTGCCCAGCAGGATGTTCTGCAGGTCGTCCTCGGGCAGGTGCATCGAGCAGGAGGCGCTGACCAGCACGCCGTCCTTGGACAGCAGGCGCATGGCCTGTTCGTTGAGGCGGCGGTAGGCGGCCTCGCCGTTCTTCAGGTCCTTCTTGCGCTTGATGAAGGCGGGCGGGTCGGCAACGATCACGTCGAAGCGTTCGTCGGCGGCCTTCAGCTCGCGCAGGGCGTCGAACACGTCGCCTTCCACGCAGGCGACTTTCTCGGCCAGGCCGTTGAGGGTGGCGTTGCGCTCCACGCCATCCAGGGCGAATCCGGAGGCGTCGACGCACATCACTTCGCTGGCGCCGAAGGCTGCGGCCTGGATGCCCCAGCCGCCGATGTAGCTGAACAGGTCGAGCACGCGCTTGCCCTGCACATAGGGCTGCAGGCGGGCGCGGTTCATGCGGTGGTCGTAGAACCAGCCAGTCTTCTGGCCGGCCAGTACCGGGGCTTCGAACTTCACGCCGTTCTCTTCCAGGGCGACCCATTCCGGGACTTCGCCGTAGGCGTTCTCGACGTAGCGCTCAAGGCCTTCGGCATCGCGGGCGCTGGAGTCGTTCTTCCACAGCACGGCGCTGGGCTTGAGCACCTGCAGCAGGGCGGCGAGTACGTCGTCGCGGTGCTTCTCCATGGTCGCCGAGGCGAGCTGGACTACCAGTACGTCGCCGAAACGGTCTACTACCAGGCCCGGCAGCAGGTCGGAGTCACCGTAGACGAGGCGGTAGAACGGCTTGTCGAACAGGCGTTCACGCAGGCTCAGCGCGACGTTCAGGCGGTGAACCAGCAGCGATTTGTCGAGAACGTGCTTGGTATCGCGGGAAATCAGGCGGGCGCAGATGAGGTTGTTCGGGCTCATCGCGACGATGCCCAGCGGCTTACCATTGGCCATTTCGAGGATGGCCTGTTCGCCGGCGCCGAAGCCGTTCAGCGGGGTGGCGGCGACGTCCACCTCGTTGCTGTAGACCCACAGGTGGCCGGCGCGCAGGCGGCGCTCGGCGTTGGCTTTCAGACGCAGGCTGGGCAGGGTCATGGGGAAGGCTCCGGCAAAAGAGCGGGATTATAGCGCAGCAGCGTGCGCCGCCGGAGCAGGGCGCACGCGCTTTTGATCGGATCAGGCGGCGAGGGTTTCGATCAGCTGCTTGTTGAAGGCGGGGATGTCGTCGGGCTTGCGGCTGCTGATCAGATGACCGTCCTTGACCACCTGGCGGTCGACCCAGTGGCCGCCGGCATTGTTGATGTCGTCCTTGAGCGAGTTCCAGCTGGTCAGGGTCTTGCCCTTCACCAGGCCGGCGGAGACCAGCAGCCAGGCGCCGTGGCAGATCACGGCGATGGGTTTGCCGGCCTCGCTGGCCTTCTGCACGATTTCCTGGGCCTTGGGCAGGTTGCGGATCTGGTCGGCGTTGATCACGCCGCCGGGGAGCAGCACCGCGTCATAGTCGTCGATGCGGGCGGTCTCGAAGGTGCCGTCGACCTTGAAATTGTCCGCCGGCTTGTCGTGGTTCCAGCCGCGTACCTTGTCCTTGCTGTCGGAGAGGATCCTCACCTTGGCGCCGGCCTCCTCGAGCGCCTCGCGCGGGCCGGTCAGTTCGACCTGTTCGAAACCATCGGTGACCAGGATGGCGACGGTCTTGCCTTTGAGTGTCTTGCTCATGGCGTGTCTCCCATTTCTTCCGCTTGGGTGTAAAGGTTCCGACACAGCAGCCGATGAAAGTTCAGTCTAAAACGGCAGTTCCAGAATGCGTTGCTCTGGGTAAACTGTGCGCCCCGTCAACTTTCCAGTCTGCGCCTTCATGTCCCAGGAACTCTCCGCCGAACAGATCCGTCAGGCCCTGCAGGGCATCAGCGTGCCGCCGCAGCCGCAGATCATGGTTGACCTGCAGATGGAGCAGTTCATGCCCAATCCGGACCTGAAGGCGATCGCCAAGCTGATCAGCCAGGACCCGGGGCTGTCCGGTGCGCTGCTGAAGCTGGTGAACTCGCCGTTCTTCGGCCTGGCCAATCGCATCACTTCGATCCAGCGGGCGGTGAACCTGCTGGGTAGCCGTTCGGTTATCAACCTGATCAACGCCCAGTCGATCAAGGGCGAAATGACCGACGACACCATCGTCACCCTCAATCGCTTCTGGGATACCGCGCAGGACGTGGCCATGAGCTGCCTGACCCTGGCCAAGCGCATTGGCTACGAGTCGGTGGACGAGGCGTACGCGCTGGGGTTGTTCCACAACTGCGGCATCCCGCTGATGCTCAAGCGGTTCCCCAATTACATGGCGGTGCTGGAAGAGGCCTACGCCAGCGCCAGCGATGAGCGTCGGGTGGTGGACACCGAGAACCGTGTGCTGAATACCAACCACGCGGTGGTCGGTTACTTCACGGCACGCTCGTGGCGCCTGCCGGAGCACGTCTGCGAGGCCATCGCCAACCACCACAACGCGCTGTCGATCTTCAGCGACGACAACTCCCGCGACACCCAGCTGAAGAACCTGCTGGCGATCCTCAAGATGGCCGAGCACATCTGTGGCTCCTACCGTGTGTTGGGGAACCAGACCGAGGACCACGAGTGGGAGAGCGTTCGCGCGCTGGTGCTGGATTACGTCGGGCTGACCGAGTACGACTTCGAGAACCTCAAGGGCAGCATTCTCGAGTTGGGCGTGGGGCAGGGGACGTACTGACCGGAGCCAGGTGTAGGAGCGAGCTTGCTCGCGAACGGGTTTTGCTGGTGACGACGGTGTTGTGCGGTTCGCGAGCAAGCTCGCTCCTACAGGCCTCGACCACACCGAGTGAGTCGTCAGGCACAAAAAAGCCGGGAATCTGCCCGGCTTTTTCGCTCAACGTCGGCGATCAGTCGATCATGTCGCTGAAGCGCTCATCCTTCTTGTAGGCGATGGTCTGGCTGAAGCCGGGAACCTGGATGCCCTGGTCGCTGATCTCGATGGCCTGTTCGTCGATCATGTCGTTGCCGAAGTTGTAGATGATGTCGAAGCGGCCCTGGGTCGCGGCTTCATCGTACTGGCGGGCGGCGGCGCGGGTGGCTTCGCGGCGCGCCTGGTAGTCGTTGAAGGCCGCATCGCCGTGACGTTTGCGCAGCATCTTCTCGGTGACGGCCGGGGACAGCAGCACGCCGGTGGCGTTGTTGCCGCCGAAGCCCTTGGAGTTGATGAAGCAGACTTCCAGGTCGTCGCGGCGCACATCGCTGTTGGACAGGGCGATGTGATCCTTGAAGACATCATCGGCGAATTTGTCCACGGTCTTGATGCCGGGGATGACGCCGTAGCGGAACGTGCCCAGGGCGGAGATCAGCTGGTCGGCGCTGGCGGTGGCCAGGGAGTGGCCGACGAAGGCTTTCACCGCGGTGACCGGCCAGCCTTCGATACCGAAGGCGGTGGCGACGCGGTCGAGAATTTCCGACTCGGTCACGCGGTTGGCCGGGGTGCTGGAGCCGTGGGCGTGGACGAAGCTGTGCTGGCGCACGCTTTTCTCGCCAACGATCTGCGCGGCGGCGGCCACGGCCTTGGCCATGGTCAGGTAGTTGCCCGGGCCGGGGGCGGAGATGGACTTCTTGAAGCCGTCGGCGTTGATGAACACGTCCGGCACCGAACCGTGGATCTCGGCGCCCAGCTCCAGGGCCAGGGCGTCGTCCATCAGCACCACGTACTGCGCGGACTCGGCCAGGGAGAAGCCGCAGTTGTCGCCGAACGGGCGGCTGGCGCGGCGGAAGTCGACGTCGTCGCGGCCCTCGATCAGGCGCAGGCCTTCCTCGGTGGCCAGCGCGCCCATGGCGGCGTAGCCCTCGATGATCTCGGAGGTGATCGGCGCCTCGGCGTTGCCGACGATGGCCACGCGGGCCTGGCCGGTGGTGATGACGTCGATGCCTTTCTGCAGGTTATAGAGGAAGGTCGCGCAGGCGCCGGTCACGCTGCCGGTCATACCGACGCTGCCCAGTACGTAGGCGTTGATGAAGTCGGTGGGCATGCTGTTGAAGCCCAGCGGCAGCTGCTTGGCCGAGACGCGATGGCCGCGCAGGCGCGATTGCAGCAGGCCGCCGAAGCCGTTTTCGTCCAGCTGGCTCATGATGCTGCTGGAGAACACGGCGATCTCGTCGGGCTGCACTGCGTTGCAGATGGCCTGCCAGTCGATGCCGGTGGAGCGCACCGCGTCGGTGGCGGCGACCACGGACATCTGCAGGCCGCGCGGGTGGAAACGTGAGTTGTACAGCTCGCCCGGCTCGAAGCCGGTGGGCAGCTGGCCGGCGGATTTCACCGGCAGCGCGCGGTAGCTGTCGACCTTGAATTCGCAGCTGTCGTGCAGGGTGACGCGGACTTCGCTGCCTTCGGTCTCTTCCACCGACCAGTTGGCCGGCAGCGGCTCGGGCAGTTGCTTGCGCAGGGTGGTGAAGGTCAGCGGGGCGCCGGCGGCATTGACGGTCAGGCTCTTGTGGCAATGCGCGGCGTCGACGTCGAGGTATTGCAGCTCGATGCGGCGGATCAGGGTGGACTGGCGAATCTGCTGCTCGAAACGTTGCTCGATGGCGGCCAGATCGAGGGCATGGCCGTCGGCATCCTGATACTGGCCGTCGACGACTTTCACCAGCTTCATCATCACCGCGAGGCCGGCGAGGGTTTCCTGGCGGGCGGCGGACTCCATGGATTCGAGGACGGTGCGGCGGAACCCATGGTGGAAGGAACTGCGGCCTGCCGCGTTATATCCACCAAAACCAACGATGACCGGTAGTCGAGACATCTCTCGGAAACTCCTTCAGCAAGTGCATCTTGTGCGACTGGGCGCCAGTTGCGCAGGGAGGCGCGGCCCGGTGGCACAAAGCCAGGCGGTGGCTTCTAGTGATTCGAATGCTTTAGCTGACGTGGATGATGACTGCCGAGTCACGCTTGCGCCAGGAATTGTCGGAAGTAGGCGACGAGTTTCCGGGCAGATCGCGCAGGGTACTTGAACGAAAACGGGAGCCATGCGGGCTCCCGTTTCGATGTTGCCTTTGCTGAGGACAGGGCTTAACGGTACTCGATGCCAGCCTTTTTGGTGCTGACGCGGGTGCCGGATTCGCCTTTGGTGATGGCGACGATGTTTTCCAGCGAGCCGATCACTGCATCCTTGCCAGTGGCGCGGGCAAACTCGATGGCCGCCATGACCTTCGGACCCATGGAGCCGGCGGCGAAGCCGAGGCGTTCCAGTTCGTCCGGGTGAGCCTGGGCGATGCCTTTCTGGGTCGGTTTGCCCCAGTCGATGTAGGCAGCGTCGACGTCGGTGGCGATGATCAGGATGTCAGCCGACAGTTCCTGGGCCAGCAGCGAGGAGCACAGGTCCTTGTCGATCACGGCTTCGACGCCGGAGAGTTTCTTGCCGGATTCGTCGTACATGGTCGGGATGCCGCCGCCGCCTGCACAGATGACGATGGTGCCTTTCTCCAGCAGCCACTTGACCGGGCGGATCTCGAAGATGCGCTTCGGACGGGGGCTGGCGACCACGCGTCGGAACTTGTCGCCGTCGGGGGCGATGCTCCAGCCTTTCTCTTTGGCCAGTGCTTCGGCTTCTTCCTTCGAATAGACCGGGCCGATCGGCTTGGTCGGGTTCTGGAAGGCCGGGTCCTTGGCGTCGACTTCGACCTGGGTGAGGATGGTGGCGAACGGTACCTCGAACGGCAGCAGGTTGCCCATTTCCTGTTCGATCATGTAGCCGATCATGCCTTCGGTTTCAGCGCCGAGGACGTCCAGCGGATAGGGTGCAACCTTGTCGTAGGCGGCGCCCTGCAGGGCCAGGAGGCCGACCTGCGGGCCGTTGCCGTGGGCGATCACCAACTCGTTGCCGGGAGCGACCTTGGAAATCTGTTCGGCGGCGATCCGAACGTTCAAGCGTTGATTGTCAGCAGTCATGGGCTCGCCACGACGCAGCAGGGCATTACCGCCCAATGCGACGACGATACGCATATTCAGTACCTCCGAAAGAGTGGAAACGCGCCCGGGGCCGGCGCTTGGGCGCGGCCCCGGGGCGGCCCGGCATTACATGTCGGCGAGGGTCGATACGAGGATTGCCTTGATGGTGTGCATGCGGTTTTCCGCTTGCTCGAAGGCAATGTTGTACGGGGATTCGAAGACGTCTTCTGTCACTTCGATGCCGTTCTTCAGGTTCGGGTACTTGGCGGCGATTTCCTTGCCGACCTTGGTCTCGCTGTTGTGGAAGGCGGGCAGGCAGTGCATGAATTTCACGCGCGGGTTGCCGGCAGCTTTCATCATGTCCATGTTGACCTGGTACGGCAGCAGCTCGTTAATGCGTTCGCCCCAGGCTTCCACCGGCTCACCCATGGAAACCCAGACGTCGGTGTGGATGAAGTCCACGCCTTTGACTGCCACTTTCGGGTCTTCGGTGATGGTGATTTTCGCACCGCTTTCTTCCGCGAATTTCTTGCAGGCGGCAACGTGCTCGTCGGTCGGCCACAGTTCTTTCGGAGCGGCGATACGCACGTCCATGCCGAGCTTGGCGCCGATCAGCAGCAGGGAGTTACCCATGTTGTTGCGGGCGTCGCCCAGGTAGGCGTAGCTGATGTCGTGCAGCGGCTTGTCGCTGTGCTCACGCATGGTCAGCACGTCGGCCAGCATCTGGGTCGGGTGGTACTCGTCGGTGAGGCCGTTGAACACCGGTACGCCGGCGTACTTGGCGAGTTCCTCGACGATTTCCTGCTTGAAGCCACGGTATTCGATGGCGTCGTACATGCGGCCCAGTACGCGGGCGGTGTCCTTCATCGACTCCTTGTGGCCGATCTGCGAGGAGTTCGGGTCGATGTAGGTGACGTTGGCGCCCTGGTCATAGGCGGCGACTTCGAAGGCGCAACGGGTGCGAGTCGAGGTCTTCTCGAAGATCAGCGCAATGTTGTTGCCTTTCAGGTGCTGTTGCTCGGTACCGGTGTACTTGGCGCGTTTCAGGTCGCGGGACAGGTCGAGCAGATAGCGCAACTCGCGAGTGCTGTGGTGCATCAGGCTGAGCAGGTTGCGGTTGTGCATATTGAAAGCCATGTTCGTTCTCCTTGTGGGATGGAAAGCTAGGCCTCGTCAGTACAGCTCGTGGCTGGCGGGGCAGGCGGCCCCGGCTAGGGCCGCCTTTTCAGATCGTTGCGCTCTGTTGGTTGTAGTCGCGTTTCTTAATAGTCGATCGGGTCGCGGATGATCGGGCAGGTCATGCAGTGACCGCCGCCACGGCCCCGGCCCAGTTCGCCGGCGCTGATGGTGATGACTTCCACACCGGCCTTGCGCAGCAGGGTGTTGGTGTAGGTGTTGCGGTCATAACCGACCACCACGCCCGGCTCCAGGCAGACCACGTTGTTGCCGTCGTCCCACTGTTCGCGCTCGGCGGCGAAGCTGTTGCCGCCGGTTTCGACGACGCGCAGTTTCTTCAGGCCAAGGGATTCGGCGACGACGGTCATGAAGTCCTTGTCTTCGCGCTGGACGTTGATGCCGTAGGGGCTCTTCTCGTCCGGACGCAGGGTGAAGGCAACGATCTCTTTCACCACTTCCGGGAAGACGGTGACCAGGTCGCGGTCGCAGAAGGTGAAGACGGTGTCCAGGTGCATCGCGGCGCGGGACTTGGGCAGGCCGGCAACAATGACTTTCTCCGCTGCGCCTTTGGCGAACAGTGCCTGGGCAACCTGGCCGATGGCCTGGCGGGAAGAACGCTCACCCATACCGATCAGGACGACACCGTTGCCGATGGGCATGACGTCGCCGCCTTCGAGGGTGGACATGCCGTGGTCCTTGTCCGGATCGCCGTACCAGACTTCGAATTCGGCGTTGGTGAATTCCGGGTGGAACTTGTAGATCGCGGTAGTCAGCAGGGTTTCCTGACGTCGCGCCGGCCAGTACATCGGGTTCAGGGTCACACCGCCGTAGATCCAGCAAGTGGTGTCACGGGTGAACTGGGTGTTGGGCAGCGGCGGCAGCAGGAAGCTGGAGTGGCCGAGGTAATCGCGGTACATCTTCAGCGCCTTGGCGCCTTCGCTTTCCGGGATGTCATCGGAGGCCACGCCGCCGATGAGGAATTCCGCCAGCTTGCGGGGCTCCAGGCTTTCGAGCCAGCCGCGCAGTTCCTGAGTCAGGCCGACGCCGACGCTGTCATTGGTGATCTTGCGATCGAGGATCCACTTGAGGGCCTCGGGGTTCTGGACGGTCTCTGTCAGCAGGTTGTGCATTTCGAGGACGTCGATGCCACGCTCGCGCATCTTGGTGACGAAGTCGAAGTGGTCGCGCTTCGCCTGGTTCACCCAGATAACGTCGTCGAACAGCAACTCGTCGCAGTTGCTCGGGGTCAGGCGTTGATGGGCGAGTCCGGGCGAGCAGACCATTACTTTGCGTAGTTTGCCAGCTTCAGAATGGACGCCAAGTTTGGTTTTTTCCGTGCTCATGAGATGTCTCCAGGAGTTACAGAGTGAGGAAGCCGTCGTAGAGGCCGTACGCCGCTATCAGGGCGCCGATGACAACGCCAGCGAAGATCAGCTTCTCGATATTGGTGAAGATGGGTTGGCCCACTTCACGTTTCGCTTTAGCGAAGAGGATTACCCCCGGCGCGTACAGCAGCGCCGACAGCAGCAGGTACTTCAGGCCACCGGCGTAGATCAGCCAGATGGCGTAGATGACCGAGATACCGGCGATGATCAGGTCCTTGGTGCGGTCTGCCGAGTCGGTCTCGTAGGTTTCACCCTTGACCGCCAGCAGCAGACCGTAGGCTGCGGACCAGAAGTACGGGATCAGGATCATCGAGGTGGCCAGCAGCAGCATCTTGGTGTACGGGTCCATGCCACCGTCGGAGCTGCCCGAGGTGAAGAACACGATGACCAGGAAGACCTGCACGCAGATGTTGGTCAGCCAGAGGGCGTTGGCCGGCACCTGGTTGGCGTTCTCCTTGCGGAGGAACTCCGGCATGGTGTGGTCCTTGGCGGCGGCGAACATGATCTCGGCGCACAGCAGTACCCAGGACAGCAGGGCACCCAGCAGGGAGATCAGCAGACCGACGCTGATCAGGACGGCACCCCAGTGACCGACCACGTGCTCGAGGACCAGCGCCATCGACGGGTTCTGCAGCTTGGCCAGTTCCGGCTGGGTCATCACGCCCATGGACAGCACGTTCACCAGTACCAGCAGCAGCAGGACGGTGATGAAGCCGATCACGGTGGCTTTACCGACGTCCGAACGTTTTTCCGCACGGGAGGAGAAGATGCTCGCGCCTTCGATGCCGATGAACACCCAGACGGTGACCAGCATCATGTTGCGCACCTGGTTCATCACGCTGCCCAGGTCCGGATTGCTCTTGCCCCAGATGTCGGCGGTAAAGATGTCCAGCTTGAAGGCGAACAGGCAGATCAGGATGAACAGGAACAGCGGGACGATCTTCGCCACCGTGGTGATGGTGTTGATGAACGCCGCTTCCTTGATCCCGCGCAGCACCAGGAAGTGCAGGGCCCACAAGAGGATCGACGCGCAGATGATCGCAGCGACGGTGTCGCCCTTGCCGAAGATCGGGAAGAAGTAGCCCAGGGTGCTGAACAGCAGGAGGAAGTAACCAACGTTGCCGAGCCAGGCGCTGATCCAGTAACCCCAGGCCGAGGAGAAGCCCATGTAGTCACCGAAACCGGCCTTGGCGTAGGCGTACACACCACCGTCGAGCTGCGGTTTGCGGTTGGCCAGCGTCTGGAAGACGAAAGCCAGGGTCAACATGCCGACCGCGGTGATGGCCCAGCCGATGAGGATGGCGCCGACGTCCGCACTGGCCGCCATGTTTTGCGGAAGGGAGAAAATGCCCCCGCCGATCATGGATCCTACGACCAGGGCTGTCAGCGCGCCGAGTCGTAGTTTTTGGCTGCTTTCTTGCGACATTTAAGAATCTCCCTATAGGAAGTTGGAGAGTGACGCTATTAGGCGCCTGTCACCGGGGGGCGCCCCTGATTCAGGTCAATAGCTTGCTATCCAATGTATCGGGCAGTACTTCCTGCTCTGCCCACCCCGGATAAACCATAGGAGAGGTTTTGCATTAGCGCCCGATTTAGAGGGGATTTCGTGAAGATTTGACCGCGGTTTCATGACCGCAGAATGGCAGCTGAATTTGCAGATCCGCGCAGGACGCGCGGTGGCGCTTGATTTTCAGGTACGAGCAGGTTCGGGACCGCTGTGTAGGAAAACCCTGAGCGATGATGCGGTAGGAGGGAATTGGCCGGGGCAGGATCACTGCACCCGGCGATGCGCCTGTCGAGTTGAAGGCGCGAGATGGCAAGAAGCCCGAAGGACACCACCGGGTTCGTGGCCCGGCGGGGCGGCGTGGCGAGCACGCCGCGAGATGTGATGCACAGAGGCAATCGCACCCATGTCGCAGAGCAAGGTGTGTGCCAGGACCAAAGACTACGTCAGAGCGCTCTGCAGCGCTGTTCGCCCTTGGTCGCAGAAGGTGCTATCGGCGGATTCTTGCTCAGGCTTCGGTGTCGTCGGCGGAAATTCCGCCACTGCCTGAGAAAAGCAGCCCGTGTTTGCGCAACTTGTCGTGCAGTGTCTTGCGGGGTATTCCCAGCGCCTCGGCAAGGCTGCGCAGGGAGTTGTGCGGGCGGCTTATTTCAGCGGCGATCAAGGAGCGCTCGAAGGATTCGACCTGTTCGTTCAACCCGCTGCCATGGATCGCCGACACGGACTGGTCGCGGCTCTCGTCCAGACCCAGATCCAGCCCGAGTGCAAAGCGCTCCGCCGCGTTCTGTAGTTCGCGGACATTGCCCGGCCAGCCATGGGCCAGTAGCTGCGCCCTCTGGGCCGAGTCCAGCGGCCTTGTGCTCAGGCCATGGCGTTCTGCAGCGCGCTCGGCGAAGTGTTGGAACAGCAGCAGGATGTCGTCGCCGCGCTCGCGCAGCGGTGGAATGCGCAGGCTGGCAACATTGAGGCGGTAATAGAGGTCGGCGCGAAAGCGGCCTTCGTCCGAGGCCAGGCGAAGGTCCTCTTTGGTTGCCGCGATGATGCGGATATCCAGCGGGATGAGCTGGTTGGAGCCCAGGCGTTCGACAGTACGCTCCTGCAAGAGGCGCAGCAGCTTGACCTGCACGTCCAGGCTCATGCTCTCGATCTCGTCGAGAAACAACGTGCCACCGTTGGCGAACTCGAATTTGCCGATGCGGCGTTTCTGCGCGCCGGTGAAGGCACCCTGCTCATGGCCGAACAGTTCGCTTTCCACTACCGATTCGGCCAGCGCGCCGGCGTTGATGGCGACAAAGGGACCATTGCGGCGATTCGACAGTTCATGGAGGGCACGCGCCACCACTTCCTTGCCCGAGCCGGTTTCGCCCAGCACCAGAACATCAGCCTGGATTGCCGCCAGTGAGGCGACCTGCTGTTGCAGGCGTTGCATCGGCGCGGAGTGGCCCACGAGGCGGCCTCGGACCTCCTTCTGCTCCGACAGCGCCAGGCGCAGGCTGCGGTTCTCCAGCACCAGACGGCGCACGTCCAACGCGCGGCGCACGCTGTCCAGCAGGGCATCGCTGGGGAAGGGTTTTTCCAGGAAGTCGTAGGCGCCCGAACGCATAGCCTTCACCGCGAGCGGCACGTCACCGTGGCCTGTCACCAGGATCACCGGCAGCTCGGAATCCTGCGCGTGCAGCTGTTCGAGCAATTGCAGGCCATCGATTCCCGGCATGCGGATATCGCTGACGATCACCCCCGGCCAGTCGCGTGCCTGCAGTGGATCGATCTGCCGCGCATCGCCCAGCGCCACTACCTTGAAGCCAGCGAGGTCGAGTGTCTGGCAGAGCGCCTGTCGCAAATGCGGATCGTCATCGACCAGCAAAACCTGGGTCGTGGGATCGAAAGGCTCGGCCGAACTCATGCGCGGGTTTCCTCTTGCGGCGTCAGGGTCACACCGGGAACGCCCGGCAACAGATGCAATTGTACGAGAGCGCCGCCCTCCGGGTGATTCCCAAGTTCCAGGCGGCCGCCGAGAGTGCGTAATAAGGTGTCGCAGATGGCCAGTCCCAGGCCGAGACCCTTTGCGCTGGTCTTGGTGGTGAAGAAAGGCTCCCGGGCATGCGCCAGGGCCTGTTCCGAAAAGCCGGGGCCGTTGTCGCGCAGCGAGACGATGACGCGCTCCGGCGTTTGCTCGGCGGTCAGCCAGATTCGCCGCGGCAGGCCTTTCTCCGCAAGGGCATCAAGGGCGTTGGAGATCAGGTTGGAAAGGATCTGTCGGAGCCGTGTTTCGCCCGCTTGTACCCAGATTGCCGCATCCGGCAGATCTCGCAACAACTCGACGTTCATCGCCTGGCGCCGCTGCGCGACCAGGGCCAGGGCATCGTTGATCGCCGGCTGCAACGCGACGTTCTCCGGAGCCCGGCGGGCGCCGCGGGCATAAGCCTTGAGGTGGCCGATGATGGAGGCCATGCGCCCGGTCAGTTCACCGATCTGCTCGAGGTTGCCACGAGCGTCGCTGTAGCGCTCGTGGTCGAGCAGTACGCGGGCGTTGTCGGCGTAGCTGCGGATCGCCGCCAGCGGCTGGTTGAGCTCATGGCTGATACTGGCGGACATGGTGCCCAGGGCGGTGAGCTTGCCGGCTTGCACCACTTCATCCTGGGCGTGCATCAGCTCGCGCTGGGCCTGCTCGCGGTTGCTGACTTCCTCCTGCAGTCGCGTGTTGGCACCCTCCAGCTCCTGGGTGCGCTCCTGCACGCGCAGTTCCAGTTCGTGCTTGGCCTGTGCCTCCAGAGCAATACGTTCGAGGTAATGGCGGCGGCTGATAGTCAACAGCGACAACAGCAGCAGAAGTGCGACCAGGGTGGCTGCGCCGATCAGAACAACGCTGCGTACCGGCGCGTCGACTTGAGTGCGGGGGGTATAGATACTGACGGTCCAGCCGGTCTCTGGCAGGTGGCGGCTCTGGCTGATCCAGCGTCGCTGATCGATTTTCAGCGGCAGCGGATGCAGCACGGGATAGGGAATGTTCTCGGCGATCTCGCGCTGCTTGGCCGGCGACAGTTCCTTTCCCGTGTGGAAGCGCCACGCGTTGCTGGAGGAGAGGATGACGACGCCGTTGGAGTCCATCACCAGCAACTGCTCCGGCGTGTTGCCCCAGAGCTGTTCCATGTGTTCGAGATCGACTTTCACCACCAGCACACCGAGCAGCTTTCCGCTGTCGCGCACGTCGCTGGCGAAATAGTAACCGCGTCGCTTGGACGTCGTGCCCAGACCGAAGAATCTACCCTGACGACCCTGGGTCGCTTCTTTGTAATAGGGGCGGAATGAAAAGTTTCGGCCGACGAAGCTGTCGGCCTGGTCCCAGTTGGAGGCGGCGTGGGTCATGCCGTCCGCCTGGATCAGGTAAATGACGTCGGCCCCGGTGCGCCCGCGGATGCGCTGTAGCTCCAGGTTGGCGGCGTTCTGTGCTGTCAGGCTTTCCGGCGATTGCAGCGCGGCACGCAGGGTCGGCAGTTCGCCGAGGATCGGCGGCAGGTCCTCGTAGCGGCGCAGGGTGCCCAGCAGGTTGGCGACGTAGAGGTCGAGGGTCTGCTGGTTCTGCTTGGCCAGTTGTTCGCTGTAGTAGCGTTCGGCGAAGTGGTGGAGTGGCCAGAGAAGTACTGCGAACAGGCATACCTGCAGTACTCGGGAGCGCCAAAGAGGGCGGTGATGGTTCAAGGGGACATCCACCAATTTCCAACTCGCTGTTGCCGCAGCAACGAATATGGCTCAACGGGGCTTGAGAGCGAATCAAGCATCCTCGGTGTTGTTGCAGATACCGGGTGCGGGCCCGGCAGTGGCTAAGCAGGAATCAGTCGAAGAGTTCCGCATCCTCGAGACGTGATCCTTCGCGGTCCTTGGCGGATAGCTCGGGTTCCGTGTCCAGGGGCCATTTGATGGACAGGGCAGGATCGTTCCAAGCGATGCAACGCTCGTGCTCCGGCGCCCAGAAGTCCGTTGTCTTGTATAGGAATTCGGCACTTTCGCTAAGTACGAGGAATCCGTGGGCAAAGCCTTCGGGAATCCACATCTGCAGCTTGTTCTCTTCGGAGAGTCGCTGCCCGACCCACTGACCGAATGTCGGTGAGCTACCACGCAGGTCCACGGCCACGTCGAAAACCTCCCCCTGTACCACGCGCACCAGCTTTCCCTGTGGCTGCTGAATCTGATAGTGCAGGCCGCGCAATACGCCTTTGGCCGACCGGGAGTGATTGTCCTGAACGAATGTGATTTGGCGGGAGATTACCTGCTCGAAGCTCCTTTGGTTGAAGCTTTCAAAGAAGAAACCACGGCTGTCGCCGAAGACCTGCGGCTCAATCACCAGGACATCAGGGATGGGCAGTGGAGTGGCTTTCATCAGTAGACCGTTTGAGTGAGAAGATGTTGGAGATACAGGCCGTATCCGCTCTTGGAAAGCGGAGCCGCCAGACGTTGCAATTCTTCCGAGCTTATCCAGCCCTGCCTGAAGGCAATCTCTTCCGGGCAGGCGACCTTTAGGCCCTGCCGGTTCTCGAGAGTTGCGATGAACTGGCTGGCTTCCAGCAACGACTCGTGAGTGCCGGTGTCCAGCCAGGCAAAGCCGCGCCCCATGATTTCCACCGACAGCTCTCCCTGCTCCAGGTAGCGTCGATTGATATCGGTAATCTCCAGTTCGCCACGCGCCGACGGCGTCAGACTTCTGGCGATTTCGATGACGCTCTGGTCGTAGAAATAGAGCCCGGTGACGGCGTAATGAGACTTGGGCAGGGCAGGCTTTTCTTCCAGGCTGATGGCTTTCCCGTGGAGGTCGAATTCGACGACGCCATAACGCTCCGGGTCATGCACATGGTAAGCGAACACGGTGGCGCCGCTGGTCTGCTGCACGGCGCTGGTCAGGCGTTCCTGAAGGTCATGGCCATGGTAGATATTGTCGCCCAGCACCAGGGCGCTGAGACTGTCGCCGAGGAACTGGGCGCCGATCAAAAATGCCTGAGCCAGGCCATCCGGCGAAGATTGGATCGCATACTGCAGTTCGAGTCCCCACTGATTTCCATTGCCTAGCAATTGCTGGAAGCGGGGGATGTCCTGAGGCGTGGAAATAATGAGAATTTCCCTGATACCCGCAAGCATCAGGGTGCTGAGCGGGTAATAGATCATCGGCTTGTCATACACCGGCAGCAGCTGCTTGGAAATTGACAGAGTGGCCGGATGTAGCCGGGTTCCTGCGCCACCGGCGAGGATGATGCCTTTACGCTTCATGCGAGTTTCTCTCCAGCAAGCTCGACCAGCATTCGTTTGACGTGAACCTCCCAGGCGGGCAGGATCAAACCAAAGGTTTCCTGCAGCTTTGCGGTGTCGAGTCGAGAGTTGTGCGGGCGAGGGGCAGGCAGCGGATAGTCCGCCGTTGCTATTGGTACCACGCGCTCAGGAAGGCTGCGTAGTGCCAATCCCAGATGTGTTGCCTGTTCGATTACGAACTGGGCATAGCCATGCCAACTGACTGCACCGGTGGCGACCAGATGGTAGACACCGGCGAGCGCTTGTGCGTCGGGGCGGCGCTGCAGTTGGGCGATCATCTGGGCGGTAATATCGGCAATCAATTCGGCGCTGGTCGGAGCGCCGGTCTGATCGGCGATCACACGTAACTCATCACGCTCGGCTGCCAGGCGAAGAATGGTCTTGGCGAAGTTGGCGCCTCGGGCCGCGTAAACCCAACTGGTACGCAAGATAAGATGTCGGCAGCCACTACGACTGATCGCCTGCTCTCCCTCCAGCTTCGTCCGGCCGTAAACGTTCAATGGATTGGGGCGCGCATCTTCGGTGAATGGCTGGTCGCCCCTGCCGTCGAACACATAGTCCGTCGAGTAATGCACGAGCCATGCTCCGCGTTCGGCGGCGAATCCTGCCAGCAACTCAACTGCTTCGGCGTTAATCCGGCGTGCTCGATCGAAGTCGAATTCCGCCTTGTCGACTGCGGTGTAGGCGGCCGCATTCACTATGATCTTGGGGCGTTCGGCCTCCAGCAGGGCGCGCAGCCCGGCCAGGTTCTCGAGGTCTCCCCGCTGGCGATCACAGGTAACCAGTATTCCGAGAGGAGCCAGCGCGCGCTGTAGCTCCCAGCCGACCTGGCCGTTTGCGCCAAGGAGAAGGATCTTGCTCATGAGTACTGCTTGTTCAACCATTCGCGATAGGCCCCACTGGCGACATTCTCGACCCAGGCCTGGTTGTCCAGATACCAGCGGACGGTCTTGACGATACCGGTTTCGAAGGTCTCCGCCGGCCTCCAGCCAAGCTCTCGTTCCAGTCGCGTGGCGTCGATTGCATAGCGACGGTCGTGGCCGGGGCGATCCTTGACGAAATTGATCTGCTCGCGATAGCTGAGCCCATCGCTGCGCGGTGAGAATCGATCGAGCGTGTCACAGATGTGCTGCACGACGCTCAGATTGGATTTTTCGTTCCATCCTCCGACATTGTAGGTTTCGCCTGGGGTGCCCGCGGCCAGCACGCAGCGAATGGCGCTGCAATGGTCTTTCACATACAACCAGTCGCGGATTTGCTGGCCATCACCATAAATCGGCAGGGGCTCACCTTTCAGAGCATTGCGAATGACCAGCGGGATAAGCTTCTCAGGGAAGTGATAGGGGCCATAGTTATTGGAGCAGTTCGTGGTCAGCACGGGCAGTCCATAGGTGTGATGGTAGGCGCGGACCAAGTGATCGGATGATGCCTTGGAAGCGGAGTACGGACTATTGGGCTGATAGGGATGGCTCTCGGTAAAGGCTGGCGCATTGGGGGCCAGCGAGCCATAAACTTCATCGGTGGAAACGTGCAGAAAGCGGAAGCCTGTCTTTTCAGCTTCGGTCATTTTTCCCCAGTAAGCCCGTACGGCTTCGAGCAGGTGGAAAGTACCGACGACATTGGTCTGGATAAAATCTTCCGGGCCGAGAATGGAGCGATCCACGTGCGATTCGGCAGCAAAATTCAACACCGCGCGAGGTTGGTAGTGCTCCAGCAAGCCGGCGACCAATTGAGTGTCGCCAATGTCTCCATGCACGAAAGTATGTAGCGGGTTGTCTTCGAGGTTGGCGAGATTGGCCCGATTGCCTGCGTAGGTCAGCTTGTCCAGGCTGACTACCGGCTCGTCCTGCGCGGCGAGCCATTCGAGTACGAAGTTGGCGCCGATGAAGCCGGCGCTGCCAGTTACCAGAATCGTCATGGGATCACAGCCTCAATTTGAGCGAAGCGGCAACCCTTCCTGGGCGCCGATGGCAACTGTCGGTATACATCCAATGGGTGACCAACTCTAGCGTTGGAAGTAGCCGCACGGGTGTCTCCGACGAGCATCCTGGATGTGAATTCGATTGTCGGGGGCGTGAAAGAGTAAATCCTTTGAGCGTTGCTCTAACAGCGAAGCGTCCATGTCGAACATTTCTCAAACGCTGGCGAGCCGATTGCTGTCGTTATGATTGGATTCCCAACTCGCCGATGAGCAAAGTCTGAAGGCGAACGTGTGGGAGCTGCGCCGCACAAATCGAAGAGCCGCAGGACAGCTTGGGAACTCACCGAGGCAGTATCGTTGATCGTGGCTCCGAACAGCATAGCATTGTCACCGGCCAGAGGGCCGTCAGCTCCAGGGGTGACGAAGGCGCTTGGCGGTGGCTGATTTCAACAGCAGGATATCGCTGAGAGATCACTTCCTTGTGGCTCGGCGCAGGAAATGGTTGAGACTTGCGTAGGGGTGAAGGTACCTAGAGGAGCCGGGCGCTGTTGAATCTAGCGGTCCAAGAATGCTGATTCCTGAACGACGTGATCTCTTCAGAGTTGCAGGAGTATTCCAGAGCCGTTTCGACGGTGCTTGAGACCGTCGCTTCATCATCGCCCTCATGGAGTATGAAAACACCGCTCTGTTGGGCGTGGTTTCTCATCTCGCCGAAATGGGAAGACAGAACAGGCAGGCCTAATGCTCGATACTCATAGTATTTGATCGGATCTACGGATTCGGTTAGCTCGGTCTGTTTGAATGGAATCAGGCCTACATCGAATCCCTGCATTGCAGCAATCGCCTCGGCGTGGGTGCACTGTGGATGCATTTCTACATTGGGTGGCAGAGCGGCTGCGGGAGGGCTGAACATGGGACCGATCAATCTGATTTTTACCTGCGCGCACATAGCAAGCCTGTTGATCATTGCCCAGTCAAACCATGGACCGATCGTTCCGACGTAACCCAGGATTCGCTCGCCAGGACGCCCAGGCAGGCTATCAACCGATGGAAGTGTCTCGATTGCGCAGGCGTTCATGCACAGCGTGGCTTTTCTGGCATTGGCAAAACGATTGACTAGTACCGTCGAGGAAGCAAGGAGATGCTCCGCCCTGTTGGCTACGATCGATTCGCGGTGGTGCATCGCCCATTTGGACATACCCGAGTAGAAAGCCGGGAAATCATCCATGGCATCGTATATCGTGCTTGTAAACGAGCCATGCTTCAGTAGCTGGATCGCCAGCTCGGAAGGCTTTCCTATTCCCAAGGTGGTCTCTTCAATCGCGCTGAAATCCCTGATTTCCCGCAGCAGGTCTCGCCATAACAGGCTATTGAGTAGTCTGGAGCCGGGAATGGGTTCAATTGGCAGTGCTCGAGCCGGAAGTACCTTGAGCCAGGGCTCGACTGGGGTAGCTAAGGGCGCTGCTGGCGGCGCAGACAGTTTCCGTAGATCTGCCAGGTTTGGGAAACGGGTGGGGTAAGGGTCTACCCAAAGCACTTCACCCCGGGTAGCAGAGTGGAACCATTCGGCAAACTTGTGCGGGCGTTGCGAGAAACTGTTCCAGGGAACTGGCGACAGGTAAACCAGACGGTTCAAGAGAAATGCTCCTGAAGCACCCCGATAATGCGCGAAGCCGCATCCCCATCTCCATAGGGCGAGGCTCCCTTCGCCATTTTCTTATATTCCTCACGGTCATTGAGCAACAGTTCAGACTCTCTGACAATCTTGCTCGAATCGCTTCCGACCAAACGGATGCAGCCAGCCTCCAGCGCTTCCGGACGCTCTGTCGAATCCCTGAGTACCAGTACTGGTTTCCCGAGGGACGGAGCTTCCTCCTGAATCCCGCCCGAGTCGCTTAGTATGAAATGGCACTGAACCATGGCCTGGATGAAGTGACGATATCCCAATGGTTCTTTCAGCTCGATGTTCGGCACGTCGGAAAGCAGGTGATGGGCAATGAGCCTGACGTTCGGGTTCGGGTGGACGGGGAATATGATGTCCACGTCAGGATTGCGCGTGGCAAGTGTGTGAATGGCTGAGCAAATGTTTTGGAAAGCCTCCCCGAAGTTTTCTCTCCTGTGGGCAGTCACCAGGATGGATTTCCGGGGATGTGTTGTCGCATTGCTGAAATCTTGTGATGCGATGTATTTCAGCGAGTCGATGACGGTATTTCCTGTGACGTATATCTGGTCAACTGGAATACCCTCTGCGTGCAGGTTTTTCGCCGATTGAGTGGTGGGGGCGAAATGCCATTTCGCCATTTTTCCCACGATCACGCGATTGAATTCTTCAGGGAAAGGGTTTTGCAGATCGCTCGTGCGCAGCCCGGCTTCGATATGACCGAATGCAATTCCTGTATAGAAACAGGCCATTGCCGATGCAAGCACGGTGGTTGTATCGCCTTGTGCCAGCACGGCGTCCGGCTTCTCGGCCTTAAGAACCTTTTCCAGATCGATCAGCAGTCTTCCTGTCAGGGCGCTCAATGACTGATCGGGTTGCATCACATTGAGATCGTAGTCAGGTACGATCGAAAACTCCTGAAGTATCTGATCCAGCATGCCTCGATGCTGTGCGGTTACCAGAACCTTGACGTCCGCCCAGGGATGCTCGCGCAGCGCCAGGATGACGGGGGCCATTTTTATGGCCTCCGGGCGAGTACCAACGATGCAGATGATTTTCTTCGAGAGTCTTTGCATAGGGGAACAGCGCCTTCATTACCCTTTGTGAACTATTGCCAGAAGCCTGTCACTGGAGTGACAGGCTGACTTGACCTGTCCTTACGGCGTGTAGTCGAGGAAATACTCGGGGTGGGCGCGCCACTTTTCCTTGAAATAATTGGAGTTGCGCAGGAACAGTTTCTTGTAGCGCTCGCTGCCACTGTCTGCTCCGGTCGTCTGATGCGGTTGATGACGAATACCGGACAGGTCTCGGAACGACACTTCCATTTCGAGCGCCCGGATCTGGAAGCACAGATCGGTATCTTCGAAACAGGTAGGGTCATAGTAAGTGTCGAATCCTTCGATGGCATCGAAAGTCTCTCGACGCATGAAGAAGCCGCTTGTCCCCAAGAAGCCGATATCTGAACGATAGCCGTCTTGGGTTGCTTGCGCGTTCATGGCGCGATTGGGGCAATAGTCCGCAATCATTCCCCCAAGGTCGGTACGCGTTGCATCGAACCATCCCGCATTCCAGCCTATGACGCCGACGTTCGCATTGTCCTCGAGGATTGCCAGGGCCTCGGCGAAACCAGAAGAGCCGGTGAACCACTGGTCGCTGTCGAAGAAAGCGATGTATTTCCCCGTTGCGTGCTCAACGCCGAGATTCCGGCCCGAAGAGCAGCCGTTTTCCGGGTTTCGTACGAGCTTAACGCCGGGGAACTCACGCTCGACAATACTTGCGCCGTCGTCACTGCTGGCGTTGTCGACGACAATCACCTCGCGGATATACGGGGAGCAGTGCAGCAGCAAAGTCTGCAGGCAACGCCCAATGATTTTGGCGTTGTTGTGGATCAGAATGATCACGCTCACATCCTGGCGTGGAAGCGCCGGGATCAGTTGCTCCAGGCGACCCAGCCAAGAGTTCTCGGCAACGAGTAGATCATTGTTGGCGGGTGCAGAGGAGCGGATCTGATCGAGATCCAATGCGGTCGGCGTTGGCAGGTGGAATAGCTTGCCCACGCGCATTTCTTTGTTGCATACCACGGGTTTGCGCAGGAATAGGCCTGGCAAGATACTGCTCACTGCGAATTCGCTGGCTCCAGCGGTGTCGCTGATGGGCGCCACAATGAAATCTGCGTGCGCGACATAAAGACTTGCCTGCTCGAGACGTTGGGTCGGCAACAGACAGACGTTTCCCGGCATCTCCGGAATAGTATCCATTCCAAGGATATGAATGGCGAGGTGTTGATTCTCTTCCGCAAGCAGCTTGAGATAGTTCCAGTCCACCCAATGGTCAGTACCCTCCGTGATAAGTAAAAGTCCTTTTTCACGGTTATCCTCCTGCCATTCGAACGGGAGTTGATACTCTTTGTAGATATCGAAGTAGGTATGGCTCGCAGCCTGGGGGACCGTGAATATTTTCTTCGCGTGAGTTGCGTCGAAATGACACCCCGACGTTTGCCCGGAAACACAGACTCGATCGGCTAGCTCTGCCAGCTTCTGTGGCGCAGCATCCTGAGGATTGCTGGAAAGAAGCTCACAGTAGAACGTATCGAAAACTGTGTTCAGGCCGCGGTCCTTGGCGTACTTTGCGAAGGGAATCACATCCGCATTGCTGCTTAGATAGACAAGCAGCGAATGTTCAGAAAGATTCTTGAAGAGTTCGCCCTTGGTCAGTTCTGGAAGGGCAAGGCTCAACATTCCCGGCAGATGGCGTGGCTCCGGATCTACCGCCGGAGAGATGTAAATGACACGGTGTCCTGCTGCCAGAGCGGCTCTTGCGAGCTGCGCTCCGCGATGTTGTTCGCCTAGCGCCGAGAAATTCTGGTTTGCGAATATTACCAGCTCTTCCTCACGAAGCTGCGAGGACGCCTGGAAGTAGGCATCGGCAATGTTTTCCGGGCTGGCCGGAATTGCAATAAGGGGCTTTTCATTAAGTGCAGATCTTATCTGGCGACGGCGCTTGACCGCGGAAAGCAAAGCCGCAGGGCCGCCATTCTGCAGGAGGTAAATTGCACGTTTCACTTTAGGTGTCAGCACTTTATAGGCTCCTGCTACCTTGCTTCCTAAGGTTCTGCTGTTTTTCTGAATAACCTGTTCCAGCATTGCCACATGTATTTCTTTTTCAAGGATGTAAGTGGACTTCGCGCTATTATCGGCGTCAATGTCGTTTATCCTGACTTGTTGCTGGTCGATAGTTTGCCGAAGTTGATTTGTCTCTTGCCGCGCACTTTCAAGCTGCTTGTTGAGGTCTTCGGTGCCTCTCTGCAGAGCGTCCACCCGAGCCGAACTTTGCTGAAGTTCTGAGTCCCTGTAGCGCAGCAGGGCGTGGGCACGGTCCTTGGCTCGCCTGATATCTCTGTTCTGCCAGATCAGGTGCTGCATCCAAGTGTTCAGCCAGTCAAATCCTTCCTTGGCCTCCCAGCTGAAGCTTCTCTCCTCGGTCTTCAGGCTTTCCAGCAGGGCGGCCAGTTCGGCCTTGTGCGCCATTGCTGCCCGCCTGAGCGATTCATGTGTGGAAGGCGTAATCGTCCACGCTGGCGTTTGCTCGCTAGTTTGTGTCAAGGCGCTGATCAGTTCGTTGAAGCGAGTGGATGGTGCTGCGAGCGACAGGCGCAGGCTCTGCGGAACACCTGCCATTTCGTGCGCCCTGATCATCTTGTCGTCGTACTCAAGGAAGCCGCATGGCTTGCCCAGCGCAATGGCAAGGATGCTGCCATGCAGGCGCATCGAGACCAACGCGTCGCAATGGGCTAGTTCGGTGGCCATCGCGCTTACATCGATGCAATCGACGACCAGGTCTTCGATTCGATCGACGAGGGCGTCGGATAGCTGTTCCAGATAGGGGCGGTCCGATTCAGCCCGTTGTTCATCCAGAGCATGCTGGAAGGCAAACCATACGCACCGCCAATTCTCGGGAAGTTCGGCGTTGATGGCATCCACCAGCTTTTCGCTCCAGCCCGCATCCTTGGGCCATTCCCTGATGATCAGACCCAGTGTCTTCTTCGGGGAGTCTTCAATATCGGTCAGCGCCAGCTTTCGTATGACCTGGCTGGCCGCGTACCAGCCCGGGTCCGGTGCCGTGACGATCGGGCGAGTGATGCCTATATGTCGGAGCAGCTCGGCGCTCTGATCGTCTCGAATGGTCACGACGTCTGCAGTGGAGAATACATCACGAGCAATTGCCTGGGCCTGCGCGCTGCGCAGTGGGCCGACGCCATGTGCGAGGATCATGGTCTTCAGCCCGAACTGTCTGGCCATGTAGAACGGCCGCGCGTACTGGGCTATGTCCGACATCAGTGGGTCGTAAAGCGCGCACGCATTGAACGGGTGATGTTCCTGGAAGATGCCGCCGCCGCCCATGATGAAGGCATCGCTCTCGGCCAGCGCCTGGCCGATTTCTCCCAGATTGTGAAAGTCCACGGCAGGCTGGCCATAGACCTGTTCCGTATGAGCAGGGTTGAGGCTGATGATGGTCGGTTCGCCGCCAAGCTCCTTGATCCAGTCGACAATGGCTCCAAGCAGCAATTCATCTCCGACGTTGCTGGCACCGTACCAGCCACACAGGACAACTTTGGGCTTGCGGTTCATGACGTTAACTCCTGAGCTGGGGCTTGCGACATGGTTACGACCGGACAAGGAGCCAGCCAGCCAGATCCGCCATGTTCCTGCGGCAATACATCTATATGACCGGCATACGCGAGACGGGCATGGCGCTTATATTCGCCGCTATCGACATCGCCTGCGCCAATGGCGAGCACATAGCGATTGCCGGAAAAGGCCGCTCTGCAACGCCAGACCAGCTGGTGTAATCCTACTTCGAGGGGGGGGGAGTTGACGCCGAGTTGCTGGGTCGTCGCACTCCAAAGAACAATGTCATCGGTGCTTTTGATCTGCATTCCAAAACAGGGCAACCCGATCGGAGAGGTATTCTGGATGTTGACCAGAACGAGGAACTCTTCGTCGTAGGCGAATACATTTCGCTGGTTTCCGGAAGCGTCCGTGACGGCAACGTTGAGGATACTCAGGCGCGCTGAAGTCTCTGACTGTTCCTGGAGGCCGATGGCCGAATCGTCAGATACCGCCTCTTCAGCAGGGGAGGTGACTGCAATCCCTCCTTCTTCCTCGACCAGATCATTGGCGTAACGTTTGACGACCTCCCGGCACTGGCCGTCCTCAATCAAGGCGCCCCGCTTGAGGTAGATGGCGCGGTCGCAGTACTCGATCAGTGTGTTGGTGGAGTGAGTGACCAGTAGGATTGTCGTGCCACCTTTCTGGAGTTCGCGGATACGGGTCAGGCATTTTGTCTGGAAGGCCGTGTCACCCACGGCCAGCGCTTCGTCGACGACAAGCAACTCTGGAGAGGTATGGATTGCGGTTGAGAAGGCAAGTCGTACGAACATGCCGGAAGAGTAGGTTTTGACCGGCTGATCGATGAATTCGCCAATATCTGCAAAGGCCTCGATGTCTGCGAATCGCTTGCGCATGTCTTCCTGGGAAATACCCGCAATGCTTCCCGCAAGGAAGACGTTGTCTCTCCCGGTGAATTCTGGATTGAACCCGGCGCCCAGTTCGAGCAGTGCAGCAATTCTTCCATTGGTGGCGGCCGTGCCACCGGTCGGGTTCAAAGTCCCACAGATTATTTGGAGGAGTGTGGACTTTCCGGAGCCATTACGGCCGATGATGCCGACGGTTTCACCCCGTTCTATCCGAAATGACACATCCTTGAGTGCCCAGAACTCGTGCGAATAGGCGCGCGGCTTCATGCCGATGACTCTTTGCAGGCGCGGGACTACGAACTGGAGGAAACGGTGGGCTGGTCTTTCATAGATATGAAAGCACTTGGAGAGGTTTTGAACTTCAATCAGCGTCTTAGAGGACATCGCTGAACCCTCTGCGGGTCTTGTTGAAGAACCAGAGCCCCAGCAGGGCGCTGAGCAGACCGATAGCGCTGATGGTCAGAGTGGCTTCAAGCGTGGGCGCGGATCCGTAGATGAGGAGCTGTCGCCCTTGCTCAATGACCAGGGTCAAGGGGTTAGCGAGCATGTAAGGCCTGAATTTCTCGGGTATGGACTCGATTGAGTAGAACACAGGCGACAGGAACATCATGATCGCCGTGACCATACCCACCACTTGGTTTATGTCCCGGAAATACACGCCCAATGCGGAAACGAGCCATGAAAGCCCTACTAGGAACAAGATGAACGGGATCAGGATCATTGGTAGGTAAACGACGGTCCAGTTCAATTCGTGAGTGAGAAAAAGCTGGAGTCCGCTTAACACGATCAATCCAGTGAGAAAATGGAATAACGCGGCGCCAATGACAGTCCATGGCAAGATGTCCAGCGGGAAGATGACCTTCTTGACATAGTTGCTGTTGCCAACGATCAGAGTGGTGGACTTGGCCAGGCACTCGGCGAACAGCCCGTGGAACAGCATCCCGACAAACAGCAATACCGTGTAGTTGTGGCTGTCGGTGGCAACTGCGCCCCAGCGCGCCTTGAACACGGTGCCAAAGACAAAGCTGTAGACCATCAGCATGGCAAGCGGGTTGATGAACGACCAGATGATTCCAAGAAATGACCCACTGTAGCGCAGGCTGATTTCTCGCCGAGAAAGTTGCCATATCAGTTCATGGTTCTTTCGGAAACTCTGGATCCCGAAAATCAATGTCCTAATCATAGTGCGTGTGCCTGCGTCTCTTGTACCTCATCGCGAGGTTGTAATCTTCTTGTACAAGGTGGCCTTGATATCTATGCAATGCTGCAGGTTGTACTTTTCATCCAACAGCTTCCTGCATGAGACAGAAAGGCGACTTCTCAGAGCCTGGTCCAGGGCGAGTTCGATCAGGCTTGCTGCAAACGCTTCTGGGGTGTCACGAATGACGATGTTCTCGCCGTCGGTGGCCCCCAAACCTTCACACCCTTTGCTGGTGCTGATGACTGGAATTCCATTGCTCATGGCTTCGAGGATCTTTACTCGCACGCCGCCCCCGGAAAGCAGGGGAACGAAGAGGAGATGGGTGCTTGCAAGCACATCATCCAGCGATTCAACGAAACCATGCACATGTACGTGTTTTCCGTCATCGGCGGCCTTGAGCTCATCTGGCGGAGCCGCGCCAAGGAAATGAATCTGGATATTATGCTGCTGCAGCTTGTGGCGAACCAAAGGCAGGATTTCCCTGACGAACCACAAAGCGCCTTCGGCGTTGGGGTACCACCAGAAGCCCCCCATCCACAGCAGGTTGACAGGGCTGGCTGGCCGTAGGGTGTAGTCGACTTCCTTGATTGGCAGGCAGAGCGGAATGTAGTGCTTCTCCACTGGCGCGGTGACCCTGCCCATATCATTGTTTGAAATGAAGGTCATGGCCTCGAAGTGCCATTTGTTCTCGCACTCGACATCGTGGGCATTACGTCGACTGACCTTGGCTGCTAGTTCCACAGCGGATTTTTTCCAGCCGGACAGATTCTGCGGTACCCAGAAGGGAAAGATATCTGACTCTATATTATGGCTTACCAGTAGTGCGGGAGTCTTCGGCAAGAACTTCTTGAAGAACGCCAGATGGCTGGAGTGTATTTCCATGGCATCTATTTTGTGTTCCCTGACAATGCGTCGTGCACTCTGGACTGCCGCCCTGCTGTAATAGCTTGCATCCATGAAGGGCAGGCCGTGGACCATATGCTCCAACGTATGCAGAATTCGCCCGCCCGTTGTTTTCTGTGACGGCATTTGCGCACGGGGTTCCACATGCACGCTGGAGAAATACTTGTCGTATTCCTTGCGGTGCTTCTCGATATGAGCGACTTCCGCCTCTCCGCCAATTGTATAAAGGTGCAGATTGTATTGATCCGCCAGCGGAAGAAGCGTGTTGGTCACATAGATAGGAGCACCCGAGTTCGCTGGGAGCGGCGGAGACAACGTGATGATGAGAAGATTCTTCTTGCTGGTCTTAATCATGTGATTCATCAAATATATCGGTGTCAAAGTAGGGCGAGAACTTTGTCTTGTAAGTCAGATCGCGATTCCGCTCACCAATTATTTTGGCGGGTACACCGCCGACCACGGTGTAGTCAGGGACAGGGCGGGTTACCACCGCTCCGGCGGCTACCACTGCGCCTTCTCCCACGGTAACGCCAGGCAGCAGGATGGCCCGCGCGCCGATCCAAGCGTGGTCCTTGATGATCACCGGGGCGCCAATTGCGGCAAAACCAGGAGAGTTATGGTCATGATGAAGACTTAGCAAGCATGCTTGGAAAGAAACGTTCACGTTGTTTCCAATTTCCACACCCGTGCGGCCATCAATATATATTTCACGATTGATAACGCAGTTGTCGCCTATGCTGACCTGGCATCGGCTGTGATAACCGGTAAAGAAGAGGCGCATGCTAAGGTGCGTATCATTACCGACCTTGATTCCCATGATTCGCCGATAATAAGCATTTCGCAGCCGCTCATTTGGGAAGCGAGCTATCCAATTATTGCCAATGTAGTACTTGGCGGCGGCTAGCGCGTAGTAACCGGAGCGCTGAACCAAAAAGCGCTTTAGCCAAGTCTTGAGTCGTGCTGACATGTGGTTTCCCTTATATCTATGCGCGGCCTTCAGGCTCGACCGTAAATATCTTCGAAACGAACAATGTCATCTTCGCCCAGATACTGACCGCTCTGGACTTCGATCATGACCAAGTCGATCAGTCCTGGATTCTCCAGTCTGTGTCTGTGGCCGGCAGGGATGAAGGTGGATTCGTTAGTGTTCACGAGTAGCTCTTTGTCACCATTCACGACCTTCGCCATTCCGCTGACGACGATCCAGTGCTCGCTGCGGTGATGGTGCATCTGAAGGCTCAGACTGGCCTTGGGTTTAACTACGATGCGCTTGATCTTGAAGTCATTGCCCTGCTCCAGAACGGTGTAGGTGCCCCAGGGGCGCGCAACTGTGCTGTGCAGCTTGTGAGCCTCATGGCCACTACGTTTGAGCTGGTTATAGATTTCCTTGACGGATTGGGCGTGGCGCCGGTCTGCGATGAGAAGGGCGTCGTTGGTATCAACGATGATCAGGTCCTGGACGCCAACCGCACCGATCAGTCGATTCGAGCCGCGGACATAACAGTCCTTGCTGCCATGCAAGATCACCTCGCCCTCGACTCGATTGCCATTTGCATCAGGGGAAACCAGGTCGCTCATCGCGCTCCAGGAGCCGATGTCGCTCCAGCCAATGGAACAGGGCACGACAGAAACTCGCTCGGATTTCTCCATGATCGCGTAATCAATGGAATCTTCCGGCATGTCCTGGAAGCTTTCTTGATCGAGCTCCATCTGACGATAATTGTTGCCTTCGGTTCGGCTGGCCTTGTCGAGGCAGAGATTGGCGCATTCGAGAACGGCTGGGGAATGCCTGGCAAATTCCTGCAGAATCGTCTTGGCCGCGAAGCAGAACATGCCGGAGTTCCAGTAGTAGTTACCTGCAGCCAGATACTCCTCGGCCTTGTCCTTGTTGGGTTTTTCGACGAAGCGGTCGACCTTGCTTCCGGTTGCCTGAATGTAGCCGTAACCGGTTTCCGGGCTTTCCGGTTCAATACCGAATGTCACGATCTGTCCTTGAGCGGCCAGTTGGACTGCGTCATTGACCGCCAAGGTGAATGCTGCCTCCTCGATGATCAGATGGTCCGCCGGCAGCACGAGCAACTGCGCGTCTTCCCCGTGGATATCTGCGACGTACCTGGCGGCCAGGGCAATGGCTCCAGCGGTGTTGCGACCGAATGGTTCGAGGATGAAGGAGGTTGGCAATTGAGTCGGATTATGTTCGACATACTCGTCCTTCGTCTTGAAGAGCAGCTCCCTGTTGGTGACAGTCAGAACCTCTGCCACATCTGGCAAGCGGCTCGCGCGATTGAATGCCTTCTGCAACAAGCTCAGGCCGTCCGCCAGCTTGATGAATGGCTTGGGGTGTTGCTCCCGGGATACGGGCCACAATCTGGAACCCGCACCGCCGCACAGAATGGTAGGAATGAGTCGCATTGTGTTCAGATCTCGTGCCGTGGTCCGAAAGCGACTTCGCCAGTGAGCGAGCCGTCCCGGTCTAAGGGGAAGGGGAGTGCTGTCTGTAAGTCATGAGGCATGCCGGGATGCCCTTGGACGGGGCAGGTTGCGGCAGCGTTGGGTCGGTTATGGTTCATGACCTTCATACACGATTGATCAGAATGGCAGCGGTTAGGCCCAGGTTCTCTACCATCGACTGGCGGTGGATGCCCGCTCGTCGCAACCCTGCTAGACGACAGCCCAGGCTGCCTCCTCTGGCATGGCGGAATACATCCAGGCTGGTTCGGTTGAGTGCAGTCAGTTCCTGCTCGAATGACTCCAGCGCCGTAATATTTGCGCTGTTCCAGTCTCTGAACGTGCCATCGAACATCTTTATCAGCCGCGCGATCCGGTCCCTGAGGCGGGTATTGGAACCCATCAGATTCTGACCATGCTGGCGATAGTCAACCTGTGGCGTACTTTCGTAGAAAACAGCCCCACCGCAGCCGGTGACCAAAAGATAGGCCCACCAATCATGGGAGGCCACAGACATATCTTGTGGAGTTCTGGCCATCAGATTCCTGGCGGCTACGTTCATCACCATGGTGTTTCCACCAGCGATGCTTTGCACCAGTGCATTGCTGAATGAAGGGGGGCGCCTGAACAGGGGGGAGAAGCCCATCGGATAGCCTGACTCGTTGATCAGGCGGGTACGCGAGCAGAAAAGTGCAGGCACGTTCTGCGGCACCGATGAAAGCCAGTTCAGGGCGTTTTCGAGTTTGTCCGGATTCCAGAGATCATCCTGGTCGCAGAAGGCGAAGTACTGCGCATCGATATCTCCTGCACGCAGCAGGGACAGGAAGTTGCTGGAGAAGCCCCTGGCCGGCCCGTTGCGTATGCTCAGCCGTTCGCTGCCGAGACTCAATTGATTCTGCCGGAGAATTTCGAGGGTACGGTCGCTCGAGCCGTCATCCGATGAATAGATAGACCAATCCGAATGGGTCTGCTGATACAGGGAGTCCAACTGCTCCTGAAGGTACGACTCTCCATTGAAGGTCGACATCAGGATCGCGACATGCTTGCCCGAAGCGCATTTCCCTGCAGGGCGTGGCGATGGCTGAGATTTGTAGGTCAACGTGGCCCCCCTGGCAAAGTCGTCCTGAAGCTGTATGAACCTTCAGTCTGCGGAGGGCGGCCTGCTCCTGGAGTGCGAGACTGTATTGGATGCGCTGAGTGGGTGACGATTATATTCATCAAGGGGAAGGAGTAAACCGACAGAGCGACAAGGGCAGAAATAGCAGGTTCTGACATTGGCCGCTGAGGAAGGTTCCCTTGACTTGAAAAAAAGCCCCGTCGAAGACGAGGCTTTTGAATATGGTGCCGGCACCAGGAGTCGAACCCGGGACCTACTGATTACAAGTCAGTTGCTCTACCAGCTGAGCTATACCGGCAAGGAGGGCGGCCATTATAGCCATGCCAACCTTTGTGTAAACCACTGATTTGTCAGACTGATCCGACTGTTTCTGTCAGTGTCCTCCGGCCGTCGCTGCGCCGGGCTTGGCGCCGAAGGGGGGCTTGGCCAGGCAGATGACGACCAGCATGGCGAGGAACAGCCAGCCCAGCAGGGTGAAGTAGTCGATGGTCGAGATCATGTAGGCCTGGCTTTCCACCATGCGTTCGAGCAGGGCGGCGCTGTGCTGGCCGGGGCCGCCCAGTTGTTCGACGGTAGCGCGGGTGGCCGGGTCGTACTGGCTGATGTTCTCGGTCAGGTAGGCGTGGTGCATGGTGGCGCGGCGGTTCCAGATCCAGGTGGTGAGGGACGCGGCGAAGCTGCCGGCGAGGGTCCGCAGGAAGGTCGCCAGGCCCGAGCCGTCGGCGATCTGGTCCGGCGGGAGGTCCGACAGCAGGATGCTCAGGATCGGCATGAAGAAGAACGCCACGCCCAGCCCCATGAACAACTGCACCAGGGCAATGTGCAGGTAGTCGACGTCAGTGGTGAAGTCGGCGCGCATGAAGCAGGTCGCCGCCATGGCCAGGAAGGCCAGGCCAGCCAGCAGGCGAAGATCGAAATTGTTCGCGTAGCGTCCGACGAGCGGCGACAGGAAGACCGGGAGAATCCCGATCGGCGCTGCCGCCAGCCCGGCCCAGGTGGCGGTGTAACCCATCTGCGTTTGCAGCCATTGCGGTAGCAGCAGGTTCATGCCGAAGAAGCCGGCGTAGCCGCCGACCAGTGCCAGGGTTCCCACAGTGAAGTTGCGATGCACGAACAGTCGCAGATTGACGATCGGGTGCTTGTCGGTCAGCTCCCAGATCACGAACACTGCCAGGGCGATCACCGAGATTACCGTGCCGCCGATGATGAAGCCGGATTCGAACCAGTCCAGGTCGTTGCCCTTGTCGAGCACGATCTGCAGGGCGCCGACGCCGATCACCAGCATCGCCAGGCCCATGTAGTCCATGGGCGCGTGCTTGATCACCACCGGGCGGGCACGGAGCTGTTGATAGACGACCATGGCGGCGAACAGGCCGATAGGCACGTTGATGAAGAATATCCACGGCCAGCTGTAGCTGTCGGTGATCCAGCCGCCGAGGATCGGCCCGGCGATGGGCGCCACCACCGTCACCATCGCCAGCAGTGCCAGTGCCATCCCCCTTTTCGCCGGGGGATAGATGGAGATCAGCAGGGTCTGGGTGATCGGGTAGAGCGGCCCGGCGACGAAGCCCTGGATGGCGCGGAAGCCCACCAGCATGCCCATCTGCTGCGCGACGCCACAGAGGAACGAGGCGATGACGAAGAGCAGGGTGGCGGCGATGAACAGCCGCACTTCGCCGATCTTCCGGCTGAGCCAGCCGGTCAGCGGCAGGGCGATGGCGTTGCTCACCGCGAACGAGGTGATGACCCAGGTGCCCTGCTCGGAGCTCACCCCGAGGTTGCCGGAGATGGTCGGCAGGGCAACGTTGGCGATGGTGGTGTCGAGCACCTGCATGAAGGTCGCCAGCGATAGGCCGATGGTGGCCATCACCAGGCTGGGTGGGCTGAAGCTGCTGCTGTTCTGCTGGCTCATGGCGGCGGTCGGATCAGCGCTGCGCGGTGCTGTGGCTGGCGTCGGCCAGGTTGGCCTGGATCAGCTTCTCGATCAGCTGGTCCGCGGAGGCCAATTGTTCCTGGTAGATGTCGGTGGAGAACACCGCCTCGTGCGGCGCCTGCTGGGCAAGAGCGGGACCGCTCTGGTCGTGCAGGCTGACGTTGACGTCCATGGACAGGCCGATGCGCAGCGGATTCTTCGCCAGCTCCTCGGCATTGATGCGGATGCGCACGGGTACGCGCTGGACGATCTTGATCCAGTTGCCGGTGGCGTTCTGTGCCGGCAGCAGGGAGAAGGCGCTGCCGGTGCCGACGCCGAGGCTGTCGACGGTGCCGGAATACTTCACTTCGCTGCCGTAGAGGTCCGAGCGGATTTCCACCGGCTGGCCGATGCGCATGTGCTTGAGCTGGGTTTCCTTGAAGTTGGCGTCGATCCACACCTGGTCCAGCGGGATCACCGCCATCAGCGCAGCACCCGGCTGCACGCGCTGGCCCACCTGCACGGTGCGCTTGGCGACGTAGCCGGTGACTGGCGCGATGATCACCGCGCGGGCGTCGTCCAGGTAGGCCTGGCGCAGCTTGGCGGCGGCGGCTTTGACGTCCGGATGGGAGGCAATCACGGTGTCGTCGACCAGCGCGCGATTGGTGTCCAGTTGCTGTTCGGAGGTGGTCAGCGAGCTGCGCGCCGTATCCAGAGCGTCGCGGGCGTGGGCCAGTTCTTCCTGGGAGATGGCGCCGTCGCTGGCCAGGTGCTGGCGGCGCTTGAAGTCCGCTTCGGCCTTGGTCAGCGCGACTTTCTTCGCGGCCACATCGGCCTTGTAGCCGTCGACGTTGCTGAACAGCCCGCGCACCTGGCGAACGGTGCGCGCGAGGTTGGCTTCAGCCTGTTGCAGGGCGATGTCGGCATCGCTGGGGTCGAACTTCACCAGGACCTGGCCCTTGTGCACCAGGTCGCCATCATCGGCGCCGATGCTGACCACGGTGCCGGTGATCTGCGGGGTGATCTGCACGATGTTGCCGTTCACGTACGCATCGTCGGTGTCTTCGTGCCAGCGGCCGTAGAGGATTTCCCAGGCGACGCTGGCGAGGCCGGCGAGGACGACGACGGCGAGCAGGATCAGCAGCCAGCGCTTGCGCTTGGGATTGCTGCTCGGGGTTTCTTGCGTTGCGGTGCTCATGTCGGGTGCCTCGTTCAGTGCGCGGCGGCCGCGTTCGCCTGGGCGAGCGGGGCGGGGGTGGAAGTGGTGTCGGGCTGGTAGCCACCGCCCAGGGCCTGGATCAGCTGCACCGAGAGATCGATCCGCTGGGCGTCCAGGCTGGCCAGTTGGCGTTCGGCGAGGAGCAACTGCTGTTGCACGCTGAGGGCGTCGAGGTAGTTACCGACACCCTCGCCGTAACGGCGCATGGCCAGGTCGAAGTTGGATTTGGCGATGTCGCGGGCATCGCGCTGGTCGTCGATCTGCTGTTCCAGTGAGCGCAGCTTGCCGAGGTCGTCGGTGACTTCGCCGAGGGCGTTGACCAGGGTCTTGTTGTACTGGGCGACAGCCAGGTCGTAGTCGGCGTCCTTTCCGGCGAGGTTGGCGCGCAGGCGGCCGCCGTCGAATATCGGCAGGGAGATCGCCGGGGCGATCTGGAAGAAGCGGCTCGGCGCCTTCAATACGTCGCTGGTGTGCAAGGCAGCCAGGCCGACCATCGCGCCCAGGTTCAGGTTGGGATAGAACTCGGTCTTCGCCGAATCGATGCTTTTCGACGCGGCTTCAACGCGCCAGCGTGCGGCGACGATGTCCGGGCGCCGGCCCAGCAGTTCGGCCGGCAGGTTCGACGGCAGGGTCAGCGCGCCAGGCTTGAGCTCCTGCGGGCGCTGCAGTTCCTGGCCGCGGTCCGGGCCTTGGCCGAGCAGGACGGCCAGGGCGATGCGATCGCTGGCAATGTCCTGTTCCGCCGCCGCCAATTGCTGCTTGGCGCTGGCCACCTGGGTTTGCGTCTGTTGCAGTTGAACCTTGCTGTCGAGGCCCGCGTCCATGCGCTTCTGGCTGAGCTGGAAGAGATGCTGGGAGCGGTCCAACTCATCGCGGGCGAGGTCGCGCGCAACGAAGGCGTGGGCCAGTTCGCTGTAGGCACGGGCGACGTTGGTGGAAAGGGTGATCGATGCGGCCTGGCGGTCGACTTCGGCGGCGTTGGCCTGGCCGAGCGCGGCCTCCCAGGCGTCGCGCTGACCGCCCCAGAGGTCGAGGTCGTAACTGAAGCTCGCCGACAGGTATTTCACCGCTGAGTAGCGGCCGCCGGTCGGCGCCGGCAGGACGCTTTCCGGCGCGCGGATGCCGGCATAACTGGCAGTGCCCTTCACGCTCGGCATGCGCTCGGCGTCCTGCGCCTGGGCGGCCGCTGTGGCCTGGCGGGCTCGGGCATCGGCGATTTGCAGGTCCGGGGTGCCACGCAGGGCTTCATCGATCAGGCTGTCCAGTTGAGCGTCGCCCAGGCTGGTCCACCAGCGCTCGCTGGGCCAGGCGGCGGGCGACAGCGGAGCACCGTCGAGGCTGACGCCGGCCTTCAGGCTGGCGGGATCAACGGCCTTGCCACTGGCGCTCAGGCCCGAATAGTTGGCGCAGCCTGTAAGGCCGAGCACGGCGGCGAACACGGCCGCCGGCAGCAGGGCAATACGAGGACGTTTCATCTTCACTTCTCCTGCGCCGGGCAGCTGGCCGCGACGCCGTGGGCGCGCAGGATCTTGTCGAGCAGGCCGGTGAGGGTCTGCAGTTCGTCGCTGGAAAGGCCGCCGACCAGTTCGTTCATGGCGGCGGCGGCGATGCGCGGCGCCTCGTCGTTCACCGCCTGGCCCGCAGCGCTGAGGCTCAGGCGCACGCTGCGGCGATCATTGGGACAGGGCTGGCGCAGCAGCAGGTCCTTGCGCGACAGGCGCTCTAGCATGCGGGTCATGGAGCCGCTGTCGATGGACAGTTCGCGGCACAGCTCGGCCGGGGTGTTGGCGCGGTCGTTGCCGATGAAGAACAGCACCTTGAACTGTGCGGCGGTGATGTCCAGGTGCGCCAAGTGCTTGTCCAGCAGGCGATCCTTGAGGATGGCGGTGGCGCCCAGCAATTGGCCGATTGAGCCTTTGAACGGAAAGTCCGCGACGTCGTAGTGATTCATGTCAAAACAGATAGCTGCTTAGGCAGTGAAATGTTTCGAAATGATACTGCCTAGGCAGCGATTGACAAGGTGCGATTGTCGCGATTGCGCAACAATCCGTTCGACGAAGCGCAATTGGAGCGTGATTGGCAACAGGTATGGCTGATTTCCTACGACCTTGGCGGCTCTTTATGCACAACCGGGAAAGCTTTAGGGCACAAATCGCATATGCCCTGTGATGCCAATCACGAAATATCGTAAGTGGCTGTTTTTGAAAGATTTAGTTCGTGTGTGCAAAAAATGATCAGGTCGCAGCGAGACGGTCTGGCCGGTAAGGAAGGTGACTTTTTTCCTGGGTTACGAACAGAGTTATCCACAGGGTCTGTGGGTGAAGCCCTGGAACGCCCGTCTCAGATGCGTTCGGCCAGCAACAGCAGGTTGCGCGGGGTCATTCGCGTGGCGCAGAAGGCGCCCAGGGTGGCGCGATAGCCCTGGTCTTCGAGGAATAACGCGCGGTCGAGCACTAGCCAGAGCTCCATGGGCCGGCGGAATAGTCCGCGAACCAGTTCGAGGTTGCGGACCTGGGCCAGTCGCTGCCAGCCTCGGGCTTCCAATGGGAGCCAGTCGACCACTGTGGGCAGGTCGAGGCCCCTGAGCGCGGCGAGATCACGACAGTAATCGGCGAAGGATTTGGCCAGCCAGGTTGGTGATACGGGCGGGATGGGCAGGTAGCCGTCGCTGCCCCGGACTTCCCGCTGCAGCAGGTCGAATGCCAGTCGACGTGCCATCGAAGCGTCGCGCTGGCGGCGCACACGGGCACCGGCGGTCACGGTTTCTGCCTGCGGCAGGCGCAGGTCCTCGCGCGAGAGCCGGAGTGGGGAGCTTTGCGCGGCGTTTGAGAGCGGCTGGTAGTGCTCGCTATCGATGCGGTTGTAGCAGCAGGGGGCAACCGCAAGCTGGCGGCAGCCGTGACTGCTGGCGAGCTGCAGAAGGCGCACGTGCAGGTCGCCGCAGGCGTGCAGGGCGACGGCGGTGTGCCCGGCTTGGAGGTGCTCGTGAGCGTTCGGGGCGAGCACGTCCTGCTGGCGATGTCGGGCCTGCAACTGAAGCCGGTCGCTCAGGCGCTGGCCGTCTTCAACCAGTGCACTGTCGAATTCCAGACTCAACAATGGCTTGCCGTCACGGGCCAGCAGGCGGCCCAGATGGCCTTTGCCGGCGCACCAGTCAAGCCATTGCTGCGGTGCCTCGGCGAAGTCCAGGCAACTGGCGAAAGCTTCGATCTGCTGCCACTTGCGCCCGGGTACGTCAACCGTCAGCAGGTTCGGCAGCTTTCCCACAGGCGTTGCCGGGAGCTCGCCGACGACGGACAGTTCGGCGGCGATGGCAGCCAACGTGGGGAAGGGCGCGGGGGCGTCGAGTTGCTCCGGAGCGTTGTGCACCGCATCGGCGTCTTCGAGGCTGCGGCTGCGCAGCCAGGTGGCCAGTTCGGGGTGGCTATGCTCCCAGGGCAACTCCAGCACCGTGAAGGGTTTGGGCCGCCAGAGCGCCTGGTGTTCCAGCAGGAAGGCGTCCAGAGCCAGGAAGCGCTGGAGCAGGTCGGGGCCGGTCAGGGGAGTGTCGTTCGGGAGCACGGTGCGAAGCGGGAGAAAGCCACGGGGCGCGCATTATAGCGACCCCCGTGGGCGAGCGGCGCGCCGGTCAGCGGCCTTGCATGGAGTCGACTTTCAGCCAGCGTTCCAGCAGGCGGAAGATGCGCGTGAGCAGCAGGGTGATGACCAGATAGAACAGGCCGGCGAGGCAGAAGAACAGCATGGCCTCGTAGGTACGCGCGATGATGGTGCGGGTCATGCCCATGATGTCGAACAGGGTCACGGTGTAGACCACGGCGCTGGCCTTGAGCATGAGGATCACCTCGTTGCTGTAGGCCGGCATGGCGATACGCGCGGCGCGCGGCAGGATGATGTGGAACAGCGCCTGGCGGCGAGACATGCCCAGGGCGCGGGCGGCTTCCACTTCACCGACCGGGATGGCGTGGATGGCGCCGCGCAGGATCTCCGCAATGTAGGCGGCCGTGTGCAGGGTCATGGTCAGCAGGGCGCACCAGTACGGGTCGCGCAGATACGGCCAGAGCGGCCCCTTGCGCACGCTTTCGAACTGGGCGAAGCCGTAGTAGACGATGAACAGTTGCAGCAGCAGCGGCGTGCCACGGAAGAAGAAGATATAGGCGTAGGGCACCGCGCGCACGTACCAGTGCCGCGAGGCGCGGGCGATGCCCAGCGGTACGGCGAGGCACAGGCCGGCGACCACGGCGATGGCCAGCAGCTCCAGGGTCAGGGTGGCGCCCTGGAGCATCTTCGGCAGCCATTTGAGGATCAGCTCGAGATCGGTCATAGCTCGTTCCTCACGAAGCCGCGGCCGGCGCGACGCTCAAGGAAGTGTAGGGCGGCCATGATGAAGACGGTCAGGCCCAAGTAGATGAAGGCCGCAGTCATGTAGAAGGTGAAGGGTTCCTTGGTCGCGTTGGAAGCGACCTGGGCCTTTCGCATGATTTCGTCGAGGGTGATCAGCGAGACCAGCGCGGTGTCCTTCAGCAGAATCAGGTAGAGGTTGCCCAGGCCCGGCAGCGCCACGCGCCACACTTGCGGCAGGACGATGCGCCAGAAGATGCGCGGGGCCGAGAGGCCCAGCGCCTGGCCGGCTTCGCGGTGGCCCTTGGGAATCGCCAGCAGCGCGCCACGGAACACCTCGGTGGCGTAGGCGCCGAAGCACAGGCCCAGGGCGCAGGTGCCGGCGGCGAAGGGCGACAGGGCGAATTCGGGGTAGCCGAACAGGTCACCGATGGCGTTCAGGCCGGCCACGGTGCCGAAATAGATCATCAGTACCCAGAGCGTCTCGGGTACGCCGCGCACCACGGTGGTGTAGAAGCCGCCGAGCATGCGCAGGAAGCTGTTGTTCGAGGTCTTGGCGACGGCGCCGAGCAGGCCGAGGATCAGTCCCACGCAGACTGCGGCGAGCGAGAGCTTGAGCGTCATCCAGGTGCCGGCGATCAACTGATCGCCAAAGCCGTGCAGGTCGAAAATCATGGGGAGTCACGCCTGAAGGCGCGCGCCGCCCGGCAAGGGCGGCGCGGCACGTGCATCAGTAGATGCTGAAGGGGAAGTACTTGTCGTTGATCTTCTTGTAGGTACCGTCGTCGACGATTTCCTTGAGAGCGGCGTTCAGCTTCTCACGCAGCGGGTCGCCCTTGCGCACGGCGATGCCGATCTTGTCGTTGTCGAACACCGGCTCGCCCTTGAACTCGAAGTCCTTGCCGGCGTCGCTCTTCAGCCAGTCGTACTGCACGAACTTGTCGGCCAGCACGCCGTCGAGACGGCCCGAGGACAGGTCGAGGTAGGCGTTTTCCTGGGTGTCGTACAGCTTGATGGTGACGACGTCGGACATGTTGTCCTCGAGCCAGGTGCCGGCGATGGTCGCGCGCTGCGCGCCGATCACCTTGCCTTTCAGGTAGCCCTTGTCGGTCTTGAAGTCGGTCGACTTGGGCGCCACGAACTGCAGCTTGTTGGTGTAGTAAGCGTTGGTGAAGTCCACCGCTTGCTTGCGCTCGTCGGTGATCGACATGGAGGCGACGATGAAGTCGAACTTCTTGGCGTTCAGGGCGGGAATGATGCCGTCCCAATCGGAGGTGACGACTTCGCATTCGGTCTTCATCTTGGCGCACAGCGCCTTGCCGATGTCGAGGTCGAAGCCGACGACCTGGCCGCTGGCGTCGATACCGTTGAAGGGCGGGTAGGCGCCTTCGGTACCGATGCGCAGTTTGTCTGCGGCGATGGCCTGGCTCCCCAGTGCAAAGGTGGCCGCGATAGCCAGAACGATCTTCTTATAGTTGTTCATGCAGTGATGCTCCGTTAGCGGTGGCTGGACATGAATTGTTTACAGCGTGCCGATTGCGGGTTGTCAAATACCTGCTGCGGCGGTCCCTGCTCTTCTACCAGGCCCTGGTGGAGGAACACCACCTCGCTGGAAACCTGGCGGGCAAAGTTCATTTCGTGGGTCACCAGCAGCATGGTGCGACCCTCCTCGGCAAGCGCGCGGATTACGCTAAGCACTTCCTGGACCATTTCCGGGTCCAGTGCCGAAGTCGGCTCGTCGAAGAGGATGACCTTGGGTTGCATCGCCAGCGTACGGGCGATGGCGGCGCGCTGCTGCTGGCCGCCGGAAAGCTGTGCGGGGAAGCTGTGGCGCTTGTCGGAGATGCCGACCTTGGCCAGCAGGGCCTCGGCGATCTCGGTGGCCTCGGCCTTGGTCTTGCCCAGCACACGGCGTGGCGCCTCGATGATGTTGTCGAGGATGCTCATGTGCGGCCAGAGGTTGAAGTTCTGGAAGACGAAGCCCAGTTCGCTGCGCAGGCGATTGATCTGCTTGCCGTCCGAGGCGACCAGCGAGCCGTCCTTGGATTTCTTCAGCTTGAGTTCTTCACCGGCGACCAGGATCTGGCCCTGGTGGGGGTTCTCCAGCAGGTTGATGCAGCGCAGGAACGTGGATTTACCGGAACCGGAGGAGCCGAGAATGGAAATCACATCGCCGTCGCGGGCGGTCAGGGAAATGCCTTTGAGCACTTCCAGGTCACCGTAACGCTTGTGCAGGTTACGGATTTCCAGTGCGGGTATGGCCGTGGCCATTGGGGGCTCCTCTATTGTTATTCGGACGCTTTCGCAGCAGGTCACTGCAGAATCGGGGCCATCCTGGCGAGGGGCAACCTAACATGCACTCCGGAGTGCGCCAAGCGCCCATCTGCCGCGGTCGTCGGCTGTAGTGGCAAGTTGTCGCATTGCCGCTCGGCGTTGTCGCCTGGGCTGAACTAGCCGCGCCGGATGAGGGCGTCCGATGGTGGTGCGGGGGCGGGATAGTGCCAGTTTGTACCAGCCAGTAAAAGTCCGGCGGCCTTTGGGCCGCCGGTTCGGGTCATTGCATCATCTGCCGCAGTTGCGGGCTCGGATCTTCGACCGCCTCGGCGGGCGTGATGTCGTCCTGGGATTCCGGTGGCTGGCTGGCCATCAGGTTCGGATGCCCGGACAGGCGCGGGATCGGCAGCGGCTTGGCGTCTGCCAGGCCAGTGCCGCCGGCTTCGGTCGCATTGATCGAGGATTTGCGCGGTTGCGTCAGCACGTGGAAATCGGTGATCTCGATAATGCCCTTGCCTTCGGCCAGCAGGTGGAAGGAGAAGGCCTTCAGCACCTTTTCATTATCGAAGGAGAAGGTAACGTCCAGTGGTTGATTGCGCTTGAGCAGTGGGAACTCGGGGATCGGGGTGGGCAGCAGTTGCTCAAACGAGCGAGTTTTCAACTGGACGCGTGCACCCTTTTCATCCATCTGAATGGCTCGCATCTTCAGGCTCACCGTGGTGTGAGAGTTGGCTGGCAGTTCCAGATACTGCGCGCCGATCAGGTTGTCGGTGTACTCGTTGTCGATCTGCGGCTTCAGGCGGATGCGTTCCTTGGTCGCGAACTGGTACTCGCGGGCCGACTGCGCCTTGGTCACCGACTGGTCGAGGATATCGGCGCGGGCGGTCATCAGGCGGGCATCGCGGCCACTGAAGCGGCCAACGAACTTGGCGCTGTCGGCGATGAAGCCGTCACTCTGGTAGCGCCGGCAGACCTGCTGGAAGTCGCACTCGGTGAAGTTGCCCTTGCCGTCGTGGTAACGCTGCATGCCGTTGGTGAAGGAGACCATCTCCCGTCCATTGGAATATTCGCGGAACAGCGAGCGGCCGGCGATATCCTGCGGCGCCTTGATGGCGAAGTAGTCGAGCACCGAGGATTCCATGTCGACGTGACCGTAGACGCCGGCTTTCACCGGCGGCAGCGCGGCCTGTTCCGGTGCAAGAATCAGGTTCAGGCCCCAGGCCGAGGCAAGGCGCACGTTGTCGATGCCGTGGGATTCGTCGGAGGTGACGATGACCAGGGTGTCCTTCAGCACGCCTTTTTCTTCCAGGCCCTTGAGGAAGGCGTCGACGGCATCGTCCAGGTAGGCGACGGCCGCCTGGCGCGGCGTCGGGTACTTGGCCAGGTATTCCGGCGTGGCCGAATACGGCTGGTGGGTGCCGACGGTGAGCAGAGTGAGCATCCATGGCTGTTTCTTCTGGCGCAGCTGGCCGACATAGTCCAGCGCACCTTCGAAGAAGGCCTTGTCATCCATGCCCCAGGCGAACTCCAGGTAGGGCTTCTTCTTGAACCAGTCGCGGCCCAGGGTCTTGTCGAAGCCCATGGCCGGCATGACCTTGTCCTTGGCCATGAAGCGCAGCCCGGCGCCCTGCAGGAAGTGGGTGCTGAAACCGGCCTGGTGCATCTGCGCCGGCAGGCATTCGGCGGCGCGGGTCGGATTGCCCAGCAGCTCGACGCCCTTGGGCGTGCCGTTGTCCAGCTTGCTGTAATCGCCGCAGAGCATGGCATAGAGACCGCGGATGGTCTGGTGGCTGTGCACCACGTAGTCCGGGGTGGTCATGGCGCGCTCGGCCCAGGTGCTCAGGCGCGGCATCATCGATTCTTCATAGCTGCTGCTCAATGCGGCACGGTTGGTGGCCACGTAGGCGCCAGGAATACCTTCCATGGCGATGATCAGCACGTTCTTCGCCTGGCCGCGGCCGGCCAGCAGCGGCGTGCCGTTGAGGTCGTGCTGGGTCAGGCCGGTGACATCCGGGCGGACTTCCGGGAGGTCGCGGTCGCGCCAGTCCTGATAGGCCATCTCGCCGCTGGTGACAGCGCGGGAGACAAGCTGGTGCGGCAGGTTGAACTGCTTCCACATTTCCCCATCGCTGGGCTGGAAGTACTGCACGGCGGCGTGGCTGGCCAGCAGAACCGCCGGCACGGCATAGGCGTAGCGCGGCAGCGGCTTCTCGCGACGGCGCCAGAGCAAGGCGCTGAGCAGGATGCCGGCGCCGATCAGGATCGCCAGGTGCAGGTGGTTGAGGCCGCCGCCCTCGGTGGAGTTGGCGACGAAGGTCGGGTCGGCGAGGAAGTGCAGGTCTTCCGGTGCGGGCATGCGGCCCACGGCGCTGACCAGTTCGGCGGTGCCGATCACCGACAGCGCCCAGACCAGCATCACCGGAATAGCGATGAACAGTCGTCGATTGTGCAGCGCGACGACCAGCAGTGTGCCGAGCGCCAGGTCCGACAGGTAGCCCAGCGGGGAGCCCCAGCCAAGGCTGTAGCGGCCGATCAGCGGGACCAGCAGGAAAAGGGCAGACAGAGAAACCAGGTTGCCCCGGGAATTCCACCAGCTAATGAGTTTGCGCACAGTGACTCCGCTACCAAACATCGAATCCCGGAGGGTATCCCACTCAAAGTGTGGAAATCGTCCGGATGGTCATGATTCTGAAAGATCGGTGTGCTATGTGCCAGTAGACACTGTACTTAGGCAAACATTCGATACGAATCGCGGGGGCGTGCCGGGGCGGGGGAGTGACTTGTTCGGACAGGAATGAAAAAGCCCCTGAAATCTCGCGATTTCAGGGGCTTTTCGGAAGGCTTGGTGCCCAGGGACGGAATCGAACCGCCGACACGGGGATTTTCAATCCCCTGCTCTACCAACTGAGCTACCTGGGCAACGTGGCGCGCATTAAAAGGGTTTTCGGAAAGGGTGTCAAGCGTGCCGCGAAAAATTTTTCAAATAATACCGGAGCTTACGCGCTGGGCGGGACGTAACCCTCGGCCTGCGCGTATTCCTCGCCGGAAAGGAACTTGTCCATCTCGGTGCTGAGGAACTTGCGATCTTCGGCGTTCATCATGTTCAGGCGACGCTCGTTGATCAGCATGGTCTGGTGCTTCTGCCATTCTTCCCAGGCTTTCTTCGAAACGTGCTCGTAGATGTCCTGGCCCTTGGCGCCGGGATAGGGTGCGCGATCGAGGCCGGGCAGCTCTTCTTTGTATTTGCGGCACATCACCAGTCGGGTCATGACATTTCTCCTGCGTTCAACACGTCGGCGGCTCGTTTGAGCAGCTTCTTCACCGGGGCGGCAAGGCCGAGCCGCGGCGGGGTGGCGAGGTTATACCAGAGCCAGTCGGCCTCGGCCACGGCGGGGGCTGCGTCCTCGACGCGCACCAGCCAGGGCTCGATAGCCAGCTGGAAGTGGCTGAAGGTGTGGGTCACGCCGGGCAGTTCGCGGCGCTCGCCCAGGCGCAGGGCATGGCGCTGGGCCAGTGGGTCGAGGGCGGCCAGGTCTTCCAGTTCAGGGAAGCTCCACAGCCCGCCCCAGAGGCCGGTCGACGGACGGCGATAAAGCAGGATGTCGCCTTCGCGGTTGGCCAGGATCGGCATCAGCGTGCGCTTCTGCGGCAGCGCCTTGCGCGGCTTGGACACCGGGAAATCGGTCTCGCGGCCGAGGAAGTGCGCGCGGCAGCCTTCGCGCAGCGGGCAGAGCAGGCAGCTCGGCTTGCTGCGGGTGCAGAGCGTGGCGCCCAGGTCCATCATCGCCTGGGTGTAGTGGTTGGCCCGCTCGTGCGGTGTGAAGCGCTCGGCGGCCTCCCACAGCTGCTTGGCCACCTTGGGCTCGCCCGGATAGCCGTCGCAGGCGAGGTAGCGCGCCAGCACGCGCTTGACGTTGCCATCGAGGATCGGCGCCCTCAGGCCCATGGAGATGCTGGCGATGGCGCCGGCAGTGGAGCGGCCGATGCCGGGCAGCTCGGCGAGTTGCTCGACGTCACGGGGGAATTCGCCACCGTGCTGCTCCATCACGGTCTTCGCAGTCTTGTGCAGGTTTCGGGCGCGGGTGTAGTAGCCCAGGCCTGTCCACAGGTGCAGCACTTCGTCTTCCGGCGCGTTCGCGAGGTCGGCCACGGTGGGCAGTGCCGTCATGAAGCGGTCGTAGTAGCCCATCACGGTGCTGACCTGGGTCTGCTGCAGCATGATTTCCGAGACCCACACCCGGTAGGGCGTGATGTTCTGCTGCCAGGGCAGGTCGTGGCGGCCGTGCGTGTCGAACCAGTCGAGCACGGCCGAATGGAAGCTTTGCGGGGTCACTTCTTGAACAGCCCTTTGAGTGCGTCTTTGAGTTCGGGACTGACCTTGTCGCCGAGCTTCTCTTCGAGTTTCTGGTTCAGCCGGTCCCCGGCCAAACGTGCGGCGATCCTGCCGATGCCGTCCTTGTCCAGGCGGCAGGCCTTGGCGCCCAGCTCCAGCGGGCCGCGGCAGCGCAGCGGCCATTCGATGCCGACATAGCGCTTGTTCACCTCGCAGGCCGGATCGGGCATGTCGCTCTTGTCGCCTTCGATGGTCACGCCGACGCGGTAGTCCATGCCCAGTACTCGCAGGTCGAGGTCGCCGTCAGCCTTGACGGTCAGGCCGGGAATGCTGGCCTTGAGGTCCGGGTTGCTGGCCACGCCGTTGCGGAAGGTGAGGTTGCCCTGCAGTTCGCGGAACGGCGTGTCCTTGCCGCCGTGCTCAGCGGTCAGCGACTTGCGGTTGAGCGTGGCGATGCCCTGGCACAGTTGTTGTTCCAGGTTGGCGTTGAGCAGCACGCCCTGGGTCATGACGAAGCGCGCGGTGCCGTTGAGGTTGTCGATCCAGGCCTTTTGACTGTTGCCCTGGGTGGTGATGTCGGCATCCAGGTCGAGCAGGCCCTTCACCGGCGGCTTCTGGCCCTGGGATTCGAGCAGGCGCTCCACCGGTATGTCGGCGATGTGCTTCTTGGCCTTCAGGGTCGGTACGTCCTGGCGTACGTCGAGGCTGGCGGTGGCGTTGAACTTGCCGTCGTAGAGCTCACCGCGCATGTCGTCGAGGTTGAGCAGGCCGCCCTGGCCGCGCAGCTTGAGCACGGCGTTGTCGATGGGCAGCTTGTCCAGGGTCAGCTGGCCGAGGGTCAGGCTGGCGTCCAGGTCCAGTGCACGCAGGCGGGCGATAGGCAGCAGCGGCGCGTCGCTCCAGGCTTGCTGGGTCGGCTGGTTGGGCAGCGGGGTGTCGCCTTTGATAGCGCTCTGCTCGGTGCTGGCAACTTCGGCCTTGCGTGCGCTGTTGGTGGCTTCCTGGGCCTTCTTGACCTTGGCCGGCAGGTAGCGGTCGAGGTTCAGCATGTCGCCGGACAACTGGGCACGGATGGCCTGCTTGCCGAAGTCGGCGATGCCGAGGTTGCCGCTGAAGCTGCTGTCGTCCAGCTTCAGCTTGAGGTCGTTCAAGGTCAGGCTGTTGCGGGTGCCGCTGACGCGGGTGGCCAGTTCGAGCTTGGTGAGGGTGGTGGTATCGGCCATTTCCGGCAGGGTCTGGCCGATGCTTTCGAGGAACTCGCGCAGATTGAACGGCGCCAGCGACAGGCCGCCATCGAACTTGGGCTCCTTGTCCAGCTCGCGGGCCTTGAGCTCACCGAGGGCGCGCAGCTGGTTGACGGTGACCTTCAGGCCATTCCACTCGGCAACCTGGGCTGCCTGGTCGAGTACCAGTTGGCCCTGGGCACTGTAGTTGGCGGTCTTGCCCTGGAACTGGTCGCCGGAAACTTCGCCGGAGAGCTTGGCGTCTTCGAGCTGGTAGCGCTTGAGGGCGCGGTCGAAGCGCAGGTTGCCGGTCAGTTCGGTGCGGGCGCGGATCACCGGCTGGTTGGTGCCCAGGTAGGCGCTGAGCTTGAGCGGGATGTTGCTGCCTTCGCGGATGGCGCCGGTGGTCAGCTCGATACCCTCGACGCTGTAGGTCTTGCCGCTCTGGGCGTCGGCGTAGTCGATACGGGCGTTCTTCACGTTCAGGCTGTCGATGTCCAGCTTCATCGCCTGGTGGGATTGCTGGGCGTCAGCCTTGGCCTGCTCGGTTGGCGCGGGCGCCGGTTGTGCGGCAGGCGGCGTGCCGGCAGCGGGCTGGGCGGGCTTGCCGATGCTTTCCCAATTGCCGACGCCGGCCTTGTCCCTGTTCAGGGAAAGGGTCAGGCCCTCGACGCGGATATCGCTCATCTGCACTTCCTTGCGCAGCAGCGGCAGCACGCGCACGGACATGGCCAGCAACTGGGCGTCGGCGAACGGCTTGTCCGGGGTCTGCAGGCTCGCCACGCTGGTGTCATGCAGCTCCAGGCCCAGCCAGGGGAACAGGCTCCAGCCAATGTCGCCCTTGAGGTTCAGCTCCAGGTTGGCCTTGTCCCGGGCGAGCTGGCGGATCTCGTCCTTGTAGTCGTTCGGGTCGAAGAAGTGGGTCAGCACGAAGCCGGCGGCGACGATGAGCAGCAGCAGGACCAGGGCAATGATGCCGATGATTTTGCCGAACGCTTTCATGGACGGGTCCTTGTTCAGGCGGCGAATGGGATGGCGAGGAAGTATACCAATGACGCGCCGGCACCCCAGCCCGCAGGGCAGGGCGCCGTTAATGCGGAGTTGGAACGGGGACGCGGCGCTCGGTTCCCGTCATGAACGCGATCAGGTCGTTTCCAGTGTCAGGCCAAGATGCTCGGCGAAAACAGCCGCTTCGTGTTTGCCGTCAGGTGCTGTCAGCCGCAGCGCGGCCCCTTGCAGCACAGCCAGGCGCTGGGCCTCTTCGAGCAGGCGGCGGGCCACGCCGCGTCCGCGGGTGACCTGGCGCACGCACAGGCGGGAAAGCCGCCAGGCATCTCCATCACGCTCGATCCAGGCGGCGCCCAGCAGGCGATCATTGAAGCGCCCGGTGAACAGCCGGCCCTCGGCAAGTCCGCGCTCGATCAGTTCACCGGCCTCGGCGAAGGGCGCCAGCAGCCAGTCGGGCGCGTCGGCGTAGATCTTCAGCAGGTCCTGGCGGTCCTGGTCGCTGGGCTGGGTCAGGTGCTGGACGACGACGGGCATGCTCGATCCTCGTATTCGGGCCGCGCAGTGTAGGACCATCGGCCAGCGCCGACCACCGCCCGTAGCCGCGCAGCGCCCGGCGCGCCTATAATGCCGGCCCTTCTTATAATTACGTGCAGTGTTAGCTGTGGAGCTGGTGATGGCCGAACGCAAGGCATCCGTCGCGCGCGACACCCTGGAAACCCAGATCAAGGTTTCCATCGACCTGGATGGAACGGGCAAGGCCCGCTTCGATACCGGGGTTCCCTTCCTCGAGCACATGATGGACCAGATCGCCCGCCACGGCCTGATCGACCTGGACATCGAGTGCAAGGGCGACCTGCATATCGACGACCACCATACCGTCGAAGACATCGGCATCACCCTCGGCCAGGCCTTCGCCAAAGCCATCGGCGACAAGAAAGGCATCCGCCGCTACGGCCATGCCTACGTGCCGCTGGACGAGGCGCTGTCGCGCGTGGTCATCGACTTCTCCGGCCGCCCCGGCCTGCAGATGCACGTGCCGTTCACCCGTGCCAGCGTCGGTGGCTTCGACGTGGACCTGTTCATGGAGTTCTTCCAGGGCTTCGTCAACCACGCCAACGTCACCCTGCACATCGACAACCTGCGCGGGCACAACACCCACCACCAGATCGAAACCGTGTTCAAGGCTTTCGGCCGCGCGCTGCGCATGGCCATCGAGCTGGACGAGCGCATGGCCGGCCAGATGCCGTCCACCAAAGGGTGCCTGTAATGCAGACCGTCGCCGTCATCGACTACGGCATGGGCAACCTGCACTCAGTGTCCAAGGCGCTGGAGCGCGTGGGCGCCGGGCGCGTACTGGTGACCAGCGATGCCAATGTGATCCGCGAGGCGGACCGCGTGGTGTTCCCCGGCGTCGGCGCGATCCGTGACTGCATGGCCGAAATCAAGCGCCTGGGCTTCGACAGCCTGGTGCGTGAAGTCAGCCAGGACCGCCCGTTCCTCGGCATCTGCGTCGGCATGCAGGCGCTGATGGAGCGTAGTGAAGAGAACGACGGCGTCGACTGCATCGGCCTGTTCCCCGGCCAGGTACGCTTCTTCGGCAAGGACCTGCACGAGGACGGCGAGCACCTGAAGGTGCCGCACATGGGCTGGAATGAAGTGGCGCAGGGCGTGGATCACCCGCTGTGGCACGACATCCCGGACCGCGCACGCTTCTACTTCGTACACAGCTACTACATCCAGCCAGGCAATCCGCGCCAGGTGGTCGGCCGCGGCCATTACGGTGTCGACTTTGCCGCTGCGTTGGCCGATGGCTCGCGCTTCGCCGTGCAGTTCCACCCGGAGAAGAGCCATACCCACGGCCTGCAGTTGCTGCAGAACTTCGCCGCCTGGGATGGCCGCTGGTAAGCCATGGCACGCCAGAAGGACAAGCCCGCGATCCTCGAGCTCGATGGCGCCCAGCGCCAGAGTGCGGCGCGGGCCATCCAGCGTTTTCTCGAAGAACGCTTCGAGCTGGACGTCGGTTCCTTCGAGGCCGAGGAGGCGCTGGATTTCTTCATGCGCGAGTTCGGCCCGCTGTTCTACAACAAGGCGGTCTTCGACGTGCAATCTCACCTGAAAGACCGGTTCGAGAGCATCGAAAGCGACTTGTGGGCGCTCGAGAAGAGCTGACCCGACCCCATTCATCTTTGGATTCGAGCAGGTTCAACCCATGCTGATCATCCCCGCAATCGATCTGAAAGACGGCGCCTGCGTGCGCCTGCGCCAGGGCCTGATGGAAGACGCCACGGTCTTCTCCGACGACCCGGTATCCATGGCCGCCAAGTGGGTGGAGGGCGGTTGCCGCCGTCTGCACCTGGTGGACCTGAACGGCGCCTTCGAAGGCAAGCCGGTCAACGGTGAAGTGGTCACCGCCATCGCCAAGCGCTACCCGAACCTGCCGATCCAGATCGGCGGTGGCATCCGCTCGCTGGAAACCATCGAGCACTACGTCCGTGCCGGCGTCAGCTACGTGATCATCGGCACCAAAGCAGTCAAGCAGCCGGAGTTCGTTGCCGAAGCGTGCAAGGCATTCCCGGGCAAGGTCATCGTCGGCCTGGACGCGAAAGACGGCTTCGTCGCCACCGATGGCTGGGCGGAAGTGAGCTCGGTACAGGTCATCGACCTGGCCAAGCGTTTCGAGGCCGATGGCGTCTCGGCGATCGTCTACACCGACATCGCGAAGGACGGCATGATGCAGGGCTGCAACGTCGAAGCCACCGCCGCGCTGGCCAACGCCACGCGCATCCCGGTGATCGCTTCGGGCGGCATCCACAATCTGGGCGACATCCAGAAACTGCTGGACGCCCGCACGCCGGGCATCGTCGGCGCCATCACTGGCCGCGCGATCTATGAAGGCACGCTGGACGTCGCCGAAGCCCAGGCACTGTGCGACGCCTTCAAGGGCTGATTCGAACGTAGGGTGGGTTAGCCGTGCAGCGGCGTAACCCACCGATGAGGGCATCGGGTGGTGAGACAGCATGGGTATCGCTGTGCTCCACCCATCCTACGAGAGCATTGCTATGGCACTGGCTAAACGCATCATTCCCTGCCTCGACGTGGACAACGGCCGCGTGGTGAAGGGCGTCAAGTTCGAGAACATCCGCGACGCCGGCGACCCGGTGGAAATCGCCCGTCGCTACGACGAGCAGGGCGCGGACGAGATCACCTTCCTCGACATCACCGCCAGCGTCGATGGTCGCGACACTACCTTGCATACCGTCGAGCGCATGGCCAGCCAGGTGTTCATCCCGCTGACCGTGGGCGGCGGCGTCAGGACAGTGCAGGACATCCGCAACCTGCTCAATGCCGGTGCGGACAAGGTCTCGATCAACACCGCCGCGGTGTTTACTCCGGAGTTCGTCGGCGAAGCCGCCGCGCGCTTCGGCTCGCAGTGCATCGTGGTTGCCATCGACGCCAAGAAAGTGTCGGCCCCCGGCGAAACCCCGCGCTGGGAAATCTTCACCCACGGCGGCCGCAAGCCCACCGGGCTGGATGCAGTGGAGTGGGCGAAGAAGATGGAAGGCCTGGGCGCCGGTGAAATCCTGCTGACCAGCATGGACCAGGACGGCGTGAAGAGCGGCTACGACCTGGGCGTGACCCGCGCCATCAGTGAGGCTGTGGGCGTTCCGGTGATCGCTTCCGGCGGCGTCGGCAACCTGGAGCACCTGGCCGCCGGCATCATCGAAGGCAAGGCCGACGCGGTGCTCGCGGCGAGCATCTTCCACTTCGGCGAGTACAGCGTGCCGGAGGCCAAGGCCTACCTGGCCAGCCGCGGTATCGTCGTGCGCTGATCCCTTCCGGGCCGGGGTTCTCCCGGCCCGATGGCTCTATCGCGAGCCTTTCTCTCCCGCGTCCGGTGGCCGCATCCCCTTCCTGCGCACGAAGCTTGCTAGCCGAAGGCTTCAGTCAAGGTAATGGCGTATCTATGTCCCATTGCCATATTCATAGGGTTTATTGACGTCAATTCTCCGAGTAAGCTCTGCGCCTTCTCAGAATTGTCATACGCAGGAAATATCTCGATGCTGAAGCGCATTCTGCTCGCATGGCTAGGCTGCGGCCTGCTTCTGGCTGGCGCGGCAAGGGCCGAAACGGATTCTTCGGATTACAGCGTGGTGCTGCTCACCGAGAACTTCCCCCCTTACAACATGGCCATCAACGGCAAGAACTTCGCCCAGGAAGACAGCATCGACGGCATCGCCGTGGATATCGTCAAGGAGATGTTCAAGCGCGCCGGCGTGCAGTACAGCCTGACCCTGCGCTTCCCCTGGGACCGCATCTACAAGCTGGCGCTGGAGAAGCCCGGCTACGGCGTGTTCGTCACCGCGCGGCTGCCCGAGCGCGAAAGCCAGTTCAAGTGGGTCGGTCCGATCGGCCCGGACGACTGGGTGCTGCTGGCCAAGGCCGACAGCCCGATCAGCCTGAACAATCTGGACGAAGCGAAGAAATACCGCGTCGGTGCCTACAAGGGTGACGCCATGGCGCAATACCTGGGCGAGCACGGTTTCGAGCCGGTGCTGGCGCTGCGTGACCAGGAGAACGCCGCCAAGCTGCGCGATGGCCAGATCGACCTGTGGGCCAGCGGTGACCCGGCGGGCCGTTACTTGGCCAAGCAGGTGGGCGTCACCGGCCTGAAGACCGTACTGCGCTTCAACAGCGACCAGCTGTTCCTCGCGCTGAACCGCGAGACCCCGGATGCCGTGGTGCAGAAGCTGCAGGCGGCGCTGGACAAGATGCGCGCCGAAGGTTTCGTCGACGACGTACTCAACAGTTACCTGTAACACTCGAAGGCCGGCTACTCGCCGGCCTTCGTGTTTGGCGCCGACATCCCTCGGCGCCGGTTTTGCCACGGAAGGCAGACGAGCGAAGTATTCCGTCCCCTCTGCAGGGATGCCGCAAGCCCAATAACGATAACCAAGCGAGCGGTATGACCATGCTGAAAGTCCTGATCAAGGCCCTGACCCTGGGTCTGTTGCTGGGGGCCGCCACGGCCCGCGCCGAGTTGCCCGCCGATTACAAGATGGTGCTGCTCACCGAGAACTTCCCGCCGTTCAACATGGCGGTGGACGACAAGAACTTCGCCCGTGACGACGGGATCGACGGCATCAGCGCCGACATCGTCCGCGAGATGTTCAAGCGCGCCGGCATCCAGTACAGCCTGAGCCTGCGTTTCCCCTGGGATCGCCTGTACAAGCTGGCCCTCGACAAGCCCGACTATGGGCTGTTCTCCACCACCTACACGCCCGAGCGCGTGCCGCTGTTCAAGTGGGTCGGGCCGATCGCCAAGACCCACTGGGTGCTGCTCGCCCCGCCGGGCAGTTCGATCAAGGTGAAGGACCTCAAGGACGCCGCCAAGTACAAGCTGGGCGCCTACAAGAACGACGCCGTCAGCCAGAACCTGGAGAGCCAGGGCATCCCGGTGCTCAACGCGCTGCGCGACCAGGAAAACGTCAAGAAGCTGACCACCGGCGAAATCGACCTCTGGGCCACCACCGATCCGGTGGGCCGTTACCTGGCCAAGCAGGAGGGCGTGTCCGGCCTGCAGACCGTGCTGCGTTTCAATGAGGCGCAGTTGTACCTGGCGATCAACAAGGACACGCCGGACGAGGTGGTGACCAAGTTGCAGAAGGCGCTGGACGAGATGCGCGCCGATGGCTTCATCGAGCAGGCGACCAATAACTACCTGTAAGGTCGGCTTATCGTTGTAGGAGCGAGCTTGCTCGCGAACCCAGCTTCCGCGGATTTCGGTGCCGGGCGCTGTTCGCGAGCAAGCTCGCTCCTACAGAAAGCCGATCCTGGCTACCTCTATCGGTAAATCCCATTCCGCCCATGCCCCGCCATGGCGCGGTTGCCGCGCTCGGCGATCATCAACGGCGGTTTCACCAGTTCGAAGCCCTGGGCCTTCAGCGTCGGCAAAACACGCTTGAGCACCGCCAGGGTCGCCGGCTTCGGGTGGCCGATCATCACCACCGTGCCCTGCTTGCGCGCCAGTTGCAGGCCGCGCTGCATCTGCTCCATCACCGCGGCTTCGCTCGGGTCGTCATCGAGGAATACGTCCCGCGAGAGGCTGGCGAGGCCGATCTTCTGCGCCTCGGCGGCGGCCACGGTGGCGGCGCTGGTGCGGCTGTCCAGCAGGAACAGGTGCCGGCGCTGCAATTCCCCGGCAAGCCAGGCCATGGCCGGGCGGTCGGCGGTCATGCGGCTGCCTTCATGGTTGTTCAGGCCTTGTGCATAGGGGACTTTTGCCAGGGCCGAGTCGAGGCGCCGGGCGCGCTCGTCCTGCGTCAGCTCCGGGCTCCAGGCATAGTCACCGCCGGCCGGGTCCATCGGCATGTGCAGCATCACGGTCCGCCCGCGCTGATGCGCTTCGCGGGCCAGCTCGGCGGCGTGGGGCGTGTCGGGAATGACTGCCAGAGCGACGGCGGGGGAGAGGTCGATTACCTGGCGATCGCGCGCCAGGTTCTGGCCGATGTCGTCGATGATGATGCTGACCAGCGGCTTGCTGCCGTCCGGCCGGGGCGCGGCGGCCACCGGCAGGCACAGCAGCGCACCCAGGCACAGGCCGAACAGCAGCCGGGCCGGGCGCATCGGTCAGTTGTTGCCGCGGCTGACGCTGAGTCCTTTCAGCAGGCTGAGGGCTTGGCTGAGCTGGTAGTCGCCATCCTGCGGGCGATCTTCCGGCGCCTTGCCGGAGGCGGTCGGGCGATCCTGGCCGCCATTACCGTTGGCCAGGTGACCCTGCAGGTCGGCTTCCTTGAATCCGTCGAACTCGCTCTTCTCGCGGGTCACCTTGGCGCGTTCCACCTCGATGTCCGGGGTGATGCCCTGGGCCTGGATGGAGCGGCCATTGGGGGTGTAGTACAGCGCGGTGGTGAGCTTCAGGGCGCGGTCGTTGTTCAGCGGCAGCACGGTCTGCACCGAGCCCTTGCCGAAGCTGTCGGTGCCCATGAGGATGCCGCGCTTCTGGTCCTGCAGGGCGCCGGCGACGATTTCTGCCGCCGAGGCGCTGCCGCCGTTGATCAGTACTACCAGCGGCACGCCGTCGCTCGGGTCGGCCGGATCGGCGGAGAAGCGCAGCTCGGAGTTGGGGATGCGGCCCTTGGTGTAGACGATCAGCCCCTTGGTGAGGAAGGCGTCCGCCACTTCCACCGCCGACTGCAGTACACCGCCAGGGTTGTTGCGCAGGTCGAGGATTACGCCCTTGAGCTTGCCCTTGTTGTCATTGCGCAGCTTGGACAGCGCCTTGACGGTCTCCTCGCCGGTGTTGACTTGGAACTGGGTGATGCGCAGGTAGCCATAGCCCGGTTCGAGCATCTGGCTCTTCACGCTCTTCACCTTGATGATGGCGCGCTTGAGGGTGACGTCGAACGGCTTGCCGCCGCCACGCACGATGGTCAGGGTGATGGGCGAGCCGGCCTTGCCGCGCATGCTGTCCACCGCCTCGTTCATCGACTGGCCCTTGGTCGGCTTGCCGTCGATCTTGACGATCAGGTCGCCCGGCTGGATGCCGGCGTTGGCGGCGGGGGTGTCGTCGATCGGCGAGATCACCTTGACGAAGCCATCCTCGCTGCCGACCTCGATGCCCAGGCCGCCGAATTCGCCGCTGGTGCTTTCCTGCAGCTCGGCGAACTCTTCCGGGCCGAGGTACGCCGAGTGCGGGTCGAGGTTGCTGAGCATGCCCTTGATGGCATTCTCCAGCAGCGTCTTGTCGTCCACCGGTTCCACATAGGCCGCCTTCACCCGGTCCAGGACCTCGGCAAAGGTGCGCAGCTCATCGAGCGGCAGCGGAGCCTCCTTGCCGTTGGCCGCAGGAGATGCGGCCGGCGCGTCGGCGGCCTGGACCGCACCGACGCCGAGCAGCAAGGCCAGGGCCAGGGTAGTAAGACGGAAAGCTTGCGACATGTTTGGCTCCTAATGCGTGATCGCCGCTTATCCTTGCGTGCGACACCAGGTCGAAGGGTCCGCCGGGCGGCCCTGATGGCGAATGGCAAAATACACCGCCGGGGTACTCTGACCCCCGCTGGCTCCCACGGTTGCAATGGGATCGCCTGCTTTGACGGTATCGCCGGCGTCCTTCAGAAGACTTTGATTATGCCCATAAAGGCTCAGGTAGCCACCACCGTGGTCGAGAATCACCAGTAGGCCGGAGCCACGGAGCCAGTCGGCGAATACCACGCGACCGCCATGCACGGCACGCACGGTACTGCCGGCAGAGGCGCCGATCAGCACGCCGTCCCAGGTGGCACGGGGGTCGTCGCCACGCGGGCTGCCGAAGCGCGCCAGCACGCGGCCATCCACCGGCCAGGGCAGCCTGCCCTTGGTGGCGGCGAAGGCACCGCCGAAGCCGGCGCCGCTGGAAACCAGCGGGCCGCTGTAGTCGGGGCGTTTGGAGGGTATGTCCGGCTTCTCGCCGCGCGCCGCCAGTTCCTGCTCGCGCTTGACCCGCTCACGCTCGGCGGCCAGGGCGCGCTGGCGCGCTTCCTCGGCTTCGCGGGCCTGGCGGGCGAGGGTTTCCTCGATGGTCTTCAAGACCTTGTTGAGGTCCTCCTGGCTCTGCTCGCGGTCCTTGAGCTTGCTGCCGCCGTCCTTGAGGTCGCTGTTGAGCTTGGCGAGGGTCTCCTGGCGCGCCTTGCGGGCGTCGGCGAGTTCCTGGCGGCGAGCTTCCAGAGCGGTTTGCTGGGCGACCTGCTCGTCCTTCTGCGAAGTGATTTCCTGCTCGACGTTGCTCAGCTGACGCAGGGTCTCGTTGAAGGCCGAGAGCTGCTCCAGGCGCGCCTTGTTGATGTAGTCGTAGTAGGTGAGGGTGCGGCTGAACTTCTCGGGGTGTTCCTGGTTCAGCAGCAGCTTCAGGTATTCCTGGCGGCCGCTCTGGTAGGCGGCGCGGGCCTGGATGGCGATCAGGCGCTGCTGCTCAAGGCGCGCGCCCTGGAGTTTTTTTTTCTCTGAATCGAGGCGCTGCAGCTCCTCCTCGTTCTTCTTCATCTCGTCCTGGATCTGCTTGATCTGCTTTTCCAGGTCACCCATCTGGGTCTCGGTGGATTTGAGCTGCTTCTGCACGCCGGACTTTTCGGCCTGGATGTTCTGCAGATTCTTCTTCAGCTCGTTGATGTCTTTCTGCGTCTGCTCCAGCTGACGCTGGGCGTCGGCGCGTTCGTCGGCAACGGCCGGGAGCGGGCTCAGGAGGCAGATCAGCAGCAGCGGGAGGAGGGCGCGAGGCATTGGGCGGCGGGGACCTGAAGTCTGGACGGCCTAGTATGCCCGTGGCGGGCATTAAAAAAAACGCCCCAGGCCGCATGGCGTGGGGCGTTTGCTCTGACCGACGGGAGGCGGCTCACGTTCCCGTCAAATCGATACCCATTAAAGCAGGGTGATGATCGATTTCCCGGTCATCTCTTTTGGCTGCTCCAGACCCATCAGGTTCAGCAGGGTCGGGGCCACGTCGGCCAGTACGCCGCCCTCGCGGATGCTCAGCTTGCGCTTGCCGACATAGACGAAAGGCACCGGTTCGCAGGTGTGCGCGGTGTGCGCCTGACCGGTCATGGCGTCTTCCATCTGCTCGACGTTGCCGTGGTCGGCGGTGATCAGCGCTTCACCGCCGACCTTGTCCAGAGCCTCGACGATGCGACCGACGCAGGTATCCAGGCACTCGACGGCTTTCACCGCGGCCTCGAACACGCCGGTGTGGCCGACCATGTCGCCGTTGGCGTAGTTGACGATGATCACGTCGAAGCGCTGGTTCTCGATGGCGTCGACGATCTTGTCGGTAACTTCCGGCGCGCTCATTTCCGGCTGCAGGTCATAGGTGGCGACCTTGGGCGAGGGGATGAGGATGCGCTCTTCGCCTTCGAACGGCTCTTCGCGGCCGCCGGAGAAGAAGAAGGTCACATGGGCGTACTTCTCGGTTTCGGCGATGCGCAGCTGGGTCTTGCCGTTCTTCGCCAGGTATTCGCCCAGGACGTTGTCCAGGGATTCGGGCTTGAAAGCGCTGGGCGCCGGAATGCTCGCCGCGTACTGGGTCAGCATCACGTACTCGGCCAGGTGCAGTTCGCGCTGGCGCGGGAATTCCTTGAAGCCCGGCTCGACGAAGGCGCGCGACAGCTCGCGGGCACGGTCGGCGCGGAAGTTCATGAACACCACGGCGTCGCCATCTTCCACGAGCACCTGTGCGCCGATGCGGGTGGCCTTGACGAATTCGTCGCTCTCGCCGCGCTCGTAGGCGGCGTTCAGCGCGCTCACCGCGGAATCGGCGGTGAATTCGGCGGTGCCGTCGGTGATCAGGTTGTAGGCGGCTTCGACGCGGTCCCAGCGATTGTCGCGGTCCATGGCGAAGTAGCGGCCGATGATGCTGGCGGTGCGGCCCTTGCCGATGCGGGCGAAGGCGTCGTCGAGCAGCTTCAGCGACGGCTCGGCACTCCTGGGCGGCGTATCGCGGCCGTCGAGGAAGGCGTGCAGGTAGATTTTCTCGGCGCCACGCTGTGCGGCCAGCTCGGCCATGGCGATCAGGTGGTCCTGATGGCTGTGTACGCCGCCATCGGAAAGCAGGCCGAGGATGTGCACGGCCTTGCCGGCTTTCGCTGCCTTGTCCACGGCGCCAGTCAGCACGGGGTTCTGGAAGAAGTCGCCGTCGCGGATCGCCTTGGTGACGCGGGTGAAGTCCTGGTAGACGACGCGGCCGGCGCCCAGGTTCATGTGGCCGACCTCGGAGTTGCCCATCTGGCCGTCGGGCAGGCCGACGTCCATACCGGAGCCGGAGATCAGGCCGTTGGGCTGGCTGGCCAGCAGGCGGTCCCAGTTGGGCTTCTTCGCGGCATAGATGGCGTTGTATTCGGGGCTCTCGCTATGGCCGAAGCCGTCCAGAATGATCAGGACCAGCGGTTTGGGCGTTGCAGTCATAGTTACGGCTCTTTCCGAGAATAGGGGTCAGAAAAGGACACACATTTTACCTTTTGGTGCCGACAGACGCCATGATCCCTAGGGTTCAGCCGTCAGATACGCGCGTGTATACTGGCCGGCATTTTTACGTCTGGATGTCCTGCGCATGTCTTCGTTTCTTCCTCGTCTGATCGAATTCGCCACCCACCACTACCTGCTGGTCGGTGCCCTGGTCATCCTGCTGGTACTGCTGGCCCTGCACGAAATGCGCAAGGGCGGCCGTGCGCTGTCCACCCGCGAGCTGACTGCCATGGTCAACGCCGAGCAGGCCGTGGTGCTGGATATCCGTCCCACCAAGGAGTTCACTACCGGTCACATCGTCGGCGCGCTGAATATCCCGGCGGACAAGCTGAACGCCCGCATGAGCGAGCTGGACAAACACAAGGCCAAGACCATCATCGTGGTCGATGGCATGGGCCAGCACTCGGGCACCTGGTGCAGCGTGCTGCAGAAGGCCGGCTACACCGCGGCCAAGCTCTCCGGCGGCATCGGCAGCTGGCGTGGCGATAATCTGCCCCTGGTGAAGTGAGATGCCGTCGACCTTGATCTACACCAGCGCGTGGTGCCCTTATTGCATCCGCGCCAAGGCCCTGCTGGACAAGAAGGGTGTCGCCTACGAGGAAATCTCCGTGGACGGCAAGCCTGGCGTTCGCGCCGAGATGGCCAGCAAGGCGGGCCGCACTTCGGTGCCGCAGATCTGGATCGACGGAACCCACATCGGCGGCTGCGACGATCTTTACGCGCTGGAACGCGCGGGCAAGCTGGATACGCTGCTCTCGGCGTGATCCCTCATTCTGAAACGATGCACAAGAAGGTCCCGAAATGACTGAACAAGCCAGCAACGGCGCAGCCGAACAAGACAACAACCCGCAGTTCTCGCTGCAGCGCATCTACGTACGCGACCTCTCCTTCGAGGCCCCCAAGGCTCCGGAAATCTTCCGCCAGGAGTGGCAGCCGGCCATTTCGATGGACCTGAACACCCGTCAGAAGCAGCTGGACGGCGACTTCTACGAAGTGGTCCTGACCGTTTCGGTGACCGTTAAGAACAACGAGGAAACCGCTTTCATCGTTGAAGTGCAGCAGGCCGGCATCTTCCTGATCAAGGGCCTGGACGCTTCCAGCATGAGCCACACCCTGGGCGCCTTCTGCCCGAACATCCTCTTCCCGTACGCCCGTGAAACCCTGGACAGCCTGGTTGTCCGCGGTTCGTTCCCGGCACTGATGCTGTCCCCGGTGAACTTCGATGCGCTGTACGCGCAGGAAATCGCCCGTATGCAGGCTTCCGGCGAGATCCCGTCGGTTCAGTGATCGCAGCGGTTGGAAAAAAGGCGCCTTCGGGCGCCTTTTTCTTTGCCTGCAATCTGGGTTGATCAGATTTTGAACAGGTTCGTGCGAGCCAGGCGCCGCCTTGGCTACGGACGGTTATCCACAGACTGTTCCGTCGGTTGCTCAGCGATGCTGTGGGTAAGCGCTGCTGCTCTTCGTAGGACCGAGGGGGACGCCCAGTCCTTGCTCGCGAACAGTCTGGCCGTAGCTGAGGGAGTCCGGCGTTGGCGAGCAAGCTCGCTCCTACAGAACAGAAATGCCGGCCGAGCGTTCAAATTTGGTGCATCCGCACTAGCAGGGCGCAGGTGCGGCGGTACTCGACGCGCCGGGAAATGCCTGGGCAACGCTGCCTTCAGCACATTTCAGCTATCGGCGAAAATCGCTGAAAGCCTTATGCAGAAGGGCCTGTAGAGTTTTTCGTGGCGCTCTTCAGCTCACAGGCAAGACTCTGAGCCGATTTTGGCACGCCCTCTGCAATACCCCTGACAACAGCGATTTCAGGGGCCTCGGTACAGGCAGGCTGGGGAACCCCTCTTTTACATCTTGCGAGCGTGCAGTCCGAAGCGGCGGCCGTCGCAGCCGGTTCGGGGGTCCTGGTACAGGCAGGCCGGGAAAGCCCCCTTTTTATGCCCGCAGGCGTGCCACGGCGCCCTGCACACCCGTTAGGGGTCCTGGTACAGGCAGGCCGGGTAAACCCCTCTTTTATGCCCGCGATCCTCCCTGCGGAGGCTTCGCTTCCCGCTTCGGGGCCCCGGACCAGGCAGGCCGGGAACACCCCGCTTTTATTCGGGCCGCGCGCTGATGGTCAGGCGCCACCGGCCCCCGACCTCGGCGCTGTCCCAGGTACCTTGCAGGCGCCGGGTGGACAGCAGCGCCAGCAGAATCCCTTCCCCTTGCGGCTCCAGTCTCCAGCGCACCGGCGCATCGCCGATCCGCAATTGCCCCTGCTGTGCCGTGGCAACGGCTTCGATCCGCAGCGCGAGTGCGCCCTCCAGATGGCCGGCGCGAACGGCGGGCTGCGCGTCCAGGGTGAGTACCAGGCCATCGGCCGACGGCTCTACGGCGAGGACTCGGGTTGGCCCCTCGTGCGGCGGGTTGACCAGGCGGCCTATCATCAGGCCCAGCAGCAGGCCCAGCACGCACAGCGAAACCATCACTTTCAGCCAGGGCCTGGGCCGCATTTGCTCCTTTGCGGGAGTAGAATGCCCGCCGTTCTCAGGCTCGGAGCGCTGCATGTTCCACGTAATCCTTTTTCAACCGGAAATTCCCCCCAACACCGGCAACATTATCAGGCTGTGCGCCAACGCGGGCGCAAGCCTGCACCTGATCGAGCCGCTGGGCTTCGAGCTGGACGACAAGCGCTTGCGTCGCGCCGGATTGGATTACCACGAGTACGCCAGCGTGCGGCGCTACGCGAGTCTCGAGGAATGCCTGGAACAGCTCGGCCAGCCGCGCCTGTTCGCCTTCACCACCAAAGGCTCGCAGCCATTCCATGAAGTGGCTTACGAGCGTGGCGACGCTTTCCTCTTCGGCCCGGAAAGCCGCGGGCTGCCCGAGGAGGTGCGTGACGCGCTGCCGCCGGAGCAGCGTGTGCGCCTGCCGATGCGTCCGGGTTGCCGCAGCCTGAACCTTTCCAATACCGTCGCCGTGACCGTCTATGAAGCCTGGCGTCAGCACGGCTTCGCCATGGACTGAGCGTTTTTTGTACGGCCCGCGCAAACCCGCGTGGGCTGTGAAGCGCAGCGGCTTGCCCCAAGCTTATCCACAGGCAGGCGCACAGCCGATGTGGGCAACCCGCAAATTCCTGCACAGAAACCGAGCAAACCCCTAGACCGCGCATGCTCTGGGCTGTAGCACGTTCCTTCCCCGTTCCGTGCACAGTGTTATCCACAGGTTCTGGGGGTAAATGCTACCGGGATGTGACCCGGTTTCATGGGTGTTGATGGCAGCCATGGCCCGCACCTGCAGCCAATGACGTGCTCGCCCACTGCGTAGGAGCGGACTCCGTCCGCGATCGGTCAGCCCGGCACTGTGCCTTGGGGGTTGGCACGGCAGCGCAAGAAAAAGGGGCCTTGCGGCCCCTTTGTCGTGGAATGACTTCAGTCGTCGCCGTCCTCGTCCGGGCCGTCGATCTTCATGCCCAGTTCCTTGATCTTGCGGGTCAGGGTATTGCGACCCCAGCCCAGCAGCACGGCGGCGTCACGGCGGCGGCCGGCGGTGTGCTTGAGCGCGGTCTCGATCATGATCCGCTCGAAGGCCGGCACGGCGGTGTCCAGCAGGTTCGACTGCCCGCGTCCCAGCGCCTGGTCGGCCCAATGGCGCAGCGCCTGCTCCCAGTTGGCGGCCGGCACGCTGTCCTGCGGCTGGGTCATCAGCTCCGGCGGCAGGTCGTCGATATGCACCTCGCGGCCGGAAGCCATGACGGTGATCCAGCGGCAGGTGTTCTCCAGCTGGCGCACGTTGCCCGGCCAGCCAAGGTTCTTCAGGTATTCCTCGGTTTCCGGCTTGAGCAGCTTGGGCTCGACCGCCAGCTCCTGCGCCGCGCGGGAAAGGAAGTGCCGGGCCAGTGCCGGGATGTCCTCGCGACGGTCGGCCAGGCGGGGGATGTGCACCCGGATGACGTTCAGGCGGTGGAACAGGTCTTCGCGGAACTTGCCCTCGCGCACCAGGTTTTCCAGGTTCTGGTGAGTGGCGGCGATGATCCGCACGTCCACTTTCACCGGGGTGTGGCCACCCACCCGGTAGAACTCGCCGTCAGCCAGCACGCGCAACAGGCGGGTCTGGGTGTCGGCCGGCATGTCGCCGATCTCGTCGAGGAACAGCGAACCGCCATCGGCCTGCTCGAAGCGGCCGCGGCGCTGGTTGGCCGCGCCGGTGAAGGCGCCTTTCTCGTGGCCGAACAGCTCGGACTCCATCAGGTCCTTGGGGATCGCCGCCATGTTCAGCGCGATGAACGGCGAAGCCGCGCGCGGGCTGTGGCGGTGCAGGGCGTGGGCGACCAGTTCCTTGCCGGTACCCGATTCACCGTTGATCAGCACGGTGATGTTGGAGTGGGAGAGCCGGCCAATGGCACGGAAAACCTCCTGCATCGCCGGCGCCTCGCCGATGATTTCTGGGGTGCGCGTCTGGTTGGCCGGCGCTTCCAGGCCCTGCTGCTCCTGGGCGTGCTGGTTGGCGCGCTTGACCAGGGAGACGGCCTCGTCCACGTCGAAGGGCTTGGGCAGGTATTCGAAGGCGCCGCCCTGGTAGGAGGCCACGGCGCTGTCCAGGTCCGAGTGCGCGGTCATGATGATCACCGGCAGGCGCGGGTGCACCTCGCGGATCTGCGCCAGCAGGTCCAGTCCGCTGGAGCCGGGCATGCGGATGTCGGAGATGATCACGTCCGGTTGTTGCCGGCCCAGGCGGCTCATCACGCTGTCGGCGCTGTCGAAGCTGACGGTGGTCATGCCTTCCTGCTGCAGGGCTTTTTCCAGCACCCAGCGGATGGAGCGGTCGTCGTCGACGATCCAGACGGTCTCTGATCGGCTCATGGTCAATGGACTCCTTGTTCCAGGGGCAGGAACAGACTGAACACGGTGTGGCCGGGATGGCTCTCGCATTCGATCAAGCCCTGGTGCTGGCTGATGATGTTCTGGGTGATGGCGAGGCCCAGGCCGGTGCCGTCGGCGCGGCCGCTGACCATGGGATAGAAGATGGTGTCCTGCAGTTCAGCCGGAATGCCCGGGCCGTTGTCGATGATCTCCACTTTGCACACCAGGCGATGGCGCGTGTGGCCGATGGTGAACTGGCGCAGGGTGCGGGTGCGCAGGGTGATGCGCCCCAGCTTGAGTTCGTTCTGCGCGGCGATCGCCTGCATGGCGTTGCGCACGATGTTGAGTACCGCCTGGATCATCTGCTCGCGGTCGATCAGCAGGTCCGGGATGCTCGGGTCGTAGTCGCGCACCAGCGGAATGGTGCCCTGGGTTTCGGCCTCGACGAGGCTGCAGACGCGCTCCAGCACTTCGTGGACGTTGGTCACCGAGAGCTGCGGGAGCTTGTTGGAGCCGAGCATGCGGTCCACCAGGTTCCGCAGGCGGTCGGCCTCCTCGATGATGACGTTGGTGTAGTCCTTGAGCGATTCTTCCGGCAACTCGCGCGCGAGCAACTGCGCCGCGCCGCGAATGCCGCCCAGCGGGTTCTTGATCTCGTGGGCCAGGCCGCGCACCAGGAGCTTGGTGGTTTCCTGCTTGGACAGCTGCGCCTCTTCCTTGGTGATCCGCAGCAGCCGGTCGCGCGGGTGGACTTCGAGCAGCAGCAGGGTGTCGCGACGGTCGAGGATCGGCGTCACCGCGTAGTCCACGGTGATGGACTGGCCGGTCAGCGAGGTCAGGGTTGCTTCGCGCTTGGTGAAGGGGTGCGCCTCTTCCACGGCCTGGCGCAGCGACTGCAGCGCCTCGGGCGACTCGGTGAACAGCTCGCTGATGAACTGCCCGTGGCTGCGTTGGCCACTGACCGCCAGCAGCATTTCCGCTGCCGGGTTCATGTACTCCAGGCGCAGCTCGGCGTTGAGCAGGATCACCGCCGTGGTGAGGTTGTCGAGCAACAGGCGGAGCTGGGTTTCTGTAGGCATGGCGTAAGAGATGTCCCAAGACTGTGCGGGAAAATGCAAGAAGCAAACCAGGCCCTGAAAAGACGCGTATTTCGCGGCATCGCGCTGATTTGCGGTGCGCAGGTGGCCGATCCGCTCAGCGGGAGTGACCCGAAATGGGGAGAGTATAGAAAGTGGTGCAGGCATATGCACCGATATGGTGCATTTGTGCCTGGCCGCACGCCGCCGTCAGCGACGGTCGACGCTGAGCGGATGGCTGTTGTCGAGGTCGGGCGAGTCGGCCACGGAAACGCGGAACATGTGGAAGGGCTGGTTGGGCGTCTGCTCGATGGTGCGCCCGAGGGTGTCGATGATTTCCACCGACAGCTGGTGAGTGCCGCGATCGATGTTGTTCAGCGGGAAAACCGGGCTGCGGCCGGGGTCGCCGACCGGCTTGCCGTCCAGCAGCAGGCGGTAGAGGTGGCCGGGCAACAGGGCCGGGTCGCTGGTGGCGGAGACGATCAGTGCCCCGTCATTGGCGCGCACGGTGGCATCGGGCTCCGGCACGATGATGCGCAGCAACTGGTAGGCCGGCGGGCCGGGCGGCAGCGCGGGAGTGGCCGGTGCGTAGAGCGGCGGCGGCATCTGCACGCCGTTGGGCGAGCCGGGCTGGGAGTTGGTCGGCGCCAGTTGCAGCTTTTGCGCGTTGCCGCGCGGCGGCTGGTCGGTGAAGACGCGATTGCCGTCCTTGTCGATGTACGTGTAGACCTCGGCGCTGGCCGAGAGGCAGAACAGTACCGAGAACAGGAAAATGACCAGATGACGCATCGTCAGTTGGCCTTGCGCGCAGGGCTGTTGGTGCTGATGCGTTGCAGGGTGAAGCTCACCGGACTGCTGGCCTGGATCACCCGGCTGCCCTGCAGCACCTGGACCGCCAGGGTGTGGTCGCCACGGTCGATGTTCTGCAGGCCGATGCTGGTGCTGCTGGTCGGGGCGCCGTAGGGCTGGCCGTCGAGCAACAGCTGCAATTGATGATCCGGCGCCAGGGCCGGCTGCACCACGACGTTCACCAGGAAGGTACCGTTGTTCTGGCGCAGCGATTCGTCGTCCGGCAAGTTGCTCAGGGCGAGAATGGCGTAGGCGCCGGTCGCCTGGTTCTGGCTGCCGCTGTCGACGGGTACGGCGGGAGCCTGCGGGCCGACGGTGTTGGTCGGTGGCAGTTCCACGGGCTTTGCGTCGACGTTGGTCGGCGGCTGGTTGGTGAACACCGTCTTGCCGTTGGCGTCGGTGTACTTGTAGATCTGCGCGCTGGCTGGCAATGCGGCGGCGAGCAGCAGGGCGGTGAGGATCAGGCGCATGAAGAATCTCCGGATGGTCGTGCCAAGCCTTGCACCGCCGACGGCGGCTGGCAAGTTGCCTATTGTCTTTCAGCAGGGCGCCGCGCGTTGTGCGCTGCTGCTCGTCGAAGGACCTTTCCCGCGCGGGACGGGTCCGAGCCTGGCGCCGGCGTCTGTATGATGCGGACGAGCGTCATTTTCCATCGTTGTGGGGTGTGCCTGTGATTCCGATTCGTTACCTGCTTCGTCAGTGGCTGCTGCTGTGCTGCCTGGGCCTCGGCTTGTCCGTCGCCGGGCCTGCGCTGGCGGCCCTTCCCGGGCCGCTGGCCGGGGTGACGGGCGGTGGCGAGGCCAAGGTCAGCGATGCGCAGCTGGAGCAGTCGCTGAACCAGGTGATCAAGACCCTGGAGAACGACCAGCAACGCGGCGACCTGCTGAAGAAACTCAAGCAGCTGCGCGATGCGACGCAGAAGGGGGCGGAGGAGCAGGGCGGCGTGCTCGGCCTGATCGGCGATACCCTTGGCAGCCTGGAAAAGCAGTTCGAAGGCGCCAACAGCCCGATGGTGCGCTGGACCGAGCTGTTCCAGGGCGCGGGCTACGAACTGGAAGTACGTACGCCGTCGCTGGCGGAATGGCCGGGGATGATCCTCGATTTTGCCCTGGTCATCCTCATCTGGGCCTGCGTGGCCCTCGGCCTGCGCTGGATCGCCGGGCGCATGCGCAAACGCTTCGGCCTCGAAGACGAACTGCCGCAGCATCCCAAGACCCGCGACCTGCTGCTGTTCGCCTTGCGCAAGCTTGGCCCCTGGCTGGTCGCCTTCCTGATCACCGTCTACCTGTCGGTTGTCCTGCCCAGCTCGCTCGGCAAGCTGGTGGCGATGGTGATCGCCTACACCCTGGTTTGCGGCACGCTGTTCTCCGCCCTGTGCGTGATCTCCCTGTCGCTGCTCAGCGGCCCACACCGCATGCGTGCGCTGGATATCCTGCGCCGCCGGGCCTTTCGCCCGCTCTGGCTGATCGGCAGCCTCGCCGCGCTGGGCGAGGTGATGCACGACCCGCGCGTCATCGAGAGCCTGGGCATGAACATCTCGCTGTTCGTCGGTTCGGTGGCGAACATCTGTGCGGCGCTGCTCACCGCGCTGTTCGTCCTGCAGTTCCGCCGGCCCATCGCCCACCTGATTCGCAACCAGCCGCTGGAACGCCGGCTCAAGCGCCGCGGCCTGAGCGACCTGGTCGACCTGATCGGCTCGATCTGGTTCCTGCCGGTGCTGGTGCTGGTGGGCATCTCGCTGTTCGCCACCATCGTCACCGCCGGCGACAGCAGCTACGCCTTGCGCCGGGCCCTGGTCTGCGCCGCCGTGGCGGTGGTGGCGATGACCGTCAACGGCCTGATCCGTCGCGCGCACCAGCGCTCCGCCCGGCGCGGTGCGCGTCGCCATGCGCCCTACATCGAGCAATTGCAGAGCTTCGGCTACACCCTGCTGCACATCGCCAGCCTGCTGTTCTTCCTGGAGATAGGCCTGCGCGTCTGGGGCATGTCGCTGATCCGCTTCGCCGAAGGCGAAGGCTCGCAGATCAGCCTCAAGCTGTTCAGCTTCGGCACCACCCTGCTGGTCGCCTGGCTGGTCTGGATTCTTACCGATACCGCCGTTCAGCACAGCCTCGGCATGGGCGGAAAGAACCGCGCCAACCCTCGCGCGCTGACCATGCTGCCGTTGATTCGCAACGTGCTGTTCGTGACCATCGCGGTGATCGCGCTGATCGTCGCCCTGGCCAACATGGGCATGAACGTCACGCCGCTGCTCGCCGGTGCGGGCGTCATCGGCCTGGCCATCGGTTTCGGTGCGCAGTCGCTGGTGGCGGACCTGATTACCGGCTTGTTCATCATCATCGAGGACTCGCTGTCCATCGACGACTACGTCGACGTCGGCGGCCACCTCGGCACCGTGGAGGGCCTGACCATCCGCACCGTGCGCCTGCGCGATCTGGACGGCGTGGTCCACACCATCCCGTTCAGCGAGATCAAGAGCATCAAGAACTACTCGCGGCAGTTCGGCTACGCCATGTTCCGCTGGCCGGTGCCGTCGAGCATGCCTATCGATGACGCGCTGGCGCTGATCAAGGAAGTTTCCGGCGAGCTGCGCAATGACCGCACGATCAATCGCGCCATCTGGTCGCCGCTGGAGATCCAGGGGATCGAGAGCTTCGATGCTGGCCAGGCGATCCTGCGCTTCCGCTTCAAGACTGCGCCGATTCGCCAGTGGGAAGTGCAGCGGGCGTTCAACCTGCGCCTGCGGCAGAAGCTCGACAAGGCAGGTCTGGAGCTGGCCATGCCGCGCCTCAACGTGCAGCTCTCGCGCATGCGCAAATCGCGCCGCGAGGACGACGAGGAGCAGGGCGCGCCGGCGGACGGCGGGATCTGATCCCGGCCTCCCGTTGTAGGAGCGAGCTTGCTCGCGAACGAGTTATCCGGTGACTCCAGTGCTGTGCGATTCGCGAGCAAGCTCGCTCCTACAGGCGCAGACACAGGCGCCAGCGGTTTCTCCAGCCCATAAAAAAGGCCTCCCGAAGGAGGCCTTAATGCTGTCGCTATTTATAGGTATTCGTGGATCAGACGCTGTAGTACAGGTCGTATTCCAGCGGGTGCACGAAGGTGCGCACCTTGATTTCTTCTTCCGACTTCAGCTCGATGTAGGCATCGATGAACTCGTCGGTGAACACGCCGCCCTTGGTCAGGAACGCACGGCCCTTGTCGAGTTCTTCCAGCGCCTCTTTCAGGCTGCCGCAAACCTGCGGGATTTCCTTCGCCTCTTCCGGCGGCAGGTCATACAGGTTCTTGTCGGCGGCATCGCCGGGGTGAATCTTGTTCTGGATGCCGTCCAGGCCAGCCATCAGCAGTGCGGCGAAGCACAGGTAGGGGTTGGCAGCCGGGTCCGGGAAGCGCGCTTCGATGCGGCGGGCTTTCGGGCTGGAAACGTACGGGATACGGATCGAGGCGGAACGGTTACGGGCCGAGTAGGCCAGCATGACCGGAGCTTCGAAGCCCGGAACCAGGCGCTTGTAGGAGTTGGTGGCCGGGTTGGTGAAGCCGTTCAGGGCCTTACCGTGCTTGATGATGCCGCCGATGAAGTACAGGGCGGTATCGGACAGGCCGGCATAGCCTTCGCCAGCGAAGGTGTTCTTGCCATCCTTGGAGATGGACATGTGAACGTGCATGCCCGAGCCGTTGTCGCCGTACAGCGGCTTCGGCATGAAGGTCACGGTCTTGCCGTAGGCGTCGGCGACGTTGTGGATGCAGTACTTCAGGGTCTGAACTTCGTCAGCCTTGGCAACCAGGGTGTTGAACTTCACGCCGATTTCGTTCTGGCCGGCAGTCGCCACTTCGTGGTGGTGAACTTCGATGACCAGGCCCATCTCTTCCATGGCGTTGCACATGGCGGTACGGATTTCGTGGTCGTGGTCGACCGGCGGCACCGGGAAGTAGCCGCCCTTGACGCCCGGACGGTGACCTTTGTTGCCGGTCTCGATGTCGGCGTCGGTGTTCCAGGAAGCCTGCTCGGAGAAGATCTTGAACATCGAGCCGGAGATATCGGACTTGAACTTCACTTCGTCGAAGATGAAGAACTCCGGCTCCGGGCCGACGAATACGGTGTCACCGATACCGGTGGACTTCAGGTATTCCTCGGCGCGCTTGGCGATGTTGCGCGGGTCGCGCTCGTAGCCTTGCATGGTGCTCGGCTCGATGATGTCGCAAACCAGGATCAGGGTCGGCTCTTCGGTGAACGGGTCGAGCACGGCGGTGCTGTCGTCCGGGAGCAGGATCATGTCGGAGGCTTCGATGCCCTTCCAGCCTTCGATGGAGGAGCCATCGAACATCTTGCCGGCTTCGAAGAACTCGTCGTCCAGCGCGTCGCGGGCGGGCATGGTGACGTGCTGCTGCTTGCCTTTGGTATCGGTGAAGCGCAGGTCAACCCACTTCACGTCATGATCTTTGATCAGTTGTTGCGACTTGTACGACATGCTGTCCTCCAGGAGGGATTAGAGCTGGGAGCTTTTTTGTGCCCCAGTATCGGGTGATGCCGGCCGGAATACTCCGCCAGGGCAACCTGCCTCACAAGAGAGCAAGTTGCGTGCCAGTGCCCATTATCGGGCAAGGGCCCTGATTTCCGGGGCTTTGGCCAAGCAATCAGGTAAATGCACGATATTTGTGCACTGTTTCGGTGCTTCACCATGGTGCGTGCGTCCATTTTGGTGCGCAAAAAAGAAAGTCTCCGATTTCTGCTCAAGTCTTGAGCAATTTCGGATATAATTCCGCCCCTTTTTTTCAGTCCCATGGCAATCGCCCGATTCGCATGAAACTCATCGTCAAGGTCTTCCAGGAAATCACCATCAAGAGCCGGCCGGTGCGCAAGCGCTTCATCCGCCAGCTGGCGAAGAACATTCGCACGGTGCTCCGCGACCTCGACCCCGAGCTGCTGGTCGAAGGCGAGTGGGACAACCTCGAGGTCGAGACCCGGGTCACCGACCCCAAGGTCCTGCGCGAGATGATCGAGCGCCTGACCTGCACGCCGGGCATCGGCCACTTCCTGGAAGTGCACGAATACCCGCTGGGCGATTTCGACGACATCCTCGAGAAGTGCAAGACCCATTTCGGCGACAAGCTGCCGGGCAAGGTCTTCTCCATGCGCTGCAAGCGCGCTGGCAAGCATCCGTTCACCTCCATCGATGTGGAGCGTTACGTCGGCGGCGGCCTGCGCCAGCATTGCGGTGCGGCGGGCGTCTCGCTGAAGAACCCGGAAGTGGAAGTGCGCGTGGAAATCCGCCATGACCGCCTCTACGTGATCCACGCCCAGCACGATGGCCTCGGCGGTTACCCGCTGGGCGCGCTGGAGCAGGTGCTGGTGCTGATGTCCGGTGGCTTCGACTCCACCGTGGCGGCCTACCAGATGATGCGCCGCGGCATGATCAGCCACTTCGTGTTCTTCAACCTCGGCGGCCGTGCCCACGAACTGGGCGTGATGGAAGTCGCGCACTACCTGTGGAAGAAGTACGGCAGCTCCCAGCGTGTGCTGTTCGTCAGCGTGCCCTTCGAGGAAGTGGTCGGTGAGATTCTCACCAAGGTCGACGACAGCTACATGGGAGTGACCTTGAAGCGCATGATGCTGCGCGCCGCGAGCCGTGTGGCCGAGCGCCTGGAGATCGACGCGCTGGTGACCGGCGAGGCGATTTCCCAGGTGTCCAGCCAGACCCTGCCGAACCTCTCGGTGATCGACCGGGTGACCGACACCCTGGTCCTGCGTCCGCTGATCGTCAGCCACAAGCAGGACATCATCGACACCGCGACGAAGATCGGCACCGCCGAGTTCGCCAAGCACATGCCCGAGTACTGCGGCGTGATCTCGGTGAACCCGACCACCCAGGCCAAGCCGCACCGCGTCGACTACGAAGAAACCAAGTTCGACATGGCCGTGCTCGACCGTGCCCTGGAACGCTCCACCCAGATGACCGTCGACCGCGTGATCGACGAACTGGGCAAGGACCTGGCGGTGGAAATGGTCGATGAAGTGCTGGCCGGCCAGATCGTCGTGGACATCCGCCACCCGGACGCCCAGGAAGATGAACCGCTGGCCATCGAGGGTATCGAAGTACTGCCGATGCCGTTCTACGCGATCAACAGCAAATTCAAGGAGCTGGACCCCAACCGCCAGTACCTCCTGTATTGCGACAAGGGCGTGATGAGTCGTCTGCACGCCCACCACCTGGTCAACGAAGGGCACACCAATGTGCGTGTTTACCGTCCGCAATAAAGGCGCGGACCAACGCCGCCAGCCCGGACTGTTCGGCGGCAGCATCCGCCACCGACCTCCCGACACATTGGGTGCGTAAGCTCACGCCCTGACCTTTGCACCGCCGCGCCACGGCCCGGCCCCCGCTGCCGAAATCGGCAGCCGAAGATTCACTATCGAGACTGACACTGTGATCGAAAAACTGCGCAACATCGCCATCATCGCCCACGTCGACCATGGCAAGACCACCCTCGTAGACAAGCTCCTGCGCCTGTCCGGCACCCTCGACCGCAAAGAAGCGGAAAACGAGCGCGTGATGGACTCCAACGACCAGGAAAAAGAGCGTGGCATCACCATTCTGGCGAAGAACACCGCGCTGAAATGGAACGACTACAGCATCAACATCGTCGACACCCCCGGCCACGCCGACTTCGGTGGCGAGGTTGAGCGCGTGATGTCGATGGTCGACTCCGTACTGCTGGTGGTCGACGCCCAGGACGGCCCCATGCCGCAGACCCGCTTCGTGACCCAGAAGGCCTTCAAGGCCGGCCTGCGTCCGATCGTCGTGGTGAACAAGATCGACCGTCCGGGCGCGCGTCCTGACTGGGTCATCGACCAGATCTTCGACCTGTTCGACAACCTCGGCGCCACCGACGAGCAGCTGGACTTCCCGATCGTCTACGCCAGTGCCCTGAACGGCATCGCCGGCATGGACCACGAGAAGATGGACGACAACATGGACGCGCTGTTCCAGGCGATCATCGACCACGTCCCGGCGCCGAAAGTCGACGTCGACGGCCCGTTCCAGATGCAGATCTCCCAGCTGGACTACAACAGCTTCCTCGGCGTGATCGGCATCGGCCGTATCGCTCGCGGCAAGGTCAAGACCAACACCCCGGTCGTGGCCATCAGCGACGACGGCACCAAGCGCAACGGCCGTATCCTGAAGATCATGGGCCACTCGGGCCTGCAGCGCATCGAAGTCGCTGAAGCCGAAGCCGGTGACATCGTCTGCGTCTCGGGCATGGATGAACTGTTCATCTCCGACACCCTGTGCGACCCGCAGAACGTCGAAGCGCGCCCGCCGCTGACCGTTGACCAGCCGACCGTGAGCATGACCTTCCAGGTCAACGACTCGCCGTTCGCCGGCAAGGAAGGCAAGTTCGTCACCAGCCGCAACATCAAGGACCGTCTGGACAAGGAACTGCTGCACAACGTGGCCCTGCGCGTCGAGCAAGGTGACTCCCCGGAGAAGTTCAAGGTCTCCGGCCGTGGCGAACTGCACCTCTCGGTACTGATCGAAACCATGCGCCGTGAAGGCTTCGAGCTGGCCGTAGGCCGTCCGGAAGTGGTCATCATCGAGACCGCCGAAGGCGAGAAGCAGGAGCCTTACGAGAACGTCACCATCGACATCGAAGAGCAGCACCAAGGCTCGGTGATGGAGCAGATGGGCCTGCGCAAGGGCGATCTGACCAACATGATCCCCGACGGCAAGGGCCGCGTGCGCCTGGAATACACCATCCCGGCGCGTGGCCTGATCGGCTTCCGTAACAACTTCCTGACCCTGACCTCGGGCACCGGCATCCTGACCTCTACCTTCAGCCACTACGGCCCGATCAAGGCCGGCGAAGTGACCAACCGTCAGAACGGCGTACTGGTCTCCATGGCCACCGGCACCGCGCTGACCTACTCGCTGGAAACCCTGCAGAGCCGCGGCAAGCTGTTCCTCGGCCCAGGCGACGAGATCTACGAAGGCCAGCTGGCCGGTATCAACAGCCGTGACAACGACCTGGTGATCAACCCCACCAAAGGCAAGAAGCTCGACAACATGCGCGCCTCGGGCAAGGACGAAGTCATCGCCCTGGTTCCGCCGATCCGCTTCACCCTGGAGCAGGCGCTGGAATTCATCGCCGATGACGAGCTGGTGGAAGTGACGCCGAAGTCGATCCGTCTGCGCAAGAAAATGCTGAACGAGAACGACCGCAAGCGCTACGAGCGCGCCAAGGTCTAAGTCGACCAGCAGTATGAGAAAAGCCGGGCTTATGCCCGGCTTTTTTTTGCCCGTCTTCCGCGCTGGAGGTTTGTTCTTTGTAGGAGCGAGCTTGCTCGCGAACGAGTTGCCCGGTAACGCCGGAGCTGGGCGGTTCGCGAGCAAGCTCGCTCCTACAGCTAAGTGTCACCTTTTAGGAAATTTCTGACTTTTTCACGGAGCGTGGCCGAACGACACCTTCCGACGTCTGATCATTCGAAGCTGTGAGATCGTGGACGCAGGCCAGGGAGCCGGGCCGATATACTCAGCTGTCCGGGCGTACGCGTCCGGGTCGGGATGGATTCGCACAGAACCTCAAGGATTCGAAAGCATGCAATGGATTTTCATGCTGGTCGGCCTGGTCATCGGCGCCGCTGCGGGCGAGTCGATTACCGGGGCGGTATTGGGCGCGGTGATGGGCCTCGCACTGGGACAGACCTTCGCGCTGCACAGCCTGCAGCGGGAGAACGCCAGCCTTCGTGGTGAGCTGAAGGCCTTCGGCGAACGCTTCGACCAGGGCACCAAGGCCCTCTATGAGCGGCTGCTGGAGGTGGAGCGCGGCGCTGCCGGGCAGGTGCCGCCGGCCGGCATCGAATACGCCGCGCCCGAAATGCCGGTTGCTCCGTCCAGGGCCGAGGTTGGGCCCGACGGCGAGCCCGAAGTCGAGGCGCCCATCAGCGAAGCTGTCGCCACCGAGCTGGAGTGGAATATCGAGCTGCCTGCCGACGAGCTGGCGCCCGCCCCAGCGGCCGCTGCACGGGAGGAAGCAGCTGTCGAGTGGTCGGACCTGGTGCTTGAACCCCTGGAGAAGCCAGCAACCCAGGCGCGTGTCGAAGAGCCCGAAGTTCAGCCGCAAGCGGCTCCTGCCGCCCCGCCGGTGCCACCACAACCGCCAGTTCCTTCCCTGTTCGACCGCGCCTTCGGGGTCGCCCGCGACTGGCTGCTGGGCGGTAACACCGTGCTGCGTGTCGGTGTGCTGCTGCTCTTCCTCGGCCTGGCCTTCCTGCTGCGCTACGCCACCGAAGGCATGACCATGCCGCCGCAGGGGCCGTACATCGGCACCGCCGCCGCCGCGCTGGCGCTGCTCGGCCTGGGTTGGTGGCTGCGTCACCGGCGCCCGGCCTATGCGCTGATTCTCCAGGGCACCGGCATCGCCGTGCTCTACCTGACGGTGTTCGCCAGCATCAAGTTGTACCCGGCGATGAACCATGGCGAAGTGCTGATCGATCCGCAGGCCGGGTTCGTGCTGCTGGTGGCGGTCACCCTGTTCTCGGCGATCCTGGCCATCCTCCAGGATGCGCTGGGCCTTGCTGCCGCTGCCGCGCTGGGCGGTTTCGCCGCGCCGATCCTGGCTTCCACCGGCGGCGGCAGCCATGTCGCGCTGTTCAGCTACTTCGCGCTGCTCAATGCCGGCATCTTCGCAATCGCCTGGTTCAAGGCCTGGCGCCTGCTCAACCTGATCGGCTTCTTCGGCACTTTCGGTATCGGCCTCGCCTGGGGGCTGCGCTCCTACAAGCCGGAACTGTTCGCCACCACCGAGCCGTTCCTGATCCTGTTCTTCCTCACCTATGTCGCTATCGGCCTGCTGTTCGCCCGCCGGCGCCTGCGCGAGGCGGCTGGCGCGCCGGAGGATGACTCCCGCGAGGCGCTGCTGCGCTGGTCGGCGCGGCAGACCGACTACGTCGACGGCACCGTGCTGTTCGGCACGCCGCTGGTGGGTTTCGGCCTGCAGTACGCGGTGATCCAGCATTTGGAATTCGGCGCGGCGTTCAGCGCGCTGGCGCTGGGTTTGTTCTACATGGTGCTCGCCCGCGTGCTGGCTGGGCGCACTGCTGGCCGCGCGCTGCTGCTGGTGGAAACCTGCCTGGCGTTGGGGGTGGTATTCGGCACCCTGGCAATCCCGCTGGGCCTGGACGCGCGCTGGACGTCCGCCGCCTGGGCGGTGGAAGGCGCCGGTATCTTCTGGCTCGGCCTGCGCCAGCAGCGACCGCTGGCGCGGATTTTTGCGTTGCTGTTGCAGGGCGGAGCGGCCTGGGCGTTTGTCACCAGCCTGGGCTGGACGCCGTGGATCACTTCCCCCCTGCTGGATGGCGCGCCGCTCGGCGCCCTGATGCTCGGCGCCGCACTGCTGTTCAGCTTCTGGAATCTGCGCACTGTTGATCCTCTGGTGCTGCGAAGCTGGGAACCGAAGGTTCGCCCGCTACTGGCGGCGCTGGGCCTGGCCTTCCTCTACCTGATTGCGCCGTTGTGCCTGGGCACGGAGGGGACCGCCATCGCCTGGGCCTTGGCGGGGCTCGCCACGCTGTTCGCCGGTCTGCGCCTGCGTTCGCGGACCTTCCTCGCTTGCGCCTTTGCCGTGCAATTGCTGGGGGGCGCAATCTTCCTGCTGCGGTTGCACGGCGCGGACACCGGTAACGGTGTGCTCGGCTCGGGCTGGCGCGGGCTGGTGACGGCCTCCCTGATTGGCCTTGCGCTGATCGCTGGCATGCTGGTCGCCGCGCGAGACTCCATGGTCCGCGATGACCGCCGGCTGATGCTCGGCCTGAGCGTCGTCCTGCTGCTGGGTCTGGCCTTCATCAACCTCGCCGTTCTGTTCGTGCTGCCGTGGCAAACGGCGGCGGCGGTGTGGGCGGGCAGCGGCCTGCTGATCCTCTGGCTGAGCCTGCAATTGCAGCAGCGTGCGGCCTTCGTCTTCGGCCTGGTGCTGCAGGTGATCGGTGCGGGTGCGTTCCTCTTCGGTGGCGCCGCGCTGTTCGGCGACCTGCCCAGCGAAGGCCTGAAGCCGTTGGCGCACATGGGCTTCTGGACCCCGGCAGTACTGGCGCTGGCCGCACTGGTCGGCGCCTGGCGCCTGCACCGGGCCAGCGAGCGCGAGCGTAACCTGGTGCTGGGCGGCCTTGGACTAGAGCAGCTGTCGCAGTTGCTGCTGGTCTGGGGCGCAGGTTGGTGGGCGCTGACTGCGCTGTGGGAGATGGCCCGCTTCGTGCCTGGCGAGATGCGTGAGCACGTGGCGTTGCTGGTGGCTGCGATCAGCGTGGGCCTCTGGTCGCTGCTGGCGCGCCGCGAACAATGGCGCGCGCTGGCGCTGCTGTGCCTGGCGCTGGTGCCGGTGTCGCTGGTGGCCCTGGCCAGTGCCTGGAACCTGCAATATCACCCGCTGGCGGAACTGGGCTGGCTCGGCTGGCTGGCGGTGTTTGTGGTGCACTTGTTCGTACTGCGCCGCCTCGATGCGCTGCTACCGCGCCTGGCCGCGCGCGCGGCCCATGTGCTTGGCTGCTGGCTTATCCTCGGCGTGCTGGCGCTGGAGCTGCGCTACCTGTTCTTCGCCCTGGCCGAGCACTACAACGCCTGGCGCTGGCTGGGTTGGGCGCTGATACCGAGCCTGTTCCTGATCCTCATGGGTGGTGTGGCGCGCCTGCCGTGGCTGGTGGCCGCCTTCGAGCGCGAGTACCGCGCCATCGCCGCCGCTCCGGTAGCCCTGGCGCTACTGGGCTGGTTCTGGCTGGTCAACCTGTTCAGCAACGGTGCGGCCGACCCGCTGCCCTATCTGCCGCTGTTGAACCCGCTGGAGCTGGGCATGCTCATCGTGCTCGCGGCGATCTTCCAGTGGACGCGCCTGGGGCTGCCGCAACTGGGCGTAGCCGAGTCCACCCTGCGCCTGCCGGTGCAGGCAGTGCTGGGCTCCTCGCTGTTCGCCCTGCTGACCATGGCCGTGTGCCGTACCGCGCACCATTGGGGCGGCGTGCCGTTCGAGTTCGATGCGCTGAGCCAGTCCATGCTGGTGCAGGCCGGGCTGTCCATCGTCTGGGCCCTGATCGCGCTGGGCCTGATGATCGCCGGGCATCTGCGTGGCCGGCGTGATTTCTGGCTGGTCGGCGCGGTGCTGCTGGTCGTCGTGGTGATCAAGCTGTTCCTGGTTGACCGCGCCAGTGGCGGCAGCCTGGAACGCATCATTTCCTTCATCGGTGTCGGCGTGCTGATGCTGATCGTCGGCTACTTCGCGCCGCTGCCGCCGCGCCGGCCCGTGCCCGAAGAGTCATCGCAACAGGAGCAACCCTCCGCATGAAGCTCAAGTCCCTCGTTTTTTTCATCGGCGCGTGCCTGCTGGGTAATCACGCTGGTGCTGCGCCCACGCCGGCGGATTTTGCCAATCGCGTGCCGCTGGAAGTTTCCGGCAACGGCCCTTGGTACCGCGTGCAACTGCCCATCGAAGTGCTGTTCGCGGCCCGCCATGGCGACCTGCGTGATGTACGCATCTTCAATGCCGAAGGCGAGGCGCTGCCCTACAGCCTGCGCACCAGCGCTGCCAGCGAAAAGGAAGTGCGCAGTGAGGTACAGGCACGCATCTTCCCGTTGCGCGGCACCTCCGGCAGCACGGCCGGCGACAACCTGAAGATCGTTCGCAGCACCACCGGCACCATCCTGGAAATCACTCCGAATACGCCCGAGCAGGATAAGCCCCAGGTGCTCCGCGGCTGGTTGCTCGAAACCGGTTCTGGCGACCTGCCGCTGGATCGACTGCAGCTTGATTGGACGGCCGACAGTGACGGCTTCCAGCGCCTGCGCATCGAGGCCAGCGACGACCTCGAACACTGGCGCTCGCTGGGCGAGGGGCAACTGGCACGGCTGGACTTCAACGGCCAGCGTATCGAGCAGAACGACATCTCCCTGCCGGGCGAGACAGCGCGCTACCTGCGCTTGTGGTGGGAGTCGCCGGAGCAGGCCGCGCAACTGGTGGGCGCCACGCTCAGTGGCAGCCGCAGCAGTAGCGGCCCGGTGCCGATGCTCTGGTCCGAGCCGCTGGCGGCCAAGGCCGACAACAATGGCGACTTCAGCTGGAGCCTGCCGTTGGCGCTGCCGGTGGAGCGAGTGCGGATTCCTCTGCAGCAGGACAACACCCTGGCGCCGGTAGTGATCTCCGGCCGCCACGATGGCAACGTGCAGTGGACGCCGCTGGCGCGCGGCGTGCTGTATCGCCTGCCGGGGCAGGGCGGCGAGATTACCCAGGAAGAACTGGAGCTGCCTGGCAGCACCTTGGGCCAGTTGCGCCTGCAAGTGGATTCGCGCGGTGGTGGCCTCGGCGGCTCGACAGCGCACCTGAGCGTGGGCGTGCGCGCCAGCGAGCTGGTATTCCTCGCCCGCGGCGGCGCGCCTTATGAGCTGGCGGTGGGCAGCGGCTCGATCACCGATGGCAGCCTGCCGTTGACCACCCTGGTACCCGGCTACGAGCCCAAGCGCCTGGCGGGCATGGGCGAGGCACGGCTCAAGGGCACTCTTCAGGCTCCCGTCACGCAAGCGACGGCCAAGGAAGCGAAGGCCGATACAAACTGGAAACGCTACGGCCTGTGGGCGCTGCTGCTGGCAGGTGTCGGCCTGCTCGCGCTGATGGCGCTGAGCCTGCTGCGGAGCAATCGCCAGGCCGGCTGATCGACGCGGATCGCCGCAAGATAGGGGTGTCGCCTGTAGAAATTCTGATACTGTCTTGTTGTTCTGATTACCGAATAACAACAAAGCATGGAGTAGCAGAATGATCAGAAAGGCGCTCACCCCGCTGGCGGCTGCGTGCGCGATGGCCATTGCCGCACAGGCCTCCGCAGCCCCTTCGCCGTATTCCACCATGGTCGTCTTCGGCGACAGCCTGAGTGATTCCGGACAGTTCGCCGACGCCGGCGGCCCTGCCGGTGCCAGCACCCGCTTCACCAACCGCGTCGGCCCCACCTACCTGGACGGCAGCGGCGAGATTTTCGGCCCCACTGCGCCGATGATCCTGGGCGGCAAGCTGGGCATCAATGGCACCGACCTGAACCCCTCCACGTCGCTGGTCCCCGGCACCGTGGACGGCAACAACTGGGCGGTCGGCGGCTATCGCACCGACCAGATCTACGATTCCATCACCGCGCCCGATGGCTCTGTCGTCACCTCCGGCTCCAATAGCCGTACCCGTGACGGCTACCTGGTGAACAACCGCGCCGACCCGAACGCGCTGTATTACCTCACGGGCGGCGGCAACGACTTCCTCCAGTTCCGCATCACCGACGACCCCACGGCACGCGCCGCCGCTGGCCGACTGGTGGACAGCGTCGATGCGCTGCACAACGCCGGTGCGCGCTACATCATGGTCTGGCTGCTGCCTGACCTCGGTCAGACCCCGGCCACCAACGGCACCGTGCTGGAATCCTTCGGCACTCAGCTGTCGGGCATTTTCAACGAGGAGCTGGCCGCGCAGCTGGCCGCCTCCAATGCCAACGTCATTCCGCTGAACATCCCGGCGATGTTCAAGGAAGTTCTGGCCAACCCGGGCGCCTATGGCCTGGCCACCGACCAGAACCTGATCGGCACCTGCTTCAGCGGCAACAGCTGCTCCGAGAACGCGGTGTATGGCCGCCATGGCAGCAACCCCGATCCGACCAAGCTGATCTTCAACGATGGCGTGCACCCGACCATCGCCGGCCAGAGCCTGATCGCCGACTACGCCTACTCGGTGCTCTCCGCCCCGTGGGAAGCGACCATGCTGCCGGAAATGGCCCTGGGCACGTACAACGCCTACCAGGACCAACTGCGCAGCCAGTGGCTGGCGGACTGGGAAAGCTGGCAGGGGGTGAACCAGTGGCGCGGCTTCGTCAGCGGCGGCGCGCAGCACCTGGACTACGACGACCAGGACAGCGCGGCCGACGGCTCCGGCTACGGCGCCAACCTGACCCTGGGCACCAGCTATCGTCTCGACGACGCCTGGCGCGTCGGTGGCTCGCTGGGCTTCTACCGGCAGAAACTGGAGCTGGGTTCCGACGACTCCGACTACAAGCTCAACAGCTACCTGGGCAGCCTGTTCGTGCAGTTCCAGCAGAACCGCTGGTGGGCCGACGCCTCTGTCACTGGCGGCAAGCTCGACTTCGACGATGCCAACCGCAAGTTCACCATCATCAACCACGAAGTCGAGGAGAAGGCCGACACCGACGGCAGCCTGCTGGCCTTCAGCGGTCGCCTGGGCTACGACATCGCCCAGGGCGGCGAGAACTGGCACCTGTCGCCCTTCGTCAGCGCCGACTGGGCGCGGGTGAAAGTGGACAGCTACGAAGAGGGTAGCGGCCGCTCCACCGCGCTGGCCTATGACGAGCAGAATCGCTACTCCCGGCGCCTCGGCGTGGGCCTGCAGGGCAAGTTCGACGTATCGCCGCAGACTCAGTTGTTCGGTGAAGTCGCGGTAGAGCGGGAATATGCCGATGACACCCAGAATGTCGGCATGAACTTCACCAGCCTGCCGGACATCGGCTTCAGCCTGCAGGGCTACACCCCGCAGAGCCACCTGCAGCGCGCCACCATTGGCGTCGCCCAGAAGCTGACCCCGGAGCTGACCCTGCGCGGCGGCTACAGCGCACACCGCAGCAGCGACGACCTGGCACAGGGGGTGAACCTGGCGCTGAGCCTGGACTTCTGATCGTCTGAGGTGAATGGGGCGGGGTGACGGGCGGATGCGGCCGTCACCCCGTTTTCTTTCCACCGGACTGCTTGCCGCGGCCGATGGTCGCGGCGCTTTCAGCCGCCGGGGAACTGCCCGTGACCGGCGGGCTCCAAGCAATCGGCGCGGCTCCCTGCGGGGAGGCGGCGCGACCGATTCCACGCTAGAATGCGCCCTGATTTTTTCCATCTTCTCCCCTGGAGCCTTCCATGTCCCGCGTTACCCTGAGCCGCTACCTGATCGAGCAGACCCGCAGTCACAACACCCCGGCCGACCTGCGTCACCTCGTGGAAGTGGTGGCCCGCGCGTGCAAGGAAATCAGCCACGCCGTCTCCAAGGGCGCGCTGGGTGGTGTGCTGGGCAGCATGGAAACCGAGAACGTGCAGGGCGAGGTGCAGAAGAAGCTCGACGTCCTCTCCAACGAAATCCTCCTGGAAGCCAACGAGTGGGCCGGCAACCTGGCCGGCATGGCCTCCGAGGAAATGGACCACCCCTACCAGATTCCGGGCAAGTACCCGAAGGGCGCGTACCTGCTGGTCTTCGACCCGCTGGACGGCTCCTCCAACATCGACGTCAACGTCTCGGTCGGCACCATCTTCTCCGTGCTGCGTTGCCCGCACGAGTACCTGAGCCAGAACGACAGCCTGCGTGAGGAAGCCTTCCTGCAGAAGGGCACCACCCAGGTCGCCGCCGGCTACGCCATCTACGGCCCGCAGACCATGCTGATCCTGACCCTGGGCAACGGCGTCAAGGGCTTCACCCTGGACCGCGAGCTGGGCAGCTTCGTGATGACCCACGACAACATCACCGTGCCGACCCAGACCGCCGAATTCGCCATCAACATGTCCAACCAGCGGCACTGGGAAGCCCCGGTGAAGCGCTACGTCGACGAGCTGCTGGCCGGCAAGGAAGGTCCGCTGGGCAAGAACTACAACATGCGCTGGATCGCCTCCATGGTGGCCGATGTGCACCGCATCCTGACCCGCGGCGGCGTGTTCATGTACCCGCGCGATTCCCGCGAGCCGGAGAAGCCCGGCAAGCTGCGCCTGATGTACGAAGCCAACCCGATGTCCTTCATCATCGAGCAGGCCGGCGGCGCCGCCACCAACGGCCGCCAGCGCATCCTCGACATCCAGCCCGATAGCCTGCACCAGCGCGTCGCGGTGTTCCTCGGCTCGAAGGAAGAAGTCGAGCGCGCCACCGCCTACCACCAGGAAGGCTGATGACCACTACGCCCTGGCAGACCCTGCTCGACTGGTGGTTCGGCAACTCGCTGGATGCCAACGAAGTCGCCGCCCAGCGCAATGCGCTGTGGTTCGGCAAGAGTGGCTGCCAGGACGTGGACTCGGAAAACCGTTTCGGCGGCCTGGTGCGCCAGGCCCTGGACGGCGGGCTGCAGGAGTGGGAGCGCGAGCCGCAGAGTTGGCTGGCGCTGATCCTGCTGCTGGACCAGCTGCCGCGGATGATCTTCCGAGATAGCCCGCGCGCCTACGTCGGTGACGCCCGCGCCCAGCAACTGGTGCGCCAGGGGCTGGCCGCCGGTTTCGACCGCCAGCTGCCGCGTATCGAGCGGGTGTTCGTCTACATCGTGCTGGAGCACGCCGAAGAGCTGGCCAGCCAGAACGAGGCGGTGCGCCTATACGAAGCACTGCAGGGCGAATCCAGCGAGAGCGAGAAGGTGCTGTTCGCCGGCTACCTCGCCTATGCGCGCAAACATCAGGTGGTGATCGACCGCTTCGGCCGCTTCCCGCACCGTAATCTCATCCTGGGCCGTGACTCGACGGCCGAAGAAGCGCAGTTCCTCACGGAACCTGGCTCACGTTTCTGACTCCAACCCGGCGGCCGAAACGGTCGCCCTGTGCCAAGCTTGTTGGCCTGCCCCCCAAACAATGGAGTTGTCGATGTCTTTCCGCCGCCTCGCGCTCGTCGCGTTCTGTGTCGTTCTGGCCGCTTGCAGCAAAGTGAACCAGGAGAACTATTCCAAGATCAAAACCGGCATGAGCAAGGCCGAGGTGGAAAGCCTGCTCGGCAAGCCTGCCGAATGCTCTGGCGCACTGGGGGTTTCCAGCTGCACCTGGGGTGACGAGAAGGCTTTCATCAGCATCCAGTACGCTGGCGACAAAGTGCTGCTGTTCTCCGCCCAGGGCCTGAAGTAAGCCCAGGGGGCGGGGCGGGCAGCCAAGGAGCAACGCAATGCGTCGATCCCTTATCTGGCTGGCCTGCCTCGCCGCGTTGAGCGGTTGTGCCGGCTCCTCGCCGCAACCGCCGCAGACCGTGCAGGTCGACCTCAAGCGCTACGAGGGCACCTGGTACGAGCTGGCGCGCAAGCCGATGTTTTTCCAGCGCCACTGCGCGCAATCCGAAGCCCACTACCAGTTGCAGGCTGACTCCAGCATCGCGGTAACCAATCGCTGCCTGACCACTGACGGCGAATGGGACCAGGCCAACGGCCGCGCCGAAGCGCAGGTGCCGGGCCGCACCGACAAGCTCTGGGTGCGTTTCGACAATACCTTCTCGAAGATTTTCCCCGGTATCGCCAAGGGCGACTATTGGGTGCTCTACGTCGACGACGATTACCAGACCGCCCTGGTGGGCAACCCCAACCGTGAGTATCTCTGGCTGCTATCGCGCAAGCCGGTGGTGCCGGATGCGACGCGGGACAAGCTGCTGGAACTGGCCCACGCGCGGGGCTACCGGACGGATGACCTGATCTGGCGGGCGGCTGATTCGAGTTCGGCGGCTCCATGAACCAACGCCCCTCGGGGGCGTTGTTGCTCTTCGTAGGAGCGAGCTTGCTCGCGAACCAACTTCGCAGCGGGGCTGTTCGCGAGCAAGCTCGCTCCTACAGGTCTGGTCCCTGGTTCGTAGGATGGGTGGAGCGGAGCGATACCCATGCTGTATGCGCACAAATCGATGGGTATCGCTGCGCTCCACCCATCCTACAAGGACCTCTCAGTCCAGGAGTTTGCGAAGCACATCGGCGAACTCGCGGGCGCTTTGCTCTTCAAGCGCATGCCGGCCGTCGCGCACGCGCCACTGCCCGGCGACCATCACATCGCGCACCTGGCGGTCTCCGCCGGCGAACAGCCAGCGGTTGAGGATCGCGTCACCACGGGCGGTCTGCAGGTAAGGGTCGTTTCCGTTGAGCACCAGCAGGTCGGCACGCTTGCCGACCGCCAGCTCGCCGGTGGGCTGGCCGAGGGCCTGGGCGCCGCCGCTGAGGGCGGCATCGAACAGGGTGCGGCCAACCATCGGCTGGTCCTTGCCGTAGAGGCGGTTGCGGCGCTGGTCGCGCAGGCGCTGGCCGTACTCCAGCCAGCGCAGTTCCTCGACCACGCTCAGCGATACATGGCTGTCCGAGCCGATGCCGAACCGGCCGTTCTGGGCGAGGTAGTCCACCGCCGGGAAGATGCCGTCGCCCAGGTTCGCCTCGGTGGTCAGGCAAAGCCCGGCGACCGCGCCGCTGCGGGCCATGACCGTGACTTCGTCGGCTTCGGCGTGGGTGGCGTGGACCAGGCACCAGCGCTCGTCCACCGCGACGTTTTCGTACAGCCACTGCAGCGGGCGGCGACCGCTCCAGCTCAGGCAGTCGTCGACTTCCTTCTGCTGCTCGGCGATGTGGATGTGCACCGGGCAGCCGGTGGAGTCGGCGCCCAGCACCTCGGCGATCTGCTGCGGCGTTACCGCGCGCAGGGAGTGGAAGCACAGGCCGAGGCCTTGCTGCGGCTTGTCTGCCAGGAGCGTGCGCAGCCCGTCGATCAGCTTCAGGTAGCTATCCGTGCTGTTGATGAAGCGGCGCTGGCCTTCGCTCGGTACCTGTCCGCCGAAGCCGGCGTGGGAGTAGAGCACCGGCAGCAGCGTGAGGCCGATGCCGGCATCCGCCGCGGCTTGGCTGACGCGCAGCGCCAGCTCCGCCGGGTTGGCATAGGGCTGGCCGTCGACGTCGTGGTGCACGTAATGGAATTCGGCGACACCGGTGTAACCGGCCTTGAGCATCTCGATGTACAGCTGGCGGGCGATCACCCCGACCTGCTCGGGCGACAGGCGGCCGACCAGGCGGTACATCAGGTCGCGCCAGGTCCAGAAGCTGTCGTTGGGATTGCCGGCAACTTCCGCCAGGCCCGCCATGGCGCGCTGGAAGGCGTGGGAGTGCAGGTTCGGCATGCCCGCCAGGACCGGCCCGGCGATGCGCTCGGCGCCTTCTGCGCTGGCGTCCGGGGTGATCGCGGTGAACAGGCCCGCGGCATCGATCTCGAAGCGGACGTTGCGCGCCCAGCCAGAAGGCAGCAGGGCGGTTTCGGCGAACAGAACGGACATGCGGGAGGTCCTCGCGGGTTTCTTGGAATTTGTATATACATATACAGACGTTTGCCGGGACCGTAAACTGCAAGGCAACCCGGCGGTCGTCAGAGGACTTGTATGCACGGGTCGAATCCGGTACATGCCGGAGTCAGACCGCAGTCGCCCTCCAAAGAAAGAACACCGTCGCCACGACAAGGAGTTTCCCGTGCCCGCATCGCCCACGCCTACCCCGCCCGCCGAGGGTTCGTCGCTCGCCGCGCAGATGGGGGAAATTCCCGCGCCGCTGTACGCTCGCGTCAAGCAGATGATCATCCAGCAGATCCAGTCCGGAACCTGGCCGCCGCATCACCGCGTGCCGTCCGAGGCGGAGCTGGTCGCCGAGCTGAGTGTCAGCCGCATGACCATCAACCGCGCACTGCGCGAGCTGACTGCCGACGGCCTGCTGGTGCGCATGCAGGGCGTCGGCACCTTCGTCGCCGAGCCCAAGGGCCAGTCCGCGCTGTTCCAGGTGCAGAACATCGCCGAGGAAATCACCGCCCGCGGGCACAAGCATCACCTCGTGGTGATCAGTCTGGTGGAAGAGCTGGCCAGCGCCGAGCGCGCGCTGGCGCTGGACGTGCGCGAGGGCCAGCGCATCTTCCACTCGGTGATCGTGCACTACGAGAACGATATCCCGGTGCAGATCGAGGACCGCTACGTCAACGCGGCCGTGGCGCCGGACTACCTCAAGCAGGATTTCACCGGGCAGACGCCCTTCGCCTACCTCACCCAGGTCGCCCCGCTGAGCGAGGGCGAGCACGTGGTCGAGGCGGTGCTGCCCAGCCCCGAGGAGTGCAAGCTGCTGTCCGTCGACCGCCATGAACCGTGCCTGCTGATCCGCCGGCGCACCTGGTCGGGACGCAATACCGTGACCAGCGCACGCCTGCTCTATCCGGGCTCGCGCTACCGCCTGGAAGGACGATTCAGTTCATGAGTGAAGTGCGAATTTTGCGCGCCGCCGACTACCCGGCGATGCCCTGGAAGAACGGCGCGGGCACGACCCGCGAGATCGTCCGCGATGCCGGCGATGGCCTGGAAGGTTTCGGCTGGCGCGTGTCCATCGCCGATGTCGGCGCGCCCGGGCCGTTCTCCTCGTTCAGCGGCTACCAGCGTGTCATCAGCGTGCTGGAAGGCGAGGGTATGCGGCTGAAGGTCGACGGTTTCGATTCCCGCGAGCTGCGCGCCCTTGATGCCTTTGCCTTCGATGGCGCCAGTGCGGTGGAGTGCACGCTGCTCGGCGGCGCGATCCGCGACTTCAACCTGATCTATTCGTCGGCTCGCTACCGGGCGCGACTGCAATGGCTGAAGGTGGATGGCGCGACGCATTTCTTCAGCAGTGCTTCCATGGTGCTGTTGTTCAGCGCGGGCGAGGGCATCCATGCCAGCCTGAACGGCGAGGCGGCCGGTGTGTTGGGCCTGCATGACACACTGATTGCCGAGAGCGATAGTGCGCTGCGGGAGTGGCGGTTCGCGGTGGCGGGCTGTGCGGACATCTGCGTAATCGAACTCGACCCACGCTGAACGAGAAAAGGGCGCCTTCGAGGCGCCCTTTCCTATCAGGGGGGCGGGATGCTGTGAGTAGGATGGCGTGGAGCGGAGCGATACCCATCAATTCCCGCGCGGCGATCCGCATGGGTATCGCTCCGCTCCACCCATCCTACGGCCCTCAGGGTGAGGGCAATCCCGAGCGCAGATTCCACCTGTGGCGACGGAGCTCATACGCCCTGTATAGGTGTCAGTCATACAACCGCTCGTAGCCAATCCACCTGCTCATCACCCCATCCTCCACCCACGCCCGCGCAGCGGCGATGTCCGGAGCGAAGTAGCGATCCTGCTCGTAGTGCGGCACTTCGCTGCGGATCAGCGTGCGCACTTCCTGCAGTTGCGGCGAGCTTTGCAGCGGCGCGTGGAAGTCCACGCCCTGGGCGGCGGCGAGCAGTTCGATGGCGACCACACCGGCGCTGTTGGCGGCCATGTCCTGCAGGCGGCGGGCGGCGAAGGTGGCCATGGACACGTGGTCTTCCTGGTTCGCCGAGGTCGGCAGGCTGTCCACCGACGCCGGGTGCGCCCAGGTCTTGTTCTCCGAGGCCAGCGCCGCCGAGGTGACCTGGGCGATCATGAAGCCGGAGTTCAGCCCGCCTTCCTTGACCAGGAAGGCCGGCAGACCGGACATGGCCGGGTCCACCAGTTGGGCGATGCGTCGCTCGGACAGTGCGCCGATCTCCGAGATCACCAGTGCCAGTACATCCGACGCCATGGCCACCGGCTCGGCATGGAAGTTACCGCCTGACAGAACATCGCCGTCAGCGCTGAATACCAGCGGGTTGTCGGAAACCGCATTGGCCTCGCGCAGGAAAACGCTGGCGGCGAAGCGCAGGTGATCCAGACACGCGCCCATCACCTGGGGCTGGCAGCGCAGGGAGTACGGGTCCTGCACGCGCTTGCAGTCGATGTGCGACTGGTTGATCGGGCTGTCATGCAGCAACTCGCGGTACAGCGCGGCGACCGTGATCTGCCCCGGCTGGCCGCGCACCTCCTGGATGCGCGCGTCGAACGGCACGAACGAGCCTTTCAGCGCCTCCACGCTCAGGCTGCCGGCGACCACCGCGGAAATGAACAGCCGCTCCGCCGCGAACAGCCCGCGCAGGGCCAGCGCGGTGGACACCTGGGTGCCGTTGATCAGCGCCAGGCCTTCCTTCGGCCCCAGCACCAGTGGCTCGGCCCCCGCGATGGCGAGGCCCTCGGTGGCGTCGAGGATGCGCCCGTCATGGCGCACCTGGCCGACGCCCAGCAAGGTCGCGGACATGTGCGCCAGCGGCGCGAGGTCGCCGGAGGCGCCCACCGAGCCCTGGGAGGGAATGCACGGGTAGACCCGCGCGCGGTAGAGCTTGAGCAGCGTCTCGATCACTGCCGGGCTGACGCCGGAAAAGCCGCGCGCCAGCGAACCGATCTTCAGCGCCATGATCAGCGCCACGCTGGCATTGTCCAGCAGCGCTCCGGTGCCGGTGCAGTGGGAAAGGATCAGGTTGCGCTGCAGCGTGGCGAGTTGCTCCTCGGGAATGGAGGTGCGTGCCAGCAGGCCGAAACCGGTATTGATGCCGTACACGGTGCGCTGGTCGGCGATGATCTGGCTGACCGTCTGCGCGCTGCGCAGGATGGCCTCGCGGCATGTGTCGGCAAGCTGCAGGTCGGGCTGGTGCTGGTAGATGGCGCGCAGCTGGTCGAGGTCGAACTGGCCGGGCGTCAGGAGCAGGGTTTCGGGCATGTCGGCATCCTGGATTCGGTGAAGTGTTACCGTGGATTGTTCCTGTATATACAGGTATAGCAATCGCTGTGCCATGGCGCGCCAGGGCCCATGTCTTCGCCGCCGGCCCTGCCGTGCGGCCACTCGGGAGAAAGTGAATGTCACCCCCGGTGGCATTTCCAGTCCGATGGTTGTGGGCAAACCGCGCCGTGGCGGCTAAACCCTAAGGACACCAACGCGCCCGGAGTCGCCCATGTCCGCCCCCCGTTGCCTGTTCGCGCTGCTACTGGCCTTCGGCCTGTGCGCCCAGACCCTTGCCGCCGGCTGCCCCTATCCGAAACCCGTGGTGTTCGCCGGGCTGAACTGGGAGAGCGGCATGTTCACCACCGAGGTGCTGCGCTTCATCCTGGAGAAGGGCTACGGCTGTCAGACCGATGCCGTGCCGGGTAACACGGTGACCATGGAGAACGCGCTGAAGCAGAACGACATCCAGGTTACCGGCGAGCAGTGGGCCGGGCGCAGCACCGTCTGGCAGCAAGCGGAGCAGGCAGGGAAGGTATTCTCCGTCGGCGAGACGGTGAAGGGCGCCAGTGAAGGCTGGTGGGTGCCGGACTATGTGGTGCACGGCGATGCCAAGCGTGGGATCAAGGCCTCGGCGCCGGGCCTGAAGTCCGTGAACGACCTGCCCAGCTACAAGACCCTGTTCAAGGACGACGAAGAGCCGAACAAGGGCCGCTTCTACAACTGCCCCACCGGCTGGACCTGCGAGATCGTCAACACGCAGAAGCTCAAGGCCTATGGGCTCGAGGACAGCTACGTGAACTTCCGCACTGGCGCCGGCCCCGCGCTGGACGCGGCGATCACTTCGGCCATCGCCCAGGGCAAGCCGGTGCTCTTCTATTACTGGGCGCCGACGCCGCTGCTGGGTCGCTTCAAGCTGGTGCAGCTGGAGGAGCCGCCATTCGACGAGGCGGCCTGGAAGACCCTGACCGACCCGAACAACCCCAATCCCAAGGGTTCGCGCTCGCTGCCGGCGAAGATCAGCATCGGCGTGTCCCGCGACTTCCACGACAAGGCGCCGCCACTGGTGCAGGTGTTCGAGAAGGTCGAACTGCCGCTGCCCATGTTCAACGCGCTGTTGGCTGACATGGCGCAGCACCACCGGGACGTGGCGGATGTGCGGGCGAAGTTCTTCCGCGAGCACCGGGAGTTGTGGTCGAAGTGGGTGTCGGCGGAGGCGGCGGGAAGAATTGATGCGGCGTTGAAGTAGGCGAGTGCCGTATTGGTGGTAATCGAGCTGGGCGTTCCCTCTCCCTAACCCTCTCCCTGAAGGGAGAGGGGACCGTTCGGTGAAGGATGAAACCTTAGCGTCAGCCGGCACAGATAGCTCCCTCTCCCTTCAGGGAGAGGGCGGGGGAGAGGGCGGGGGAGAGGGGGCATCCGGGAACCGGTGTGCCCAAATCTCGCTCCAATACGCTTGTCTATACAACCTGTGTCCCTTGGTAGCGAGCGGTGTTACCGAACGCAACGAAACGGTGCAGTGAAGCCTGCTTCTGGTGCAATTGTCTGAAGGACAGCGATTGCTGTCAGCCGCGACGGAATTGCTAAATCTCAGATTTACTCCATATAAATCAATAAGTTCATTTGCTTTTCCGGCTACTTTGACACCCCGCGAGCCAAGGTTGGCCTTTGCTTTGCTTATACTTGTACATACAAGCATAGACATGATGGTTTCGAACTTCTCGGAACTGTCGAACGAACCGCCAAAGCCCTCACCGGCTTAACGATCCGAGCAAGCGAAGGAGCCTCCCGTGACCAAATTCCGCGACGTCGAAATCCGTGCCCCGCGCGGCACCCAACTGAATGCCAAGAGCTGGCTGACAGAAGCGCCGCTGCGCATGCTGATGAACAACCTCGACCCGGAAGTCGCCGAGAACCCCAAGGAACTGGTGGTGTATGGTGGCATCGGTCGCGCCGCGCGCAACTGGGAGTGCTACGACAAGATCGTCGCCACCCTGAAGGAGCTGAACGACGACGAAACCCTGCTGGTGCAATCCGGCAAGCCGGTCGGCGTGTTCAAGACCCACGCCAACGCCCCGCGCGTGCTGATCGCCAACTCCAACCTGGTGCCGCACTGGGCCAACTGGGAGCACTTCAACGAACTCGACGCCAAGGGCCTGGCCATGTACGGCCAGATGACCGCCGGCTCCTGGATCTACATCGGCAGCCAGGGCATCGTCCAGGGCACCTACGAAACCTTCGTCGAGGCCGGCCGCCAGCATTACGACGGCAACCTGAAAGGCAAGTGGGTGCTCACCGCCGGTCTCGGCGGCATGGGCGGTGCCCAGCCGCTGGCCGCGACCCTGGCCGGCGCCTGCTCGCTGAACATCGAATGCCAGCAGAGCCGCATCGACTTCCGCCTCGCCAGCCGCTACGTCGACGAACAGGCCAAGGACCTCGATGACGCCCTCGCGCGTATCGCGAAGTACACCGCCGAAGGCAAGGCCATCTCCATCGCCCTGCTGGGCAACGCCGCCCAAATCCTCCCGGAGCTGATCAAGCGCGGCGTGCGCCCGGACATGGTCACCGACCAGACTTCTGCCCACGACCCGCTCAACGGCTACCTGCCCGCCGGCTGGACCTGGGAGCAGTACCGCGACCGCGCGCAGACTGACCCGGCCGCCGTGGTCAAGGCCGCCAAGCAATCCATGGCCGTGCACGTCCAGGCCATGCTGGAATTCCAGAAGCAGGGCGTGCCGACCTTCGACTACGGCAACAACATCCGCCAGATGGCCAAGGAAGAGGGCGTCGCCAACGCCTTCGACTTTCCCGGCTTCGTTCCGGCCTACATCCGCCCGTTGTTCTGCCGTGGCGTCGGCCCGTTCCGCTGGGCCGCGCTGTCCGGCGACGCCGAGGACATCTACAAGACCGACGCCAAGGTCAAGGAACTGATCGCCGACGACGCCCACCTGCACAACTGGCTGGACATGGCGCGCGAGCGCATCAGCTTCCAGGGCCTGCCGGCGCGCATCTGCTGGGTCGGCCTGGGCCAGCGCGCCAAGCTCGGCCTGGCATTCAACGAAATGGTCCGCAGCGGCGAGCTGAAAGCACCGATCGTGATCGGCCGTGACCACCTCGACTCCGGCTCGGTGTCCAGCCCGAACCGCGAGACCGAAGCCATGCGCGACGGCTCCGACGCCGTGTCCGACTGGCCGCTGCTCAACGCCCTGCTGAACACCGCCAGTGGCGCCACCTGGGTCTCGCTGCACCACGGTGGCGGCGTGGGAATGGGCTTCTCCCAGCACTCGGGGATGGTGATCGTCTGCGACGGCACCGACGAAGCTGCCGAGCGCATCGCCCGCGTGCTGACCAACGACCCAGGCACCGGCGTGATGCGCCATGCCGATGCCGGCTACCAGATCGCCATCGATTGCGCCAAGGAGCAGGGCCTGAACCTGCCGATGATCACCGGCAAGTGATCGGCTAGCCACGTGTAGGGCGCATAACCTGGAACAGGTTATGCGCCCTACACGGCCAGGCAGTCGTGAGTGATGCAACAAGGACCAGGGAGAGGGCCGCCGCACGGCGTGGTGCGGCGGCCCGGTCCGTCAAGCAATGCAGTACATCGACAAGACAAGAATCCCTTCGGGAGAACAATAACGATGTCCCAGGCCAGTGATAGCTCTAAACCCCTGATCGAGGTGCGCTCGATCGACTACATCCCCGAGGCCGAGCGCCACGGCAAACTCTACAGCCAATTCACCCTGTGGCTGGGCGCCAACCTGCAGATCACCGCCATCGTCACCGGAGCCCTGGCCGTGGTGCTGGGCGGCGATGTGTTCTGGTCGCTGATCGGTCTGCTCATCGGCCAACTGCTGGGCGGCGGCGTGATGGCGCTGCACGCCGCGCAAGGGCCGAAGCTCGGCCTGCCGCAGATGATCTCCAGCCGCGTGCAGTTCGGCGTCTACGGCGCGGCCATTCCGATCGTGCTGGTATGTCTGATGTACCTGGGCTTCACCGCTACCGGTACGGTGCTTTCCGGTCAGGCGCTGGGACAGCTGTTCGGTGTCAGCGACAGCGTCGGCATCCTGATCTTTGCCAGCGTCATCGTGCTGGTCACCGTGCTTGGCTACCGCGTCATCCATGTCATCGGCCGCATCGCCAGCGTCATCGGGGTGATCGCCTTCGTCTACCTGTTCAGCCGCCTGATGAGCCAGACCGATGTCGGCGCGCTGCTGGAAATCCGCCATTTCAGCTGGAGCAGCTTCCTGCTCGCGGTGTCGCTGGCCGCTTCCTGGCAGATCGCCTTCGGCCCCTACGTCGCGGACTACTCGCGCTACCTGCCGGGCAGGACTTCCTCGGTTAAAACCTTCCTCGCCGTGGGCGCCGGCTCGGTGATCGGCGCCCAGGTGGCGATGATCTTCGGCGTGTTCGCCGCGGCCGGGGCCAACGGGCAGTTCGCTGGCCATGAAGTGGCCTACATCGTCGGCCTGAGCGGCAGTGGCGCCGTCGCCGCGCTGCTGTACTTCACCATCGCCTTCGGCAAGATCACCATCTCGACGCTGAACTCCTACGGCAGCTTCATGTGCATCGCCACGGTGATCAGCGGCTTCCGCGGCCACCTGGAGGTGAGCCGCGTGCAGCGCCTGGTGTTCGTCCTGCTGATCGTCGGCGCCGCGACCCTGATCGCGCTGCTGGGCCAGCATTCGTTCCTCGGCGCGTTCAAGTCCTTCATCCTCTTCCTGCTGGCCTTCTTCACCCCATGGAGCGCGGTCAACCTGGTGGACTACTACTGCATCACCCGCGAGCACTACGACGTGCCGGCGCTCTCCGATCCGGACGGTCGCTACGGGCGCTGGAACATCCCCGGCATCAGCGTCTATGTGATCGGCGTCCTGGTGCAATTGCCGTTCATTTCCACCAAGTTCTACACCGGCCCGCTGGTGGATGCCCTGGGCGGCGTGGATATCTCCTGGATCATCGGCCTGGTGGTCCCTGCGGTTCTCTATTACCTGGTCACCCGGCGCGTCACGCGGGCATTACCGGACCGGCTGATCCTGCCGGCCCGCACCTGAACAGACCGGCCCGGCCGCGCAGCCACAAGCCCGCGCGGCCCTTGCACTGCCCAACCTCATTCACGTTTAGGAGCATCAGATGAACAACACCAAGAAGACGCTGCTGGGCCTGTTCCTGTCCGCCGGTCTGCTGGGCGGCACCATGGCATCGGCCCAGGCCGCCGGCTGGTGCGAGAGTGGCAAGCCGGTGAAGTTCGCCGGGCTGAACTGGGAGAGCGGCATGCTGCTCACCGACCTCATGCAGATCATCCTGAAGAACGGCTACGGCTGCGAAACCGACAGCCTGCCGGGCAACTCCATCACCATGGAACAGGCGCTGGCGAACAACGACATCCAGATCTTCAGTGAGGAATGGATTGGCCGCAGCGATGCCTGGAACAAGGCCGCCGCCGCGAACAAGGTGGTCGGCGTGGGTGCTCCCATCGTCGGCGCCACCGAAGGCTGGTACGTGCCGCGCTTCGTGATCGAGGGCGACAAGGCGCGCAACATCGAAGCCAAGGCACCGAACCTGAAGGCCGTGACCGATCTCGCGCAGTACTCCGAAGTCTTCCGCGACCCGGAAGAGCCGGGCAAGGGCCGCTTCTACAACTGTCCGGCCGGCTGGACCTGCGAGCTGGAAAACTCCGAGATGCTGAAGAAGTATGGCCTCGAGGACAAGTTCACCAACTTCCGCCCCGGTACCGGCCCGGCCCTGGATGCCGCCGTGCTGTCGAGCTACAAGCGCAAGGAGCCTATTCTCTTCTACTACTGGTCGCCGACGCCGCTGATGGGCCAGGCCGACCTGGTGAAGCTGGATGAGCCGGGCGTGAACAAGGACGTGAAGATCCAGGTTGGCCTGTCCAGAGCCTTCCACGACCAGGCCCCGGAACTGGTGGCCGTGCTGGAAAAGGTCAACCTGCCCATCGACCTGCTGAACCAGAACCTGGCGAAGATGGCCAAGGAGAAACTGACCTCCGAGCAACTGGCCAAGGCCTTCCTCAAGGAACACCCGGAAGTGTGGACCACCTGGGTCAGCGAGGACGCTGCGAAGAAGGTCCAGGCCGCGCTCTGACGCCGCCGAATCCGGGGAGGCGCTGCTTCCCCGGTGATGCCCACTCCTGACGAGTACGTGCCATGTTTCCCGAACGCTTCACCTTCTCCATCGCCGACTGGGTCAACGGTTGGGTCGATGCCCTGGTCACCAACTACGGCGACGTGTTCCGCCACATCTCCGACACCCTGCTGTGGGCCATCGTCAACCTGGAGAGCGTGCTGCGCGCGACGCCCTGGTGGCTGATGCTGGCCATCGTCGCCGGCATCGCCTGGCACGCCACGCGGCGCATCCTGCCCACCGTGGTGATAGTCGGGTTGCTGTTCCTGGTGGGCGCCGTCGGCTTGTGGGACAAGCTGATGCAGACCCTCGCGCTGATGATGGTCGCGACCATCATCTCGGTGCTGATCGGCATCCCGCTGGGCATCCTCGCCGCACGCAGCGACCGGTTCCGCGCCGTGCTGCTGCCCATGCTGGACATCATGCAGACCATGCCCAGCTTCGTGTACCTGATCCCGGTGCTGATGCTGTTCGGCCTGGGCAAGGTACCGGCGATCTTCGCCACGGTGATCTACGCCGCGCCGCCGCTGATCCGCCTCACCGACCTGGGCATTCGCCAGGTCGACCGCGAGGTGATGGAAGCCATCACCGCCTTCGGCGCCAACCGCCGCCAGCAACTGTTCGGCGTGCAGCTGCCGCTGGCGCTGCCGAGCATCATGGCCGGCATCAACCAGACCACCATGATGGCCCTGTCGATGGTGGTCATCGCCTCGATGATCGGCGCCCGTGGCCTGGGCGAGGACGTACTGGTCGGCATCCAGACGCTCAACGTCGGCAAGGGCCTGGAAGCGGGTCTCGCCATCGTCATCCTCGCCGTGGTCATCGACCGCATCACCCAGGCTTACGGCCGCTCGCGCCACCATGAGGCCAGCAAATGAGCAAGATCCAGGTCAAGAACGTCTACAAGATCTTCGGCGCCAAGGCCGATGCGGCCCTGGCGATGATCCGCCAGGGCAAGAGCAAGGCCGAAGTCCTCGCCGCCACCGACTGTGTGGTCGGGGTAAACGACCTGTCGCTGTCCATCGAGGCCGGGGAAATCTTCGTCATCATGGGCCTGTCCGGCTCCGGCAAGTCGACCCTGGTACGCCACTTCAACCGCCTGATCGACCCCACCAGCGGGCAGATCCTGGTCGACGGTGAGGACGTGCTCGGCTACGACGCGGCCGCGCTGGAAAACTTCCGCCGGCGCAAGATCAGCATGGTGTTCCAGAGCTTCGGCCTGCTGCCGCACAAGAGCGTGCTCGACAACGTCGCCTACGGTCTGAAGATCCGTGGCGAGAGCAAGGCGCTGTGCCAGGAGCGCGCGCTGCACTGGATCAACACCGTGGGCCTGAAGGGCTACGAGAAGTCCTACCCGCACCAGCTCTCCGGCGGCATGCGCCAGCGCGTCGGCCTGGCCCGCGCCCTGGCGGCGGACACCGACATCATCCTCATGGACGAAGCCTTCAGCGCCCTCGACCCGCTGATCCGCGCGGACATGCAGGACCAGTTGCTGGAGCTGCAGAAGACCCTGCACAAGACCATCGTCTTCATCACCCACGACCTCGACGAGGCCGTGCGCATCGGCAACCGCATCGCCATCCTCAAGGACGGCCAGCTGATCCAGGTCGGCGCGCCTGCCGACATCCTGCACAAGCCTGCCGACGAGTACGTCGACCGCTTCGTCCAGCGCCGCGTCGCTGCGATCTAACGCCATTCACCGGCGGGGAAGGGGGCTTCCCCGCCTACAGGAGTTCCGCATGTCGTCCTCTTCCACCATCACTTTCGGCAACGGCCCGCTGCGCTGGCAGGACCTGGTCGCGGTGGCGCGCCACGGCGCGCGCCTGCAACTGTCGCCGGCTGCCTGGGCGCGCATCGACAACGCCCGCGGCATCGTCGAGCGCATCGTCAGCCGGGGTGAACGGGCCTACGGCATCAGCACCGGCCTGGGCGCGCTGTGCAACGTGGTACTGCAGGGCGAGCAACTGGCACAGCTGTCGCGCAACACGCTGCTCAGCCATGCCTGCGGCGTCGGCGAGCCGCTGAAGGACGAACAGACCCGCGCGATCATCGCCGCCGCCATCGCCAACTACAGCCACGGCAAATCCGGCCTGCACCGCCGCGTGGTGGAAGCGCTGGTCGCGCTGCTCAACCACGGCATTACCCCGCGCGTGCCGTCGCAAGGCTCGGTCGGTTATCTCACCCACATGGCCCACGTCGGCGTGGCGCTGCTGGGCATCGGCGAGGTGAGCTATCGCGGCGACGTCGTCCCCGCAGTCCGCGCCCTGGCCGCCGAAGGCCTGGAACCAGTGCAGCTGGGCGCCAAGGACGGGCTCTGCCTGGTCAACGGCACGCCGTGCATGACCGGCCTGAGCTGCCTGGCACTGGACGACGCGACCCGCCTGACGCAATGGGCCGACGTGATCGGCGCCATGAGCTTCGAAGCCCTGCGCGGGCAGATCGACGCCTTCGACGCCGAGATCATCGCGCTCAAGCCGCACCCGGGCATGCAGAAGGTCGGCGCCAACCTGCGCGCATTGCTCGAAGGCAGCGAAGTCATCGCCAGCAGCAAGGGTATCCGCACCCAGGACGCGCTGAGCATCCGCTCCATGCCGCAGATCCACGGCGCTTGCCGCGACCAGCTGGAACACGCGGCGAAGCAGATCGAGACCGAACTGAATTCCGCCACCGACAACCCGTTGGTGCTGGGCACGCCGGACGACTACCGCGTGGTCTCCCAGGCCAATCCCCACGGCGAATCCGTGGCCATGGCCGCCGACCTGCTGGCCATTGCCGTGGCCGAGTTGGGCGGCGTGGCCGAGCGCCGCCTGGATCGCCTGATCAACCCGCTGGTCAGTGGCCTGCCGGCCTTCCTGGTCAGCCAGCCGGGCGTCAACTCGGGGATGATGATCGTGCAGTACGTCGCCGCCTCCCTGGCCGGCGAGAACCGCCAGCTGGCGCAACCGGCGGTGGTGGACAACTTCGTCACCTCCGGCCTGCAGGAAGACCACCTGAGCCTGGGCACCAGCGCAGCGCTCAAGCTCGGCCGCGCCATCGACAACACCCGGCGCATCTTCGCCATCGAGTACCTGCTGGCCGCCCAGGCCTTCGAATTCCTCAAACCGCAGCGTTTCGGCGCCGGTACCGACTGCGCCTGGAGCCTGTTGCGCGAACAGGTGCCGGCCTACGATAGCGACCGCTGGCTGGCGCCGGACATCGACCGCGCCACCGCGCTGCTGGCTGACCCGGCGGCGCTGGACAGCGTCGGCGCGAGTATCGGGAGGCTGCAATGAAACACCTCTGGCACCATTGCCACGCGGCAACCATGAAAGATGGCCGCTACGCGATCATCGAAGACGCCGCGATCATCACCGAGGGTGAGCGCATCAGCTGGATCGGCCCGCGCGCCGAACTACCCGAGCGCCCCGTGCAGAGCACCGACCTGGGCGGGGCCTGGGTTACGCCCGGCTTCATCGACTGCCACACCCACCTGGTGTTCGGCGGCGACCGTAGCGGCGAATTCGAGCAACGCCTGAACGGCGTCAGCTATGCCGAGATCGCAGCAGCCGGCGGTGGCATCGCCAGCACTGTGCGCGCCACCCGCGAAGCCAGCCTCCTAGAACTGATGTCCAGCGCAATCAAGCGCGCCCGACCTTTATTGGCCGATGGGGTAACGGTACTGGAGATCAAGTCCGGCTACGGCCTGGACTTGGAAAGCGAACGCCGTATGTTGCGCGCTGCTCGCCGTCTGGAGCAGGAGCTGCCGGTGACAATACGCACTACTTGCCTGGCGGCACACGCGTTGCCGCCGGAATATGCTGGCCGGCCCGACGACTATATCGATCAGGTTTGCAATCACATCCTCCCGGCACTGGCCGAGGAAGGGCTGGTGGACGCGGTGGACGCCTTCTGCGAACACCTGGCGTTCTCCCCGGCGCAGGTCGAGCGGGTGTTCCAGGCTGCCCAGCGCCTGGGCCTTCCGGTGAAGCTGCATGCCGAGCAGCTTTCCTCGCTGCACGGCTCCAGCCTCGCCGCGCGCTACGGTGCGCTGTCCGCTGACCATCTCGAATTCATGGACGAGAGCGACGCCATCGCCATGGCCGAAGCCGGTACCGTCGCCGTGCTGCTGCCGGGCGCCTTCTTCGTCCTGCGCGAAAGCCAGTTGCCGCCGATGGACGCCCTGCGCAAGCACGGCGTGAACATTGCCATCGCCAGCGACCTCAACCCCGGCACCTCGCCCGCGCTGTCCCTGCGCCTGATGCTGAACATGGCCTGCACCGCCTTCCGCCTGACCCCGGAAGAAGCGCTGGCCGGCGTGACGCTCAACGCCGCGCGCGCTCTGGGCATGGCCGACAGCCACGGCAGCCTGGAAGCGGGCAAGGTCGCCGACTTCATCGCCTGGGACATCCAGCGCCCCGCCGAACTGGCCTACTGGCTCGGCGGCGACCTGCCCAAGCGCGTCATTCGTCACGGCGAAGAGCTGTGAACCGCGACATTGACAGTGTTCTTGTAGGAGCGAGCTTGCTCGCGAACCCAGCTCCCCTGCGGGGCAGTTCGCGAGCAAGCTCGCTCCTACAGGACAGCCTTCGCCGGATACGGAGATAGCACCTCATGGATAACGTTCTCGAATTCAAACGCGGCCGCGTGCCGCTGCTGATCAGCATGCCGCACCCCGGCATCCGCCTGACTCCGGCCGTGGAAGCCGGCCTGGTGGACGAGGCACGCGAGCTGGCCGACACCGACTGGCACATTCCGCAGCTCTACGCCTTTGCCGAAGAACTGGGCGCCAGCACCCTGGCCGCCGGCTACTCGCGCTATGTCATCGACCTCAATCGCCCGGCCGACGACAAGCCGCTGTACAGCACCGCCACCACCGGTCTCTATCCGGACACCCTGTTCGACGGCCGCCCGCTGTTCAAGGAAGGTCAGGCGCCTTCCACGGAAGAGCGTGCGCGTTACCTCAAGGAAGTCTGGACGCCGTATCACCAGACCCTGGCCGACGAGCTCGCACGGCTGAAGGCAGAATTCGGCTATGCGCTGCTGTGGGATGCCCACTCGATCGCCTCGGTGATCCCGCACCTGTTCGACGGCAAGCTGCCGGACTTCAACATCGGTACCAACAGCGGTGCCAGCTGCGATGCGCAGCTGGCCGAGCGGCTGGTCGCGGTGTGCGCCGAGGCTCCGGCTTACCGCCACATCCTCAACGGCCGCTTCAAGGGGGGGCATATCACCCGTCACTACGGCCAGCCGCAGGACAACGTGCACGCGGTGCAGCTGGAACTCGCGCAGTGCAACTACATGGATGAGCACGCGCCCTTCGGCTACCGCGAAGACCTCGCCGCGCCGACCGCCCAGGTGCTCCGGCGCATGCTGGAAACCTTCATCGCCTGGGGCCGCGAGCACTACGGCCGCTGAGTTTTACACAGCCTCCTGCCGCGCCGGGGCTTGTCGGCGCGGCGCCGCCGGACCACGCATCCCGGCGGCGCTTCCCCGCCGTGGCAGGGGGCTGTCTTTTATTCGAAGCGGTGCTGCGCCAGTTGCCCTTCGGCATGCCGCACCAGCATTTCCAGCAGCAGCGCCTGGGTGTGCGGAGGCGTCTCATCGGCTCGGGTCAGGGCGTAGAGCGTGACCTTCACCGGAGGCGACAGCGGGCGCAGTGCGGTGAGTCTTTCGTCCGCGCCCAGTGCCGTGAAGGGGTCGACCAGCGCCAATCCTGTCCCTGCTTCCACCAGCGTGCGCGCCAGCGCGTAGGTCTGTACTGAAATGCGCACCCGCGGCGGCGGTTCGACATTCGCCAGATGACTTTCCAGGCGCGCCGACAGCGGGTCGGACGTGGACAGTCCGATCATCGGCTCGCCGGCCAACTCGCCCAGGCTCAGCGCCTTGCCCAAACGGTCTTCCGGCCAGTGCGCGTGTGGCGCCAGGGCTACCAGCGGGCCGCTGGCAATGACCTGCGAGCGCAGGCCGGGGTGGTCGGTCTGCTGCAGGGTGAGGGCGAGGTCAAGCTCGCGCATCAGCAGGTTCTGGATCAGCTCGCGGGAATGCTGGGTCGCCAGCTCGCAACTGCTCTGCGGATAGCGGTCGGTCCATTCGCGGATCACCGACGGTAGCAGCGACAGCGCCAGGGCCGGCGTGGCGCCCACGCGCAGGCGGTTCTCCGGCTGGCCGCGCAGGCTCTGCGCCAGGCGGCGCACGCCCTGCAGGCTTTCCGTCACCTTGGCGACTTCGCGCTCCAGCTCCAGCGCCTCGGGAGTCGCCTGCAGTTTGCCGCGCACGCGCAGGAACAGCGGGAAGCCCAGCTGCTGCTCGGCGTGCTGCAGCACCTTGGTCACTGCCGGCTGGGAGACGTGCAGTAATTGCGCGGCGCCGCTGACCGAGCCGGTCTCGCGGATGGCCTGGAACACTTCGATATGGCGCAGGCGCATGGCTTGCCTCCGTCAGCGGATTCGCCAAGGTATAACCCTGGTTTATGGGTTGCCCATGTTTATTCATTGTTCGCCGCCTGTCACCCGGCCCTAAGGTCGAGGCCTGGAATCGATTGGCAGTGAGACGGCAATGGCACAGCGGGTTTGCATCATCGGCGCGGGCGTGGTTGGGCTGGCCACGGCGCAGGCGCTGGTCCTCGAAGGGTTCGACGTCACCGTGCTGGAAGCGCGGGATGCGGCCGGGCTGGAAACCAGCTTCGCCAACGGCGGCCAGTTGTCCTACCGCTACGTGGCGCCGCTGGCCGATGCGGGCGTACCGCAGCAGGCACTGGGCTGGCTGCTGCGCGGCGACTCGCCGCTGCGCCTGCGCCCGCGCCTGGACCCGGCGCAGTGGCGCTGGCTGCTGGAATTCACGGCGGCCTGCCGGAGCTCGGTGAACCAGGCCAATGCGAAACATCTGCTGCGCCTTGCGCTGTTCAGCCAGAGCACCCTGGCGCAGTGGCGCGAAGACGGGTTGGGTGGCTTCGACTGGCGGCGCAACGGCAAGCTAGTGGCCTTCCGCGACGAGGGCAGTTTCCGCAGTGCGCGGCAGAACCTGTCCGATCCTTCCGCGCAATTCGTGCTCTCGGCGCAGCAGTGCCGCGAGCTGGACCCGGCGTTGGCGCGTGCGCCCTTCGTCGGTGGCATCCATACGCCGGACGAGGAGGTCGCCGACTGCTTCCTGTTCTGCCAGCGGCTCGCCGAGCGACTTCAGGCATCGGGACGTTGCCGGCTGGTTTATGCCTGTCCGGCTTCCCGGCTGATCATTCGCAATGGCGTGGTCATTGGTGTGGAGGCGGGCGGGGAGAGCTTCGAGGCCGATCACGTGGTCCTCGCCGCCGGCTACCGCAGCGCCGCGCTGCTGCCGGGCGGCCCGCGCCTGCCGCTCTATCCGCTGAAGGGCTACAGCCTGACCGCGCCGATCCGCGCCGAGGACCTCGCGCTGGAGGTGAGCCTCACCGACTACGACCGCAAGGTGGTCTACGCGCGCATCGGCGAGCGTCTGCGCATCGCTGCCATGGTCGACATCGTCGGCTTCGACCCGCGCCTGGAGCCCAAGCGGCTGGCGCTGATCCGGCAGCAGGCGGCTGATACGCTGCCGGACGCCTGCGACTACGGCGCCGCCATCGAATGGGCCGGCATGCGTCCGGCCACGCCCACCGGCGTGCCGCTGGTGGGGGCCTGCGGTCCGCGTGGCCTGTGGCTGAATCTCGGCCACGGCGCACTGGGCTTCACCCTTGCGTGTGGCAGTGCGCAACTGATTGCCGCACAGATCGCCGGGCGTCACCCGGATATCGACACGACCGGCCTGACGCCCGCGCGGCTGGCCGGCTGATTCAATCGGATTTGGAGACTCACCATGCAACTCACACGCATCGCCACCAACGACCGCCTCTCCGGCGCTATGGTCTTCGGCTCGCTGGTATTCCTCTCCGGGCAGGTGCCCGGACAGGCCACCGACATCCAGGGCCAGACCCGCGAGGTGCTGGCGAAGATCGACGCGCTGCTGGCCGAGGCCGGCAGCGAGAAGGCGAACATCCTCAGCGCGACCATTTACCTCAAGGACATCGCCGCCGATTTCGAGGCCATGAACAGCGTCTGGTCTGCCTGGCTGCCGGAAGGCTGCGCACCGACCCGCACCACGGTGCAGGCGCTGCTGGCGCGGCCGCAGGTGCTGGTGGAAATCACGGTGATTGCCGCGCGGCCCTGACCCCCAACCCGACTCACAACAACAAGAAGGATCGCACCCATGAAACGACTCGCACTGGGAATGCTGGCGGCGTCCAGCCTGGTCTGCGCGCTGGCGCAGGCCAACGAGGCACTCGACGGCACGCTGAAGAAAGTCGCTGAGCGCGGCACGATAACCCTGGGTTATCGCGACGCCTCGGTACCGTTCTCCTACCTGGGCGACAACAGCGGGCAGCCCATGGGTTACTCGGTGGACCTGGCCGGCAAGGTGGTTGAGCGCATCAAGCAGAAGCTCGACAAGCCTGAGCTCAAGGTGAAGTACAACCCAGTGACCTCGCAGACGCGCATTCCGCTGGTGCAGAACGGCACGGTCGACCTGGAGTGTGGCTCTACCGGCGTCACCGCCGAGCGCATGAAGCAGGTCGCCTTCTCCTACGGCTTCATCTACGTGAAGGGGCAGCTGCTGACCGCCAAGGACAGCGGTATCCAGGGCTTCGCCGACCTCAAGGGCAAGAACGTGGTGACCACCGCCGGCACCACCAACGAGCGCTACCTGAAGGCCTACAACGCCGAGCACAAACTGGGCATGAACGTGGTCAGCGCCAAGGACCATGGCGAGGCCTTCCTCATGCTGCAGTCAGGCCGCGCGGTGGCCTTCTACATGGATGACGCGCTGCTCTACGGCGAGAAGGCCAAGGCCCGCGATCCGCACCAGTGGGTGGTGGTAGGCGAGCCGCAATCGCGGGAAATCTACGCCTGCATGGTGCGCAAGGACGATCCGCAGTTCCTCGCCCTGGTGAACCAGACGCTGGCCGAGCTGTATGCCTCCGGCGAGATCAAGGGTATCTACCAGCGCTGGTTCGAGCAGCCGATCCCGCCGAAGAACCTCAACCTGGAATTCCCCATGACCGCCGAGTTGCAGGCGATCATCGCCAAGCCCACCAGCGAACCGGTGCAGTAAGCCGGTTAGCGTTGCAGGCCGAGGTGGCGGATCACGGGTTGCGCCTCGGCCAGGCGCTCCCAGACGTCGTCGAGCAATTCGGCGGGGTAATAGGAGGGCAGGTGTGGCAAGTCGCGGCGCGGCACCCAGGCGACTTCGCGGATATCGAACTCGTCCCCGCCCAGGCCGCGCAGGTTGTCCAGGCTGACCCGGCCGTCCCAGGCGTCGACGCGATAGAACAGTTCCATGTGGAAGCGCCCGACCACCGGCTCGGCGAACTCGCGCACGTAGACCAGTGGGCCGACTTCCACGGCCAGCCCGGTTTCCTCCCTACATTCGCGGCGCACCGTGTCGCGGGTGGACTCATCCTTGTCCGACTCGAAGCCGCCGCCCGGCGGAATCCAGTACTCGTCGCCGGCGACTGCATGGCGCACCAGCAGGATTTCGTCGTTGCGCACCAGCAGTCCGGCGGCGCGGATACGGTGTTGCAGGGGGGAAGTCATTGCCAGTCGAGCCTCGCCAGTTTCCATTGCGCGCCGTCGCGCCACCACTCCAGCTTCACCGAATAATGCCCGGCGCTGTCGGGGATGAGGTTCTCGGCGCCGGTAAGGGCGACCTGAGCGTCGGTATGGCCGCGATTGGCGTGGGTCGGGTCGAGCCTGCTTTCGCTGCTGAGCAGGATCACCTTGACCTGCTGGTGCCGCAGGAACATCAGCGTCATGGTGCGCCTGGCCCAGTCGCGGTCGAACTCGCCGTTGGCGCGGAAGTCCCCGGCCAGCTGATCGATCACGGCCCCGCTATTCTTGGCTTCGAGGTTGTCCTGCAACTGCTTCACGGCGGCGTCCAGTTGCGCGCGTGGGTCGTCGCGATCGCAGCCGGCCAAGGCGAGCACCAGCAGAAAAAGAGAAAGAAACAACTTCCGTGGCATGGCTCACTAACTCCCTTATGGGTTTTTCGCTGGCCCGAGTATCATGCCCGACACCGTGGGGGCCGAAGACTTTCGATGGAAGTCGCGCTGCGGCAACGCGACTTTCTATAAGGTGGCGACAGGCCCTAGGATGGTTACTGGTCCGGGAGCGACCGTACGCACTGATCCAGGAGCGAGCCATGCAAACTTTGTATCCGGAAATCAAGCCTTACGCCCGCCATGAACTGGCCGTCGAAGAGCCGCACGTCATCTATGTGGACGAGAGCGGCACGCCCGACGGACTGCCGGTTCTGTTCATCCATGGCGGCCCGGGCTCCGGTTGCGATGCCATGTCGCGGCGCTTCTTCGATCCCAACATCTACCGCATCGTCACCTTCGACCAGCGCGGCTGTGGCCGCTCCACGCCTTATGCGAGCCTGGAGAACAACACCACCTGGCACCTGGTGCAGGACATCGAGCGCATCCGTGAGCACCTGGGCATCGACAAGTGGGTGCTGTTTGGCGGTTCCTGGGGCTCGACCCTCTCGCTGGCCTACGCCCAGACCCATCCCGAGCGCGTGCTGGCGCTGATCGTACGCGGCATCTTCCTCTGCCGCCCGCAGGAAATCCGCTGGTTCTACCAGGAGGGTGCGAGCCGCCTGTTCCCGGATTACTGGGAAGACTACCTGGCGCCGATTCCCGCCGACGAACATGACGACCTGTTGCATGCCTTCCATCGCCGCCTGACCGGCCCCGACCAGATCGCCCAGATGCACGCCGCGCGCGCCTGGTCCACCTGGGAAGGCCGGACCGCCACGCTGCGGCCGAACCCGGCGGTGGTGGATCGCTTCGCCGACCCGCACCGCTCGCTGTCCATCGCCCGCATCGAGAACCACTATTTCGTCAATGACGGCTTCCTCGAGCCGGACCAGCTGCTGCGCGACATGCACAAGATCGCCCACCTGCCGGGTGTGATCGTCCACGGCCGCTATGACGTGGTCTGCCCGCTCGATAACGCCTGGGCGCTGCACAAGGCCTGGCCCAACAGCGAGCTGCAGATCGTCCGCGACGCCGGCCACGTGGCCGGCGAGCCCGGCATCACCGATGCGCTGATCCGCGCCACCAATGAAATCGGCCGCCGCCTGCTGAACCTGCCGCCGGAGGCTGAATGAAGGGTTTGATCCAGCGGGTGCGCGGCGCCCGCGTCGAGGTCGACGGTGAAATCGTCGGCGCTATCGACCATGGGCTGCTGGCTCTGGTGGGGGTGGAACCCCTGGACGACGAAGACTCGGTCAACCGTTTGTTGCACAAGCTGCTTAACTATCGAGTGTTTGGCGACGATGAAGGTAAAATGAACCTTTCATTGAGCGATGTCGGCGGCGGCCTGCTGCTGGTTTCGCAGTTCACCCTGGCCGCAGACACCCGCAAGGGCCTGCGACCGAGCTTTTCCAGCGCGGCGCCTCCTGCAAGGGGCGCCGCGTTGTTCGATCTACTCGTGGAACAGGCGCGAGAGCGTCATCCGCTGGTCGCCACTGGCCGTTTTGGCGCCAACATGCAGGTCCATCTGGTCAATGACGGGCCAGTGACCTTTCTACTGGAGGCTTGAACGCGCGGCAGCTTGTCATATCGCCGTGGGATGATGGTTAGGGCTTATGCATCTAGAACAATGCGCCTCCGGGAGCCGGAAGTACCCGTGGAAAAAATCGGGGAATCATTCAGGCTCACCGGGGTCGGAATTCAATCGCCGGCAATTTGGCATCGCCTTTGCTGGCTTTAATCGTTTTGTGTTCACGGACGAGGGGGACTCGTGATTTTCCGTTCCGTTCAACAACCGCTTTCGCGCCAAATCCTTCGCGGACTGGTCGGCTCCGCCCTGTTGGCGTTGAGCGCTACCCATGCCTGGGCCTTCAATCTCGACGACGTTGGCGAACAAGCCAAGGCGCTGGCTGCTGAGAAGTACAGCGCACCGACGAGCAACCTGCCATCGGAATTCAGCGAAATGAAGTTCGCCGATTACCAGCAGATTCGCTTCCGTAACGAGAAGGCCTACTGGGCCGACGAGAAGACCCCCTTCAAGATCAGCTTCTATCACCAGGGCATGCACTTCGACACCCCGGTGAAGATCAACGAAGTCACGGCGACCGACGTCAAGGAGATCAAGTACGATCCCTCACGTTTCGATTTCGGTTCGCTGAAATTCGACGCCAATGCCACCAAGGATCTGGGCTACGCCGGCTTCCGCCTGCTGTACCCGATCAACTCGCCGGACAAGCAGGACGAGATCGCCACCTTCCTGGGCGCGAGTTACTTCCGCATCATCGGCAAGGACCAGTGGTGGGGTCTCTCCGCCCGTGGCCTGGCGCTGGATACCGCGCTGCCGTCGGGTGAAGAGTTCCCGCGCTTCCGCGAGTTCTGGATCGAGAAGCCCAAGCCCAAGGACAAGCACCTGGTGATCTTCGCGCTGCTGGACTCGCCCCGCGCGACCGGTGCGTACCGCTTCACCATACGTCCGGGCAACGATACCGTAGTCGACGTGAAGGCCCGCGTGTTCCTGCGCGACAAGGTGAGCAAGCTGGGCCTGGCGCCGCTGACCAGCATGTTTCTGTTCGGCTCCAACCAGCCGTCGCCGGAGCACAACTTCCGTCCGGAGCTGCATGACTCCACTGGCCTGCAGATCCACGCCGGCAACGACGAGTGGATCTGGCGCCCGCTGAACAACCCGAAACACCTGTCCGTCAGCGCCTACAGCGTCGAGAACCCGAAAGGCTTCGGCCTGCTGCAGCGTGGCCGCGAGTTCTCCCGCTACGAGGACCTGGACGACCGCTACGACCTGCGTCCGTCTGCCTGGATCGAGCCGCAGGGCGACTGGGGCAAGGGTACCGTCGAGCTGGTGGAGATTCCGACCCCGGATGAGACCAACGACAATATTGTCGCCTTCTGGAACCCGGAGAAGCGCCCGGAAGCCGGCGAGCCGCTGGACTTCGCCTACCGCATGCGCTGGACCAAGGACGAGGAAGCCCTGCACGACGCGAAGAACGCCTGGGTCATGCAGACCCTGCGCTCGGTCGGCGACGTCAAGCAGAAGAACCTGATCCGTCAGCCCGATGGCAGCGTGGCGCTGGTCGTCGATTTCGTCGGCCCGACCCTGAAGGCGCTGGCTGGCGATGCCCCGGTGAGCACCCAGGTGAGCACCGACGACAATGCCGAGGTGAAGGAAAACGCACTGCGCTACAACGCAGTGACCAAGGGCTGGCGTCTGACCCTGCGGATCAAGGTCAAGGATCCGAAGAAGCCGACGGAAATGCGCGCTGCGCTGGTAAACGGCGGCCAGACCATTTCCGAAACCTGGAGCTACCAGCTGCCTGCCGATGAATAACTCCACCGCTACCACCGCGCCGGTGGCCGACTATCTCGCGCACCTGCCCCTTTCGGCGCAGGAGCGTGAGCGGCTGGCCCAGGCCGGTTCCATCAGTGAGCTGCACGAGCAGCTCGCTGGCGATGTGCAGGGCGAAGACGCCGCGCTGGCTTCGGTCGGTGCGCGTCTGCGCCATGGGTATGGCCAGGACCTCGACGACGCCCAGATGCTGGGCATGGACGACAACGGCCGCACCTACCTCAAGGCTGCGCCGCCGATCCAGCGCACCAAGGTGATCCCCGAACCCTGGCGGACCAACCCGATCATGCGCGGCTGGCGCCGCCTGACAGGGCGTAGCAACCCGGCCAAGCCCGCCCGCGACCTGCCCAAGGCGCGCTGGCAGCGGGTCGGTTCGCTGCGCCGGTTCATCCTGGTCCTGCTCATGCTCGGCCAGACCACCGTCGCCACCTACTACATGAAAGGCATCCTGCCCTACCAGGGCTGGGCCTTCGTCGACCTAGAAGAGATCAACCGCCAGACCTGGCTGCAGACCCTGGAGCAGGTGGTGCCCTACGCCATCCAGTTCGGCGTGCTGACGCTCTTCGCGATTCTCTTCTGCTGGGTCTCGGCAGGTTTCTGGACCGCCCTGATGGGCTTCTGGGAGCTGCTCACCGGCCGCGACCGCTACCGCATTTCCGGCAGCAGCGCAGGCAGCGAGCCGATTGCCGCCGATGCGCGCACCGCCATCGTCATGCCGATCTGCAACGAGGACGTCCCGCGCGTCTTCGCCGGCCTGCGGGCGACCTTCGAGTCGGTGGGCGCCAGCGGCGAGCTCGATCGCTTCGACTTCTTCGTGCTCAGCGACACCAATCAGCCCGATATCGCCATGGCCGAAGAAAAGGCCTGGATCGAGCTGTGCAAGGACGCCAAGGGCTTCGGTCGCATCTTCTACCGCCGCCGCCGGCGCCGGGTTAAGCGCAAGAGCGGCAACATCGACGACTTCTGCCGTCGCTGGGGCGGCCAGTACAAGTACATGGTCGTCATGGACGCCGACAGCGTGATGAGTGGCGATTGCCTGACCAAGCTGGTGCGCCTGATGGAGGCCAACCCTGAGGCCGGCATCATCCAGACCGCGCCCAAGGCGTCGGGCATGGACACCCTCTATGCGCGCATGCAGCAGTTCGCTACTCGCGTTTACGGCCCGCTGTTCACCGCCGGTCTGCACTTCTGGCAGCTGGGCGAATCCCATTACTGGGGCCATAACGCGATCATCCGGGTGAAACCCTTCATCGAGCACTGCGCCCTGGCGCCGCTGCCGGGCAAGGGTTCCTTCGCCGGTGCGATCCTCTCCCACGACTTCGTCGAAGCCGCGCTGATGCGCCGCGCCGGCTGGGGCGTGTGGATCGCCTACGATCTGGAAGGCAGCTACGAGGAATTGCCGCCCAACCTGCTGGACGAGCTCAAGCGCGACCGCCGCTGGTGCCACGGCAACCTGATGAACTTCCGCCTGTTCCTGGTCAAGGGCATGCACCCGGTACACCGCGCGGTGTTCCTTACCGGCGTGATGTCCTACTTGTCGGCGCCGCTGTGGTTCTTCTTCCTGGTGCTGTCCACCGCCCTGCTGGCGGTGCACCAGCTGATGGAGCCGCAGTACTTCCTGGAGCCACGCCAGCTGTTCCCGATCTGGCCGCAGTGGCATCCGGAAAAGGCCATCGCCCTGTTCTCCACCACCCTGACCCTGCTGTTCCTGCCCAAGCTGCTCAGCGTCATGCTGATCTGGGCCAAGGGCGCCAAGGGCTACGGCGGCGTGATCAAGGTGACCCTGAGCATGCTCCTGGAGATGTTCTTCTCCGTGTTGCTCGCGCCGGTGCGCATGCTCTTCCACACCCGCTTCGTGCTGGCCGCGTTCCTCGGCTGGGAAGCCCAGTGGAAGTCGCCGCAACGTGACGACGACGACACCCCGTGGAGCGAGGCAATTCGTCGCCATGGCCTGCAGACCCTGCTGGGCCTGTGCTGGGCGTTGCTGGTGGCGTGGCTGAACCCGCGTTTCCTGTGGTGGCTGTCGCCCATCGTCGGTGCCCTGATGCTGTCGATCCCGGTCTCGGTGATCAGCAGCCGGGTCAAGCTGGGCCTGGCTTCGCGCGATGAGAAGCTGTTCCTCATCCCCGAGGAATACGACACCCCGCGCGAGCTGCGTGCCACCGACGAGTACACCTACCAGAACCGCTGGCAGGCGCTGAAGGACGGCTTCGTCCGCTCCGCCGTGGACCCGGTGCTGAACGCCCTGGCCTGCGCCATGGGTACTGCCCGCCATGGCCAGTCCGCCGCCATCGAATCGACCCGCGCCGCGCTGGTCGAGAAGGCGCTGGAAGCCGGCCCCGAGCAGCTCGACGGCAACCGCCGGCTGGCGCTACTGAGCGATCCGGTGGCGCTGTCGCGCCTGCACCTGGCGCTCTGGCAGGGTGAAAAGGAACAGTGGATCGGTCCCTGGCGGCAATCGCTGCAAGCCGATGCCCATGCTCCGGCCGTGCCCCTGGCTCCGGTCGCGGAACAGGGCACCATGGCGCTGCCCGCCGCGCAGTCCTGACCGCACGCCGCCCCCATCCCGTTCGGGATGGGGGCGACCTGCCGGTTTCCGCTGTTTTCCCCGCGCACCGCTGCTGGTACCCTTCGCCAGCTATCCAGAAAAGATTGAGATATCCGGCGCATGGGGTACGCTTCGCACCCTTCTGCGCAAGGCCTGCTCTTGCGCGCCCGGTTCGATCGCTGGAAAAAACAACAAGTTCTTTCACTTGCTTGGGAGTATGGGGATGAAAAAGTACCTGGCATCGCTGGTGATGGGCGTCTGCGCCCTGGTCAGCGTGAGCGCGGCTCAGGCCGGCGCCATCGATGAAGCGGCCAAGCGCGGCACCCTGCGCGTGGGCATGGACCCGACCTACATGCCGTTCGAGATGACCAACAAGCGCGGTCAGATCGTCGGCTTCGAAGTGGACCTGCTCAAGGCCATGGCCAAGTCCATGAACGTCAAGCTGGAGCTGGTTTCCACCGCCTATGACGGCATCATCCCGGCCCTGCTCACCGACAAGTTCGACATGATCGGTTCGGGCATGACCCTGACCCAGGAACGCAACCTGCGCCTGAACTTCTCCGATCCCTTTATCGTGGTCGGCCAGACCCTGCTGATCCGTCAGGAACTGCAAGGCGAGATCAAGTCCTACAAGGACCTGAACGACGCCAAGTACCGCATCACCTCGAAGATCGGCACTACCGGTGAATTCGTCGCCAAGAAGCAGCTGTCCAAGGCGCAGTACCACGGCTTCGACAACGAGCCGGAAGCGGTCATGGACGTGGTCAACGGCAAGGCCGACGCCTTCATCTACGACTCGCCGTACAACGTCGTGGCCGTCGGCAAGTTCGGCGCCGGCAAGCTGGTGCACCTGGACCAGCCGTTCACCTACGAGCCGCTGGCCTTCGGCCTGAAGAAGGGCGACTACGACTCGATCAACTTCATCAACAACTTCCTCAAGCAGATTCGTGAAGACGGCACCTACGATCGTCTGCACGACAAGTGGTTCAAGAGCACCGACTGGCTCAAGGACATGGAATAATCCACGTCTGACGCTGGTTGACCCGACGCGCAGGCCCCCGGCCTGCGCGTTCGCATTTTCACGGTAGAGATTCGTGGCTAGAACGAAACGCGCAACCTGGCCCTGGCACGGGCTGACCGGTCTGATCCTTCTGTTGATCGGCCTGGCCATCTGGTACTCCACTTCGCTGATCTCCTACGAGTGGCGCTGGAACCGCGTCCCGCAGTACTTCGCCTACCAGGCTGAAGAACCGCTGCGTGCGGACAGCATCTCGCGGGTGGAGAAGATCGAGCCGCAGGGCAGCGATGCCCGCGTCACGCTGGTGGACGAGGATGGCAAACAGCAGGTGCTGACCGTTGCGGCGGACAGCCTGCAGTTCTCCGAAAATGACGACGTCGCCGAGGGCGATGTGGTCGGCGCGACCCGCCACTGGGCGGCCGGCCCGCTCGCCTGGGGCCTGTGGACCACGCTGTGGATCTCCTTCGTTTCCGGCGCGTTCGGCCTGTTCATCGGCCTGTTCACCGGCCTTTGCCGCCTGTCGAAGAACCCGACGCTGCACGACCTCTCGACTCTCTACGTCGAGCTGGTGCGCGGTACGCCGCTGCTGGTGCAGATCTTCATCTTCTACTTCTTCATCGGCACCGTGCTGAACCTCTCCCGCGAGTTCGCGGGCGTGGCGGCGCTGGCGCTGTTCACCGGCGCCTACGTGGCCGAGATCGTCCGTGCCGGCGTGCAGTCCATCGCCCGCGGCCAGGACGAGGCGGCGCGTTCCCTGGGCCTGAATGCGGCGCAGTCGATGCGCCACGTGATCCTGCCGCAAGCCTTCAAGCGCGTGCTGCCGCCGTTGGCGGGGCAGTTCATCAGCCTGGTGAAAGACACTTCCCTGGTCTCGGTGATCGCCATCACCGAGCTGACCAAGAGCGGCCGCGAGGCAATCACCACCTCGTTTTCCACCTTCGAGATCTGGTTCTGCGTCGCCGCCCTCTACCTCGTGATCAACCTGCCGCTGTCGCATCTGGCGGGGCGCCTGGAGCGGAGGCTCGGCCAAAGTGATTGAAGTCCGTAATCTGACCAAGGTCTTCGATACCCGCGGACAAGTCGTGCGTGCTGTGGATGACGTCACCACCGGCGTGGCCAAGGGTGAAGTGGTGGTGGTGATCGGCCCGTCCGGCTCGGGCAAGTCCACCTTCCTGCGTTGCCTGAATGGCCTGGAGGAGTTCGACTCCGGCTCGGTGAGCATCGACGGCCTCGACCTCGCCAACCCGAAGACCGACGTAAACGCCTACCGCCGCGAAGTCGGCATGGTGTTCCAGCACTTCAACCTGTTCCCGCACATGACCGTGCTGGAGAACCTGTGCCTGGCGCAGAAAGTCGTGCGCAAGCGCGGCAAGGCGGAGCGCGAGGCCAAGGCCAGGGCGCTGCTGGAGAAGGTCGGCATCGGCCAGAAGGCCAACGAATACCCGTCGCGCCTTTCCGGCGGCCAGCAGCAGCGCGTGGCCATTGCCCGCGCGCTGTGCATGGACCCGAAGGTGATGCTGTTCGACGAGCCCACCTCGGCGCTCGACCCGGAAATGGTCGGCGAGGTGCTGGACGTGATGAAGACCCTGGCCGTAGAAGGCATGACCATGGTCTGCGTGACCCACGAGATGGGCTTCGCCCGCGAAGTGGCGGATCGCGTGCTGTTCTTCGATCACGGCAAGCTGCTGGAGGATGCCGCCCCGGCGGAGTTCTTCGCCCAGCCCAGGGATGCCCGCGCGCAGAGCTTCCTGCGGCAGGTGCTGTAGGATTTTGCCGTCGTGAAAGAGCCGCCTTCGGGCGGCTTTTTTTGTGTTTGTTCGGGGGCGAGGGATGGCTTTGGTAGGAGCGGACTCTGTCCGCGATGGCATTCGGCGCGATGCGGACCTTTCGCGGACGGAGTCCGCTCCTACGGTCACGGGGGCACCGGCGACAAATCGCGGGCAAAAAGAAACCGCCCCGGAGGGCGGTTTCTTCTACAGCATCACTCGCGGTTGCGGGTCAGCAGCGCGGGACGCTCGGTCTTGCGGCGCGGTTCCAGCTCTTCCAACTGCTCCGGTGTCGGGAAGCGGTCGGTGCGGACCAGGTCGCGCTTATTGATCACTACCGGCTGGCGAGTCGGCTTGGCAGCGCCGTATTCGCTAGGCTCGCGCAGCGGGGCGTCGTTCATGCGCGAAGCCGGAGCCTTGCCACCGCGCTTGCGCTGCTGGCCTGGCTTGCCCTGGCCATTGGCACCCTGGCTCTGGCCGCGACTGCCACCGCCACCGCTCGGCTTCCTGGCGGCCTTGCCCTGGCCTTGGCCCTGACCTTGCCCACGGTTCTGGCCGCCGCTGCCCTGGCTGCCGGGTTGGGCGCCCTGGCTGCGGGGACGCTGCAGGCCCTGGCCCTGATTCTGGCCTTGACCTTGACCGCCACGGCGGCGCTGGCCGCGCTGCTGGTCCTTGTCCGGGAACGGGCTGACGTAGTCGGCGCGGTTGCCGAAGTTGTCGAAGTCGTCGTCGAGGAACTCTTCCGGATCGCGGTTACCGTTGGCATCGGCCTTCGGTGCGCGCGCCGGTTTGGACTCCTGCTGACGACCTTGGCCTTGCTCCTGCTGGCGAGGCTGACGGGGCTCGCGCGGTTCGCGCGACTCACGTGGCTGAGCGTTGGCGTTCGGCTGAGCGTCGCTGCCCTGGCCGTCGCCTTTCTTCTTGCCGCGACCGCCACGACGGCGGCGTTTGCCGGCCGGCTTGTCGCCGTCGGCCGCTTCACCTTCGGCGCCGGCCGCGGCGTTCTGCTGCTCTTCGGCCTGCGGCTGTTGAGGCTTGTCCTTGTTGCGGTCCTTGCGCTCACCGCGCTTGGCCTTGTCTTTGCGCGGTTGACGCTGAGGGGCTTCCTTCGGCTCGGGCTGCTGGACTTCCGGCAGCACAGTGTCGGGGTCAAAGCCGAGCATGTCGCCGTCGGGGATGCGCTGCTTGGTCAGGCGCTCGATGGCCTTGAGCAGCTTGTCTTCGTCCGGCGCCACCAGCGAGATGGCTTCACCGGTGCGGCCGGCACGGCCGGTACGGCCGATGCGGTGAACGTAGTCTTCCTCGACGTTGGGCAGCTCGTAGTTGACCACGTGAGGCAGTTGGTCGATGTCCAGGCCGCGGGCGGCGATGTCGGTGGCGACCAGGATGCGCACTTCGTTGGCCTTGAAGTCGGCCAGGGCCTTGGTGCGCGCGTTCTGGCTCTTGTTGCCGTGGATCGCGGCAGCCGGCAGGCCGTGCTTGCTCAGGTACTCGGCGAGGCGGTTGGCACCGTGCTTGGTGCGGGTGAACACCAGCACCTGCTCCCAGGCACCCACGGTCACCAGGTGCGCCAGCAGGGCGCGCTTCTGCACCGACGGGATGCGGAACACGCGTTGTTCGATACGCTCGACGGTGGTGTTCGGCGGAGTGACCTCGATGCGCTCCGGGTTGTGCAGGAGCTTGTTGGTGAGGTCGATGATGTCTTTCGAGAAGGTTGCCGAGAACAGCAGGTTCTGGCGCTTGGCCGGCAGCTTGGCGAGGACCTTCTTCACGTCGTGGATGAAGCCCATGTCGAGCATGCGGTCGGCTTCGTCGAGGACGAGGATTTCCACGCGGGACAGGTCGACGCTGCCTTGACCGATCAGGTCGAGCAGGCGGCCCGGGCAGGCCACCAGGACGTCGACGCCCTTGGACATGGCCTGGACCTGGGGATTCATGCCGACGCCGCCGAAGATGCAGGCGCTTTTCAGCGGCAGGTCGCGGGCGTAGACCTTGAAGCTGTCGTGCACCTGGGCCGCCAGCTCGCGGGTCGGGGTCAGTACCAGGACGCGGGCCTGGCGTGGGCCATGGCGGTGTTCGCGGTCCGGGTGGCCTTCGGGGAACAGGCGTTCGAGTACCGGGAGGGCGAAGCCGCCGGTTTTACCGGTGCCGGTCTGTGCGGCAACCATGAGGTCGCGGCCTTGCAGTACGGCGGGAATGGCGCGTTCCTGGACGGGAGTGGGGCGCGCGTAGCCGGCGGCTTCAACGGCGCCAGCCAGGGCCTCGGAGAGACCGAGGGAAGTAAAGGACATGCGGGGTTCCTGTAGGCCGGCAACCTGCCGGCTCGAGGGCGCGTGATTTCAAGCTCGGGGCGAGCGCTCAGCCTTGGGCTGGAAGCACTCCGCCCACGATACGCCGGCGTTGCGCTGGCCGGGATCGTGGACGGTAAGCCCGGAGCAATGATCCTCAGCGGGGGAGCTTGAGGTTGTTCCAGAGCGCCAGGCTGGGTTCAGCCTGGTTCAGGGTGTAGAAATGCAGACCCGGTGCGCCGCCTTCCAGGAGACGTTCGCACATGTCGGTGATGACCTGCTCACCAAAGGCCTGGATGCTGGCGATGTCGTCGCCGTAGGCTTCCAGTTGCTTGCGAATCCAGCGGGGGATTTCCGCGCCACAGGCGTCGGAGAAGCGGGCCAGTTTGGTGTAGTTGGTGATCGGCATGATACCCGGTACGACCGGAATGCTGACACCCAGTTTCTCCGCACGCTCGACAAAATGGAAGTAGCTGTCGGCGTTGAAGAAGTATTGTGTGATGGCAGAGTCGGCGCCGGCTTTGACCTTGCGCACGAAATTCGCAAGATCATCCTCGAAATTGCGCGCTTGCGGGTGAACTTCCGGATAGGCGGCAACTTCGATGTGGAAGTGATCGCCGGTTTCGGCGCGGATGAATTCCACCAGTTCGTTGGCGAAACGCAGCTCGCCGCTGGCCATGCCCATGCCCGAGGGCAGGTCGCCGCGCAGGGCGACGATGCGGCGGATGCCGGCGTCCTTGTAGTGGGCCAGCAGGGCGGAGAGCTCGGCCTTGGTGTCGCCGACGCACGACAGGTGCGGGGCAGTGGGCACCTGCACGTCGCCGTCCAGTTGCAGCACGGTGGTCAGGGTGCGGTCGCGGGTGGAGCCGCCGGCACCGTAGGTGCAGGAGAAGAAGTCGGGCTTCTTCGCTGCCAGCTGGCGCGCAGTGGCCAGCAGTTTTTCATGGCCGGCTTCGGTCTTGGCGGGGAAGAACTCGAAGCTGAAACGGCGATCTTTCTGACTCATGGTCGTTCCTTCGGCGCCACATCATTGCGCGGCTGCCGGCATGTGCCGTCGACTTCAGAAGTAACGGCGATAATTGTCTATCTTCGTGCGCAGTCGCTCGGCGCTGGGCTCGTGCACATGGCCGAGGACGGCCAGGATACGCTGCGACTCCCCATGGTATTCGGCGATCTTGCTCCGCGCCCAGGTCGAGGGTGGCGGCTGCAGGTTGGTGATCCGGTCGCACAGCTTGACGATCGCATACTGCGGCGCGCCGGTCGCCAGCCTTTCGAGGTAGATATCGAATGGCAGCTTTTCGCCATTCACCACCTTGCTCAGGCGTTGGGCGCCCTCGGCGACGAACTCGCCGAAACGCGTCTGCAGTTCCTCGAAGGGCACCGGGGTGTCTTCGAGCACGTCGTGCAGCAGTGCAATCTGGACGGTCTCCGCCAGGCGCTCGATGGGCGCTTCGCGGTCGGCCGCCATCACTTCGTTGGCCACCATCGCCAGGTGGACCGCGTAGGGCAGCGTCGAGGCGGTCAGCGTCTGTCCGGCGTGCGCGCCGGCGGCGAAGATCCAGGCCTGGTTGTAGCTGTCCTGCAGGTCCATGCAAGGTTTCCAATGACGCCCAATGGCAAAGAGGGCAGACGATTGCTCGTCTGCCCTCTGGCACATCAGTAGCGGTAGGTGTCCGGCTTGAACGGGCCTTCCACGGTCACGCCGATGTACTCGGCCTGTTTCGGGGTCAGTTGGGTGACGACGCCACCGAAGCCTTTCACCATTTCCAGGGCCACTTCTTCGTCCAGTTTCTTCGGCAGGACTTCGACGGTCAGGCGCTGGGCCTTCTTCTCGGCGGAGAGGTCGGCGTACTTCTGCTCGAACAGGAAGATCTGCGCCAGTACCTGGTTGGCGAAGGAGCCGTCCATGATGCGGCTCGGGTGGCCGGTGGCGTTACCCAGGTTCACCAGACGGCCTTCGGCCAGCAGGATCAGGTAGTCGTCGTTGGCCGGATCGAAGTCACCGGCGCCGGTGCGGTGGATCTTGTGCACCTGCGGCTTGACCTCTTCCCATGCCCAGGTCTTGCGCATGAAGGCGGTGTCGATCTCGTTGTCGAAGTGACCGATGTTGCACACCACGGCGCGCTTCTTCAGCGCTTTCAGCATGCCGGCGTCACAGACGTTGACGTTGCCGGTGGTGGTGACGATCAGGTCGATCTTGCCCAGCAGGGCGGCGTCAACGCTGGCTTCGGTGCCATCGTTCAGGCCGTTCTTGTACGGGGAGACCAGCTCGAAGCCGTCCATGCAGGCCTGCATGGCGCAGATCGGGTCGATTTCGGAGACCTTAACGATCATGCCTTCCTGACGCAGCGACTGGGCGGAGCCCTTGCCCACGTCGCCGTAGCCGATCACCAGGGCCTGCTTGCCCGACAGCAGGTGGTCGGTGCCGCGCTTGATGGCGTCGTTCAGGCTGTGACGGCAGCCGTACTTGTTGTCGTTCTTGCTCTTGGTCACGGCGTCGTTGACGTTGATCGCCGGGACTTTCAGGGTGCCGGCCTTGAGCATGTCGAGCAGGCGGTGAACACCGGTGGTGGTTTCTTCGGTGACGCCGTGGATGCGCTCGAGCATCTGCGGGTATTTCTTGTGCAGGATCTCGGTCAGGTCACCGCCGTCGTCCAGCACCATGTTGGCGTCCCACGGCTGGCCATCCTTGAGGATGGTCTGCTCGATGCACCACTCGTATTCCTGCTCGGTCTCGCCTTTCCAGGCGAACACCGGGATGCCGGCGGCGGCGATGGCGGCAGCGGCCTGATCCTGGGTGGAGAAGATGTTGCAGGACGACCAGCGCACTTCGGCGCCCAGCGCAGTCAGGGTCTCGATGAGGACGCCGGTCTGGATGGTCATGTGGATGCAGCCGAGGATCTTCGCGCCTTTCAGCGGCTGGCTGGCGGCGTACTTGCGGCGCAGGCCCATCAGTGCCGGCATTTCGGATTCGGCAATGATCAGCTCACGGCGGCCCCAGGCGGCCAGGGAAATGTCGGCGACTTTGAAGTCGGTAAAACCGGCAGGCGTGACAGCGCTCATGCGTAACTCTCCATTCGTTGTCTGCGAATGGGCGCCGTTGATGCGTTTGGCGATCGGCGGATGCCGACCGTGACGCGCCCCATCCGAGCCTGACAAGCCGAAGCGAATCGACCTGCTGCAGCGCCCCTCGGACAGGTGGCGGGAACGACCGGGCAGTGCCGGCCGTTATTGAAGCCTGCGGATTATAGCCATGGCGCATGACAAGCCAAAGGCTTTTGGTCGCGATCGAGCAGTGGATCGCGGCCGGGTTCCCCGCCGCGCCCGCGCCAGGGGCCGTGAAAACCCTGGCGCGGGCGTCGTTTCGGGGATCGGTGGCGTCCGCTGGAGCGGGCGCCGATGGTCAGTTGTAGGGCGCATAAAGCGGAACGCTTTATCCGCCGCTTCTGGCTTCAGAGCCGACGGACGGCGGATAACGCTTGAGGCGTTATTCGCCCTACGGGAACGTCAAATCACGCCGCCGTCGCGCAGTTTGTCGATGGCCGCCTGGTCCAGGCCGAGCACGCCTTCGAGGATTTCCTGCGTGTGCTGGCCGAGGGTCGGCGGGGCGTTGCGGTATTCGACCGGGGTCTCGGACAGGCGGATCGGGCTGGCCACCTGCGGCACGGTCCCGGCCAGCGGGTGCGGCAGGTCCACGCGCAGCCCGCGGGCGATCACCTGCGGATCGGCGAACACCTGGGCCAGGTCGTTGATCGGCCCGCACGGCACGCTGGCCTGTTCCAGTAAGGCGATCCACTCGGCGGTGGTGCGCATCACGGTGGCCTGGCGGATCAGCGGGATCAGCACCTCGCGGTGCGCTACGCGGGCCTGGTTGGTGGCGAAACGCTCGTCGGTGGCCCATTCCGGGTGACCCGCCAGCTCGGCGAACTTGCGGAACTGGCCGTCGTTGCCGACGGTGAGGATCAGGTCGCCGTCGGCGGTGGGGAAGTCCTGGTACGGCACGATGTTCGGGTGCGCGTTGCCCAGGCGACGCGGCGGGTTGCCGGTGGTCAGGTAGTTCAGGGTCTGGTTGGCCAGACAGGCGACCTGCACGTCCAGCAGCGCCATGTCGATGTGCTGGCCGATACCGCTGACATCGCGGTGGGCGAGGGCGGCGAGGATCGCGGTGGACGAGTAGAGGCCGGTGAGGATGTCAGTCAGCGCCACGCCGACCTTCACCGGGCCGGCGCCTTCTTCGGCGTCGGAGCGCCCGGTCAGGCTCATCAGGCCGCCCAGGCCCTGGATCATGAAGTCGTAGCCGGCGCGCTTGGCGTAGGGGCCGAACTGGCCGAAGCCGGTGATCGAGCAGTAGATCAGCTTCGGGTTCAGCGCTTTCAGCGACTCGTAATCCAGGCCGTAGGCCTTCAGCCCGCCAACCTTGAAGTTCTCCAGCACGATGTCGGCCTTGGCGGCGAGTTCGCGCACCAGTCGCTGGCCCTCGGGCTGGGTGAAGTCGATGGTCAGGGATTTCTTGTTGCGGTTCGCCGACAGGTAATACGCCGCTTCGCTGGTGTCGCGGCCGTCGGCGTCCTTGAGGAACGGCGGGCCCCAGGCGCGGGTGTCGTCGCCGCTGCCGGGACGCTCGATCTTGATCACTTCCGCGCCGAGGTCGGCGAGGATCTGCCCAGCCCAGGGGCCGGCGAGAACGCGGGAGAGGTCGAGGACACGGATGTGCGAAAGGGCGCCGGACATGCAATCACCTGCAGCTTGGATAGGGGCGGGGAGGACGCGGTGCGGGGACTCCACGGTCCTCCCCGGGGCCTCTCGGGCGAGAGGTAAAGCGTGCGCTGGCCCAGGCGGGCCAGCGCGGGGTATTGCTTAGAAGAACGCCTGGATGCCAGTCTGGGCGCGGCCGAGGATCAGCGCGTGGACGTCGTGGGTACCTTCGTAGGTGTTCACCACTTCCAGGTTGACCAGGTGACGGGCAACGCCGAACTCGTCGGAGATGCCGTTGCCGCCGAGCATGTCGCGGGCCAGGCGGGCGATGTCCAGGGCCTTGCCGCAGCTGTTGCGCTTCATGATCGAGGTGATTTCGACAGCGGCGGTGCCTTCGTCCTTCATCCGGCCCAGGCGCAGGCAGCCTTGCAGGGCGAGGGTGATGTCGGTCTGCATGTCGGCCAGTTTCTTCTGGATCAGCTGGTTGGCGGCCAGCGGGCGGCCAAACTGCTTGCGGTCCAGGGTGTACTGGCGAGCGGTGTGCCAGCAGGCTTCGGCGGCACCCAGGGCACCCCAGGAGATACCGTAGCGGGCGGAGTTCAGGCAGGTGAACGGACCACGCAGGCCGCGTACGTCCGGGAAGGCGTTTTCTTCCGGGCAGAACACGTTGTTCATCACGATCTCGCCGGTGATCGAGGCGCGCAGGCCGACCTTGCCGTGGATCGCCGGGGCGGACAGGCCTTCCCAGCCTTTCTCCAGGACGAAGCCGCGGATCTGGCCTTCGTCATCCTTGGCCCAGACCACGAAGACGTCGGCGATCGGGCTGTTGGTGATCCACATCTTGGCGCCGGTCAGGCGGTAGCCGCCGTCGACTTTCTTCGCGCGGGTGATCATCGAGCCCGGGTCGGAGCCGTGGTCCGGCTCGGTCAGGCCGAAGCAGCCGATGTATTCGCCGCTGGCGAGTTTCGGCAGGTATTTCTGCTTGGTGGCTTCGTTGCCGAATTCGTTGATCGGCACCATCACCAGGGAGGACTGCACGCTCATCATCGAGCGGTAGCCGGAGTCGATGCGCTCGACTTCACGGGCGATCAGGCCGTAGCACACGTAGTTCAGGCCGCTGCCGCCGTACTGTTCGGGAATGGTCGCGCCGAGCAGGCCGGTTTCGCCCATCTCGCGGAAGATCGCCGGGTCGGTCTGCTCATGGCGGAAGGCTTCCAGCACGCGCGGGGCCAGCTTGTCCTGGGCGAATTGCTGGGCGCTGTCGCGCACCATGCGCTCTTCTTCGGTGAGTTGCTGATCCAGCAGCAGCGGATCTTCCCAGTTGAAGCTTGCTTTGGTCGCCATGGAGAACCTCGAACGCAGACAGTGAAAGACCCGCACAAGTCTAGGCGGGCTCGGTGTGGGCCATCCTAGTCAGCCGTCGGGAAGCCGGGCAACCGACTAATTCGCACGCTGTTGTGCTATTTTGTCACTCCGTAATCGCTCGGCTGCTGCTGGATTTTGCCTGCTCGCCTCTATTTCAGGCGTCTGTGGCGACTCCTGCGCATCACGATATTCCGAAGAGGCATTCGATGCGACGCAAGATCCCGACCACGGCGGCGCTGGTCGCCTTCGAGTCCGCCGCCCGCCACGAGAGCTTTACCAAGGCCGCCGACGAGCTGTCGTTGACCCAGAGCGCCATCTGCCGACAGATCGCCACGCTGGAGGAGTTCCTCGGCGTCGAGCTGTTCCGCCGTTCGCGGCGAGGGGTGAAGCTGACCGAAGCGGGGCTCAACTACAGCCGCCGTGTTGCCCAGCGCCTGGATGCCGTGGAGCGCGATACCCTGGCGGTGATGGGGCAGCAGGGCGGTGGCACGCTGGAACTGGCGGTGGTGCCGACCTTTGCGACGCAATGGCTGCTGCCACGGCTGAAGGACTTCAAGCGCCTGCATCCGGAAGTCACGGTGAACATGACCAACCGCACTCGACCCTTCCTCTTCGCCGACACCGAGTTCGATGCGGCGCTGTATTTCGGCGACGGCGTGTGGTCCGGCACGGTGGCCAACTTCCTCATGCATGAGAACCCGGTGCCGGTGTGCAGTCCCGAGTTGCTGGGTGGGCGCCGTGAGCTATCCGCTGCGCAGATCGCCGAATTGCCCTTGATGCAGCAGACCACCCGGCCCTACGCCTGGCGCCAGTGGTTCGGTTCGCTGGGCATGAGCGTGGCGCACGACATGAGCGGCACGCGCTACGAGCTGTTCTCCATGCTCGCCCAGGCGGCGATGCACGGCATGGGCGTGGCGCTGATCCCGCCGATGCTGATCCAGCACGAGCTGGCCGACGGACGGCTTATCGTGCCGATGCAACATGCCTATTTGAGCGAAAATGCCTATTACCTGATGATTCCCGAGCGCAAGGTGGAATCGGCGACCCTGGGCGCTTTCCGCGACTGGCTGGTGGATGAAGCCGCCCGCTATCGCGCCGACGCCGGGCTCGGCTGAGCCATGGCAAGGTGCCTGGCAGCGGCCGGGTCCAGACTTGCATAGCCGGCGGGGCTATCCCCGTCATCGCGCTCACGAGGCGCAACCTCCCAAGAAGGAGCTTCCATGAATTTCCACACCCGCAAGTGGGTCAAGCCTGAAGACCTCAACCCGAACGGCACCCTGTTCGGCGGCAGCCTTCTGAAATGGATCGACGAAGAAGCGGCGATCTACGCCATCATCCAGCTGGGCAACCAGCGTGTGGTGACCAAGTTCATCTCGGAGATCAACTTCGTCAGTTCCGCGCGCCAGGGCGACATCATCGAGCTGGGCATCACTGCCACCGAGTTCGGCCGCACCTCGATCACCCTGACCTGCGAAGTGCGCAACAAGATCACCCGCAAGAGCATCCTCACGGTCGACAAGATGGTCTTCGTGAACATTGGTCCCGATGGTCAACCGGCGCCCCACGGTCGCACCGAGATCAAGTACATCAAGGACCAGTTCAAGGACGACGCCATTCCCCAGCCCTGATGGCTGGCTCGCCCAGGTGATTGCCAGCGTGCCCGGAGCCAAGCCGAACCGCGGCGAAAACCTTTGCATTTGCGTCGATTGAATGTGAGCCTGTGCCCGCCCACGGCGGGCATGGGCCGACGCTGCTCCCCGCCGATCCAGCAGTACTGCATTCAGCAGAATGTTCCTGCAGAACAATGACCGGGGAGAGACCATGCACACCACCTTCGCATCCGCGCTGCGCCAACTGGCCGTGGCCACCTGCGCCAGCCTGCTGCTGGCCGGCGCCGCGCACGCCGCCGCGATCAAGGCCGACACCAAACCCGAGGCCGGCACCTTCAAGATGGGCATGCAGCCCTGGCTGGGCTATGGCCAGTGGTACGTCGCCGAGCAGGCCGGCGCCTTCAAGGCCAACGGCCTGGAGCAGGTCGAGCTGGTCAACTTCACCGAAGACAAGGACATGAACGCCGCCCTGGCCAGCGGCCAGATCGATGGCGGCAACCTCGCCACCCACACCGCCATGGCCATGGTCGCCGCCGGCCTGCCGGTGAAGATCGTCCTGCTGCTGGACCAGAGCACCAGTGCCGATGCGCTGATCGTCGACCCGTCGATCAAGACCCTGACCGACCTCAAGGGCAAGCAGGTCGCCTACGAGGAAGGCACCACCAGCGACATCCTCCTGCACAGCGCCCTGCGCAAGGCCGGCCTGACCATCGCCGACGTGCAGCCGGTGCCGATGCCCGCTGCCAACGCCGGCAGCGCGCTGATCGCCGGCCAGGTACCGGCCGCGGTGACCTACGAGCCTTACCTGTCCGCCGCCAAGCAGCAGAACCCCAAGGTCAACCTGCTGTACAAGGGCTCGGATGACCCGGGCATCATCAGCGACGTGTTCGTGGTGCGCGACGAAGTGCTGAAGGAGCGTCCCGGCCAGGTGCTGGCGCTGATCAAGAGCTGGGAAGCGGGCCTCAAGCACTACAACGAGAAGAGCGCCGAAGGCCGCGCCGCCATCGCCAAGGGCGTGGGCGCCGACGAGTCCGAGCTGACCAGCGCCTTCGACGGCGTGCACTTCTACTCGGTGAAGGAGAACCAGGCCGAACTGAAGGGCGCCTTCCAGAAAGGCTCCTTCGAGCACATCCAGAAGGCCGCCAGCGAAGCCGGCATCCTGCAGCAGCCGGTCACTCCGGCGCAGGCCATCGACGCGCGTTTCGTCGAGGCGCTCTGATTCTTTGAAGTCCTGATACACCGCGCGCCGGCCCCGAGCCGGCGCGCGTCTTTCTCCGTTCGACGAGCCCGACATGAAAGCCCGTAAATCCAACCCGCTGTTCACCATCGGCAAGCCGATCGCGCAGCGCCATTTCCTGCTCATCGGCGGCGCCGTGTTCGTCCTGCTGGCGCTGCTCTGGTGGCTGGCCGGCGCCAGCGGCGCGGTGCCGAAGATCTTCCTGCCGGCGCCCGGTGACGTCTGGGCACGCATGCTCAAGCTGGCCGCCGATGGCACGCTGTGGTCGGACCTGAAGGTCAGCGTGTACCGCATCGCCGTGGCCTTCCTGGTGTCCTCGGTGATGTCCATCGTCATCGGCGTCTTCGCCGGCTGCTACGGCTTCTGGAAAGCCGCCACCGAACCGCTGGTGGACTTCGTGCGCTACATGCCGGTGGTCGCGTTCGTCCCGTTGACCATCCTCTGGGCCGGCACCAGCGACTTCCAGAAATTCCTCATCATCTGGATCGGTACCTTCTTCCAGCAGGTGCTGATGGTGATGGACGCGATCAAGCGCGTGCCGGCGGACTTCGTCGGCCTCGGTCGCACGCTGGGGATGCCGGATCGCCGCATCCTCCTGAAGATCGTCCTGCCCAGCGCATTGCCAGGTATCTGGGACGCCCTGCGGATCAGCCTCGGCTGGGCCTGGACCTGGCTGGTGCTGGCCGAGCTGGTGGCCGCGACCTCCGGCCTGGGCTACCGCATCACCGTGTCCCAGCGCTTCTTCCAGACCGACACCATCATCGGCTACATCCTCCTGCTCGGCTTCCTCGGCCTGATCACCGACCAGGCCATGCGCGCCGGCGAGAAGGTCCTGTTCCGCTACAACCGGAGGCGCAACTGATGGCGACTTTGGAAATCTCCGGCCTGAACAAGAGTTTCGCGGTCGGCAAGGAGCGCCGCGAGGTGCTGCGCAACATTGACCTGACGCTGGCGGACAACGAGTTCGTGTCCATCGTCGGCACCTCCGGCTGCGGCAAGAGCACGCTGCTGTCCATCGCTGCCGGCCTGGAGGAGTTCGACAGCGGCAGCGTGAAGGTCGACGGCGTGCCGATCACCGGGCCGGGCCTGGACCGTGGCGTGGTGTTCCAGTCCTACACCCTGCTGCCCTGGCTCACCGCGCGGCAGAACGTCGAGTTCGCCCTCAAGGCCGCCGGCCTGTCCCGCGCGCAGTGCCGCGAGGTCGCCGACGAGCACCTGGAGCTGGTGAAACTGACGAAGTTCGCCGAGGCCTACCCGAACGAGTTGTCCGGCGGCATGAAGCAGCGCGTGGCGATCGCCCGGGCGCTGTCCTACCGGCCGAAGATCCTGCTGATGGACGAGCCCTTCGGCGCGCTGGATGCGATGACCCGCCACCAGATGCAGGAGCTGCTCACGCGCATCTGGGAAACCCACCGGCTGACGGTGATGTTCGTCACCCACGACGTGGAAGAGGCGGTCTACCTGTCCGACCGCATCGTGGTGATGGGGCTCGGGCCGGGGCGGATCAAGACCACCTTCGACGTGAAACTCGGCCGCCCGCGCCACGAGGACATGGCTGCCAGCGCCGAGTTCATCGACCTGCAGCGCCAGGTGCTGCGCTCGATCCGCGAGGAAGAGCAGGGCGTCTCCGCCCTCTGAGGGCCCTGGTTTACCAGCGGCCGGAGGCCCCGCCGCCGCCGCTGGAACCACCGCCGCCACGGAAGCCTCCACCGCCGCCGCCACCTCCACGCCCGCCGCGGCCGATCGAGCTGATGATCGTCATGAGCAGTTGCAGCACGCCCATGGTCAGCCACATCGGCGGCAGGAAGAAGATGTACAGCACCAGCGGGATCGAGAAGGCACCAATCATCTGTTGTTGCAGCGCCGCGGGATTGGCTTCGCTGACCAGCAGCACGCCGGCGGCGATGCCGCCCACCAGCACACTGCACAACAGGTAGCGGCCCATGCTGCGCTGGCGCATCCAGGACACCGGCAGCAGCATGCCCAGCAGCGGCACGCCGACCAGCAGGCCAAGCAGCGCTGCCAGGCGGGTAGGTGGGATTTCCTCGGCGGCCGTCGCGTTGCGGTTCGAGTAGGCGTCGCTGTAGTTTTCCGCCGGACCGGTATGTGGCAATTCGTCTTCGCTGCCGTCCGGCGTGGTTGCGGCGGAGGGCGGCTCGATCAGCGCGATCAGACTGTCGACGCCGGCCTGGATGCCGCCAGCGAAGTCGCCTTTCTGAAAGAAGGGCACTATCTGTTCGCGGATGATCCGGCCGGCCTGCACGTCGGTGATGGTGCCTTCCAGCCCGTAGCCGACTTCGATTCGCAGGGTGCGGTCGTTCTTGGCGACCACCAGCAGCACACCGTCGTCTACGCCCTTGCGGCCCAGCTTCCATTGCTCGAAAGCGCGCACCGCGTAGTCCTCGATGCTGTCTTCGCCGATGGTGGGGACCAGCAGTACGGCGATTTGCGCGCCCTTGCGTTGCTCCAGGCCGGCGAGCTGGCTTTCCAGCTGCGCGCGCTGCCCGGCATCGAGGGTCTGGGTGAGATCGGTGACGCGGGCGCTGAGCGGCGGAATGGCGACCGGCGCCGCCTGCAGTACGACCGCCCAGCACAGCAGCAGGGCGGCCAGCAGCCAGCGCGGCAGGGTCATTGTGCGGGCTGCGCCGGCGCGTTGCCGAAGTCCACTTTGGGCGCGGTGGAGATGGCGGCTTCGTTTTCGACGCTGAAGTTGGCCTTGGGCTTGTAGCCGAAGATTTTCGCGGTGATCACCTGCGGGAACTGGCGAATCATCACGTTGTACTCCTGCACGGCTTTCACATAGCGGCCACGGGCGACAGTGATGCGGTTCTCGGTGCCTTCGAGCTGGGTCAGCAGGTCCTTGAACAGACCGTCAGCCTTGAGCTGCGGGTAGTTTTCCGAGACCACCAGCAGGCGTGATAGCGCCGAGCTGAGCTGGCCCTGGGCCTGCTGGAAGCGCTTGACGGCTTCCGGGTCGTCGAGCTGGTCGGCATTCAGGGTGGTGCTGCCGACCTTGGCGCGGGCCTCGGTTACCTGGGTCAGCACGCTGGCTTCATGGGCGGCGTAGCCCTTCACGGTGCTGACCAGGTTGGGGATCAGGTCGGCGCGGCGCTGGTACTGGTTGAGCACTTCCGACCAGGCGGCCTTCACCCCTTCGTCGCCGGATTGCATGGCGTTGTAGCCGCAGCCGGAGAGCAGGGTGACGAGGATGTAAGCGGTCAGGAACTTGATCAGGCGTGGCATGGCAGAGGCTCGTGCTGGCGAAAAGGCCCAGTCTAGGCCAGTTATGGCTGAGGAGGCAGGTGGAAATGTCCGAAACAGCCAGCGCTTGCCCGGCATGGGGTGGCTCAGGGTAGAATTGCCCTGGTCTATACCAGGAGTTCGTTTTCGTGCTCGCCACTACCCTGGTGCTGCTGGCCGCCCTGCTGCACGCCACCTGGAACACCCTCGTCAAATTCAGCAACGACCGCCTGCTGGTGGTTGCCTGCATGGACATGGTCGGCCTCGCCGCCGCGCTGCTCCTGCTGCCCTGGATCGAGATTCCCCCTGCTGAAGTCTGGCCCTGGCTGCTGGCCGCCGTGTCGTTGCAACTGGTCTATCGCGTGCTGCTGATCCAGGCCTACAAGGTCGGCGACCTGGGCCTGGTCTATCCGCTGATGCGCGGGCTGTCGCCGCTGGTGGTGCTGGCGCTGACCCTCTACTTCGGCGGCGAGCACCTGACTGACAAGCAGATCCTCGGCATCCTGCTGATCCCGGTCGGCATGCTGTTCCTGCTCAAGGGCGGTGGCGGCTCGAAGCTACCGTGGATCGCCTATCCCACCGTGCTGCTGATGGGCCTGTGCATCGGCAGTTACACCTGGACCGACGGCAACGCGCTCAAGCTCTGGCCCAAGCCGCTGGACTACCTGGTGTGGCTGTCGCTGCTCTCCGGCCTGCCGTTCCCGCTGGTGGCGCTGGTCGGGCGCACCCGCGCTTTTGCCAAGTTCTGGATCAATGACTGGAAGCTCGGCCTGAGCGTCGGTTTCTGCGTGCTGCTCAGCTACGGGCTGGTGCTTTGGGCCATGCAGCTGGGCTCTATCGCCGAGGCCGCCGCGCTGCGCGAGACCAGTGTGCTGCTGGTGGTGCTGTTCGGCATGCGCTTCCTCAAGGAGCCCTTCGGCCTGCCACGCCTGGCGGCGTGCAGCCTGGTGCTGGCGGGCATGCTGGTGATGAAGCTCTGAGGATTGGCTCGCGCTACGGACGAGACCGCCCAGCCGGTCAAGGACGCGGCGCACGGCCATGGCCTAAGCTGCGGCCTTTCCCCTCGATGAGAGTTCCGCCATGCCCATTGCCTTCTGGTGCGTCCTGATCGCGATCTTCCTGCCTTACGTCGGCACCAGCATTGCCAAGTTCACCGGCGGTGGTTTTGGTCCCCGGCAGAACCACGACCCGCGCACCTTCCTCGCCAGCCTGGAGGGCTACCGCAAGCGCGCCAACGCTTTCCAGATGAACAGCTTCGAGGTGACCCCGGCCTTCGCCGCGGCGGTGATCATCGCCTATGTAGTGAACAACGCTGAGCCCGCCACCATCGACCGCCTGGCCATCGCCTGGGTCACCAGCCGCCTGCTCTACCTGATCTTCTACATTGCCGACCTGGCAATGCTGCGCTCGCTGGCGTGGTTCCTCGGCATGGCGCTGATCATCGCGATCTTCGTCGTTTCCGCCTGACCCGAGGCTGCCTGAACGGCAGCTGAACGAATGGCGCGGCGCTGCGGCGGATGGCCGCAGCGACCGGCACGCGGTCTGGATCATTCGGGGAACGGGGCGGATAATCCGGCGCTTCCGTGTCTGGCCGTCCTACAAGAGTCCCCCATGAAGTTGAAGACCCTGCTCGTTCTGCTGCTGGCCGGTACCGCGCTTGCCGGCTGCCATCGCCTGGACCCCAACTCGCCGGAGTACAAGCGCCAGGCGGTGTTCAAGGAGATGCTCAAGACCAGCGAGGACATGGGCGGCATGCTGCGCGGTCGAATTCCGTTCGACGCGGACAAGTTCCGGGCCAACTCGACCAAGCTGGGCGAACTGGCCGACAAGCCCTGGCAGTACTTCCCCACTACCCAGCCGCCAGCTGACAAGGTGGAAAGCGACGACACCCGCGCCAAGGCGGAAATCTGGCAGCGCCAGCTGGAGTTCCAGGCCGATGCCAAGACCTTCGAGCAGGCCGTCCGCGCCCTGGGCGAAAACACCCGCAATGCTGCGCCGACGCCCGAAAGCGTGCGCAAGGACTTCGCTGCGGTGGAAGACGCCTGCGAAGCCTGCCACAAGAAATTCCGCGCGCTCTAAGCGCGGAGCAATGGCGAACCTTGCCCGCCTTCGCGGGCGTGGCCCGCTCCTACAGAGACAGCGCCAGGTTCTGTAGGAGCGGACTTTGTCCGCGAACCGGCCGCAGGACGGTCCCCGGGATTACTCCTCCAGCTCGCGCTTGGCCTGCTCCAGTTCGGCGCGGGCCTCGGCGAGCTTGTCCTTGCGCTTCTCGATCTTCTCGGCGTCACCCTTGTTCATCGCCTTGCGCAGGTCCTTCTCGCGCTGGGCGACTTCCTTCTCCGCATCCAGCACATTCTGCTTGCGCTCCTGCGTGAGGCTGGCGTCGGTGCAATAGGTCTTCACCTTCTCCAGGGCGGTCTGCAGGCCGGCGACGCGGTTGCCGTTGCCTTGGGCCTTGGCCTGTTCGAGCTGGGTTTCGATGGCGGCGCGCTTGGCGGCGCAGCCGGTCAGCGGTTGCCCGGACGCTTCGGCGGCGAGCAGCGGGCTGGCGCAGCCGAGGGCGAGAACGGCGACCATCAGGGCAGAGCTTCGGAACATTTTCGGAGTCCTTGGTTACCAAACACTATGACGTTGGAGTCAACGGCTAGAGTTTGCCATGGACGGGAGCGCCACGGGCTGCCCCAGGGCAATGCCTCAGAATCAGGCCGGGACTCGCAAGGCCCGCCGGGCGGGCAAGGAGAGGCGGTATGCGGGTGGCGATACGAGTCGTGCAGACGCTGATCGCGCTGCTGGTGCTGGCGCTGCTGGTGGGCGGCTGGTGGTATGTGCCGGGTGAACTGAAGCTGCAACCGGTGCTGACCGGCAGCAGCGAGGATGCCTCGGTGCGCCAGGGCCAGCGACGCCGCAGCTACGTACTCTACATACCGAAGAAATTGGCCGAGCGCCCGGCGCTGCTGGTGGTGCTGCACAGTTCGCAGAGCAACGGCGAGCGCATGCGTCGCGACAGCGGCTACCGTTTCGACGCGCTTGCCGATCGTGATGGCTTCCTGGTGCTCTATCCCGATGGTTTCGAAGGGCACTGGAATGATTGTCGGCGGGTGGCTTCCTACAGCGCGCGGCGTCTGAACATCGACGATGTCGGCTTCCTCTCGCAGATGATCGACAGCCTGCAGCGCGAGCGCGGCGTCGATCCCGCGAGGGTATTCGTCACAGGCTATTCCAATGGCGGGCAGATGGCCTTGCGGATGGCGGCGGAAGCGCCGGACAAGGTCACTGGCGTCGCCGCCGTGGCTGCCAGCCTGCCGAGCACTGACAACGACGCCTGCCGTCCCGCCGAGCAGCCCAGGGCGGCGTTGTTGATGAATGGCACGCGGGATCCGATCAATCCCTACGCGGGTGGCCGGGTCACGCTGTTTGGCTTCGGTGATCGCGGCAACGTGCTCTCTGCCGAGGACTCTGCTCTTGCGCTGGCGCGGCGCAACGGCCAGGGGGGCGAGCCGCGGGTGGACAAGCTGACCCAGCCGGGGCCGGTGTGGACGCAGCGGCAGCGCTGGGCTGCCGGCGACGGGGCGCCCGTGGAGCTGGTGACGGTGTTTGGTGGCGGGCACCTGATTTCGCAGCCGCTTTACCGGCCGCCCCGCATGCTTGGCCAGGTCGACCCGCAACTGGATGGGCCGGCTGAAATCTGGCGGTTCTTCAGCGAGCTATCACCTGGCGAGCAGCGACATAGCGAGCAGCCGTTCTAGAGTTCGATCACCCGACAGGGATCGAAGCCGCTGTCCTCACCGGGGTAGGCGCCGGGATTGGCGACGATGCGACCCCGGCCGACGCGGTAGTCCAGGCATTCGTGAACGTGACCGTGGATCCACAGGTCACAGCGCTCGACCAGTGTTTCCAGGTTCGAAGCGAAGGCCGGCGACAGCGCATCGCCCACGTAATGTGCAGGAATCGAGCGCGCGCTGGGTGCGTGGTGGGTGACCACCACCGTGGGCCCGGCAAAGGGCTGTGCCAGTTCCGCTTCCAGCCACCGACAGGTCGTAGCGCAGATCTCGGCGCTCATGCCTGGGGTGAAGGGTTGGGTGAAGTAGTCGACCGTACTGAAGTCCGGCATGAGTAACTGGGCCTGCTCGTAGGCCAGTTCCGACGCATGCGCGCCATAGAGCTGAAAGTCGGTCCACAGCGTGGCGCCGAGGAAGCGTACGCCGCCCAGGATCACGGCGTCCTTTTCCAGAAAGTGGATGTTCAGCGCCTGCGCCAGATTGCGCATGGCCTGGGTCAGTTCGGGCAAGTCTGAGTGATAGAACTCGTGGTTGCCGGCGACGTAGACGATTTCGCTGTCGGGAAATTCCTCGCGCGCCCAGTGCAGGCCCTGCAGGTGTTCGTGAATGTCCCCGGCCAGCACGACGACATCCGCCGTTGCCTGCGGTAGTTCCCGGCGGCCGTTGGGGAAGTGTTCGTGGTGTAGGTCGGAGAGGACTCGCAGGCGCATATTCAGATTGTCTTGTAGGAATATGCCGAGCATATCGAAGGGCGCCGCATTTGACATGGGTCATGGCATTGCCGATGCCGTGCTAAAACCCATACGAAATTAAGGGATGATTCAGAAGAATCCTTCAGCTTCCGCTTGGGCCCGCTGTTCCGGCGCCCCAAGGAGGACTCATGAAACTCATCTGGATCGTATTGCTGGCCGTCGCGGCCACCTTTGGCCTGGCCCTTTTCGTCGACCCGCCGGCGACGCTGGACATCTGGGTCGTGCGCAAGCAGGCCATTCTCTTCACTGGCGTCGCATCTTTCGCACTGATGTCGCTGATCATGCTGCTGGCAGTGCGCCCGGTGTGGCTGGAGAAGCCCCTCGACGGCCTCGACCGCATGTACCGCGCGCACAAGTGGGCGGGCATCCTGGCCATCGTGCTGGGCCTGCTGCACTACCTGATGGAGCTGGGTGGGCCGCTGCTTGCCAAGTTCATCGCCAAGCCGGCCAAGGGGCCGAGGGTGGAAACCTTCCTCGACGTATTCCGCGGCTCGGCCAAGGACCTGGGCGAGTGGTCGGCCTGGCTGCTGGCGGCGATGCTGGTCATCACGCTCTGGCAGCGCTTCCCCTATCACTTGTGGCGCTATGTCCACAAAACCCTCGCCGTGGTCTATCTGGTGCTCGCCTTCCATGGCGTGGTGCTGGCGCCGGCGGGCTACTGGGCGCAACCGGTCGGCTGGCTGGTGGCACTCTGCGCCGCGGTGGGCAGCCTGTGCGCGCTCTGGTCGCTGACCGGGCAGATCGGACGCCGGCGCACCCATGAGGGTGTCGTGGTAGCGGTCGAGCGCCCCGGCGAGCGGATGCTGGAAGTGACCTGCAAGCTGCAGGGGCGTTGGCAGCACCGCGCCGGGCAATTTGCCTTCCTCACGTGCAACCGCCTGGAAGGCCAGCATCCCTTCACCATTTCCAGCGGCGACCTGGGCAACGGCGAGGTGCGCTTCAGCATCAAGGCGCTGGGAGACTACACACAGCGCCTTCAGGATGGACTGAAGGTCGGTGATCCGGTGAAGGTCGAGGGGCCGTACGGCCGCTTCGACTTCCGTCGCGACAAGGGCGAGCGGCAGGTCTGGATCGCCGGTGGTATCGGCATTACACCCTTCCTGGCGTGGCTCGACTCACTGCAGGCGCGGCCGGATGACAGCCCGGAGGTGACGCTGCTGTACTGCGTGCGCTCGCCATCCGATGCCATCTATGCTGGCCGCTTGCGTGAGCTGTGCACGAAATTGCCGCGCATCGATCTGCGTGTGCATTACAGCGAAAGCGAAGGCTACCTGAAGGCAGCCGACCTGGGCCTGCAGCCCGGTGCGCAAGGGCGTTGGCCGAGCGTGTGGTTCTGCGGCCCGCAGGCGCTGGCCGAGCTGCTGCGCCGCGACCTGCGCCGCCAGGGCATGCCGAGCAACCGCTTCCATCAGGAAGCCTTCCAGATGCGCTGAAGCGCTCAGAAACCGGCGATGCCGAGGTCGTGTAACCGCTCCCGCAGTTGCACGACTTCCGGCGCCTTGAAGAAAGCCTCCAGCTGCATCGCACGGACCCTGCCGATACCCGGTTGCTCCTGCCACTGTGCTGCGTCGCGAGCCGCCAGCCCAGTCCAGTCGTCTCCCGCGGGGTGGGCGTTGGGGGACGGTGCGCCCAGTGCACGCAGCCAGGTAGCGAACGATCGCTGACGAGCGAGCTGAAATTGCTGATGCAGACTCGCTGCACTTCGCTCGCCGAGTCCGGGAACCTGGCTCAGTTGCTCTGGCGTCAGCGTCATCCAGGCGAGCATCCCCGTCAGCAGGCCGGCTTCATGCAGCCGTCTCCAGGTGCCCGGTCCGACGCCGGCCAGCCCCAGCCCGCTCTTTCCGCCGAGCCACTCCAGGCGAGCGAGGAACTGTTCCTCGCAGCCCTCGGTGGGTTGCCAGCAGGAGAGGGCGTTGAACTGGCCGTCTTCCGGCGCGGCTATTTCGGGGCGAGCCGGCGAGCGCCAGACCACGCCGTCGAGTCGTGGAATGGTCAGCCCGGCCAGGGCGATGGCGACCTGGTCGCCGGGGCGGATGTCCAGGCTGCGCCAGCGCTTGAGCGAGCCGACGCCGACGCGCTGGATGGTTCGCCCGTCCAGTTCCACTGGGGCCAGATGCAGCACAGGTGTTACCCGGCCACTACGGCCGACCTTGAACGCCACGCGACGAACCTCCGCCAGTGCCTGTTGATGTGGATACTTCCACGCCACCGCCCAGCCCGGCGCCTGTGCGCTCCAGGCCTTGCCCGGTGGCCGGCGGCCCTGGCGGATGACAATGCCATCGCTGGCGAAGGGCAGCGGCTGGCGATACCAGCGCTCGCGCCAGGATTCGATTTCAGATTGCCCTGTCACCGGTTCTGTCAGGTTGGCACTGTCATCGAATCCCATCTGGCGCAGGCGTGCCAGGCGCTCTGGCATGTCCAGTGGACCATCCGGCAGCTCCCAGACGAACAGACCGATCTGTGTGCCTTCGTCGCGGAAATCCTTGCGGGCCATCAGGCCGGCGACCTTGCCGCGGGCACCTGCGCCGCCCTGCAACGCTTGCACATGCTGTGGCAGTCGCCAGTACAGCTCGCCTTGCAGCACCAGGTGGTCCGGTTCGCCAGGCAACTGTTTGGGGATAGCGTCGATCCGTTGCGCGTTGGCGGTCCAGTCCTGCCCGGCGCTGCCGTCGCCGCGGCTGATTGCCTGGCTGAAGCGACCGTCGCGGTAGATCAGCGTGACGGCTACGCCGTCGACCTTGGGCTGCACCCAGAGGTCGGTGCGGTTGGCCAGCCAACTGCGCACAGCCGAGGCATCGGGAAGTTTGTCGAGGCCGGTGTGGGCGAAGGGATGGCGGATCGTCCCCGCGCTGCTGGCCAACGGTGACTCGGGGGCCGCGTGGACGTGCGGGAAACAGTCCTGCCACTGAGTCAGTCGTTCGCGTGCCTGGTCGTAAAGCTCATCGGCCACGGGGGACTTTCCGTCCCGGTGGTAGGCGTCATCCCACTGCGCCAGCTGCCCGCGGAGTGCCTCGATCTGCCGAGGCGCCTGCTCGGCCGGCCAGTCGGGGCAGGCACGAACGGTAAGAGGAAGGCAAAACAGCAAGGTGATGGCGAGGCGGAGCATGGCGAGAGACCGTGCAGTGGAAACCCGCAAGGCTAGGAGCCGAAAGCGGCGATCGATGCCGGAATGAGCGTGGACTCTTCGCCAAGGCTTGTGGGAGATCAGAAACGAAAAAGCCCCGCCGAGGCGGGGCTTTTTCCTGCTACCGAGCCTTACAGGCCGGCGGCATCACGCAGGGCGGCGGCCTTGTCGGTACGCTCCCAGGTGAAGGCGGTGAAGGTGTCGTCACCGTAGGTCATTTCGAACGGGTTGCGACCGAAGTGGCCGTAGGCCGCGGTCGGCTGGTACATCGGGTGCAGCAGGTCGAGCATCTTGGTGATCGCGTACGGACGCAGGTCGAAGTGCTCGCGGACCAGTTGGATGATCTTGTCATCGCTGATCTTGCCGGTGCCGAAGGTGTTGATCGAGATGGAGGTCGGCTGGGCCACGCCGATGGCGTAGGACACCTGGATCTCGCAGCGCTCGGCCAGGCCGGCGGCAACGATGTTCTTGGCCACGTAGCGGCCGGCGTAGGCGGCGGAACGGTCGACCTTGGACGGGTCCTTGCCGGAGAACGCGCCGCCGCCGTGACGGGCCATGCCGCCGTAGGAGTCGACGATGATCTTGCGGCCGGTCAGGCCGCAGTCGCCCACCGGGCCACCGATCACGAAGTTGCCGGTCGGGTTGATGTGGAACTGGGTGTCCTTGTGCAGCAGCTCGGCCGGCAGCACCTGCTTGATGATCAGCTCCATCACGCCTTCGCGCAGGTCCTTGTAGCTGACTTCCGGGTTGTGCTGGGTGGACAGGACGATGGCGTCGATGCCGACGACCTTGCCGCCTTCGTAGCGGCAGGTGACCTGGGACTTGGCATCCGGGCGCAGCCACGGCAGCAGGCCGGATTTGCGGGCCTCGGCCTGGCGCTCCACCAGACGGTGGGAGAAGCAGATCGGCGCGGGCATCAGCACGTCGGTTTCGTTGCTGGCGTAGCCGAACATCAGGCCCTGGTCGCCAGCGCCCTGGTCTTCCGGCTTGGCGCGGTCGACGCCCTGGTTGATGTCCACCGACTGCTTGCCGATGATGTTCAGCACGCCACAGGTAGCGCCGTCGAAGCCGACATCGGAGCTGTTGTAGCCGATGTCGATGATGACCTTGCGCACCAGCTCTTCCAGGTCGACCCAGGCGGAGGTGGTGACTTCACCAGCGATGATCGCGACACCGGTCTTCACCAGGGTTTCGCAGGCCACGCGGGCGTATTTGTCCTTGGCGATGATGGCATCGAGGACCGCGTCGGAAATCTGGTCCGCGATCTTGTCCGGATGGCCTTCGGAGACGGATTCGGAGGTGAAAACTGAGTATTCGCTCATCTAACGGTTCCTATCATTTACCGGTGGGTGAGGACGCTTCGCGAATCCGGTTTGGCGAAGTGCCGCACCTGGATCTGAAAGCCATTGCGTAAACCGATGTACACACTTTCGCCGGACGCGAGCCCGGCGGCGTCGGCCCAACGGGCCAGGTCTTCCTGTTCGAACCCCAGCCAGAGATCACCACAGGCCTCGCGGGCCCAGCTCTGGTCGTGGCTGCAGAGTTCGGTCACCAGCAGGCTGCCACCGGGTTTCACCAGGTGCGCCAGCTGCTTCACGGCCTCCGCCGGTGCGGCGAAGTGATGCAGCACCATGTTCAGCACCACGCAATCCGCCGCGTCGTCGACGTCCTGCAGGGCGTCGCCCAGCCGCAGCCGGACGTTGTTCAAACCATCGCTGGCGCAACGTTGCCGCGCCATTTCAAGCATGGTCTCGCTGTTGTCCAGCGCCGTGACCTGATCGAAACGCCGGGCCAGCTCGGGGAGGAATCCACCGTCGCCGGGGCCGACTTCCAGCGCCGTGGCGCCGGGGGCGAAGCTCAGTGCATCGAGCAGCGCCAGTACGCTTTCGCGGTATTGCGGCAGTCCTGCGATCAGGTCCTGGGTCGCCTGGAACTTCTCCGCACTACGGGCGAAGTAGTCGCGGCTCACGGCGGCACGCTGGGCGTGTACGCCATCGACCCGGGCGCTGACGTCATCGGCCAGTGCCAGTCCGTCCACTTCTTCGAGCAGCGCCCCGTGCAGCGTGCCGCCCAGGATTTCGCCCTGGGGCAGGGCGCGGCGATAGAAGATCGCGTTGCCTTCGCGACGGGTGGCAACCAGGCCGGCCTGGGCCAGCACCTTGAGGTGATGGCTCATGCCCGACTGACGCACACCGAAGATATGCGCCAGCTCCAGTACGCCGAACGAATCGTTGGCCAGCACCCGCAGGACGTTCAGCCGTAGCGGGTCGCCGCCGGCCTTGCACAGGGCAGCCAACTGGTCGCAATCGTCGTGGCGGATTTCGGGCAGGCGCAGACTCATGGGTTGCGCAGTCTAGTCATGGCATTCGGGGTGGGCAAGGGCTGTATCAAAAAGTTTTGATATTGCCGGATGAGTGGTTTTTGATCAGTTCGCGGCGATAAACCGGTGCCCTGTGTCAGGCATCTGCCGATCTGTCATTGCCCCGCGGGGCCCGGCTGGGCGAAAATACCGGCCTTTTTTCATTCCCTTCGATCTTTCGAAGCAGCCCCCGCAGGAGATTCAGCGATGCCCAGCCGTCGTGAGCGAGCCAACGCCATCCGCGCACTGAGCATGGATGCCGTGCAGAAAGCCAACAGCGGCCATCCTGGCGCTCCCATGGGCATGGCGGATATCGCCGAAGTCCTCTGGCGCGACTACCTCAAGCACAACCCGAGCAACCCGCAGTGGGCCGACCGTGACCGCTTCGTGCTGTCCAACGGCCACGGCTCGATGCTGATCTACTCGCTGCTGCACCTCACCGGCTACGACGTCACCGTCGATGACCTGAAGAACTTCCGCCAGATGCACTCGCGTACCCCGGGCCACCCGGAGTACGGCTACACCGCTGGCGTCGAGACCACCACCGGCCCGCTGGGCCAGGGCATCGCCAATGCCGTGGGCATGGCGCTGGCCGAAAAAGTGCTGGCCGCGCAGTTCAACCGCGACGGCCACAGCATCGTCGACCACTACACCTACGCCTTCCTGGGCGACGGCTGCATGATGGAGGGCATCTCCCATGAAGTCGCCTCGCTGGCCGGCACCCTGCGCCTGAACAAGCTGATCGCCTTCTACGACGACAACGGCATCTCCATCGATGGCGAAGTCCACGGCTGGTTCACCGACGACACCCCGAAACGCTTCGAAGCCTACGGCTGGCAGGTGATCCGCAATGTCGACGGCCATGACGCCGACGAGATCAGGACCGCCATCGACACCGCCCGCAAGAGCGACGCGCCGACCCTGATCTGCTGCAAGACCATCATCGGCTTCGGCTCGCCGAACAAGCAGGGCAAGGAAGAAAGCCACGGCGCCGCCTTGGGCGTCGACGAAGTGGCCGCCACCCGCGCCGCGCTGGGCTGGAACCACGCCCCGTTCGAGATTCCGGCAGACATCTACGCCGAGTGGAGCGCCAAGGATAACGGCGCCACCCGCGAAGCCGAGTGGAACAAGCGTTTCGCTGCCTACCAGGCCGCGCACCCGGAACTGGCCGCCGAGTTCGAGCGCCGCGTGGCCGGTGAGCTGCCGGCCGACTTCGCCGAGAAGGCCGCCGCCTACGTCGCCGATGTCGCCCTGAAGGGCGAGACCATCGCCAGCCGCAAGGCCAGCCAGAACGCCCTGAACGCCTTTGGCCCGCTGCTGCCAGAACTGCTGGGCGGCTCCGCCGACCTCGCCGGCTCCAACCTGACCCTGTGGAAGGGCTGCAAGGGCGTGAGCGCCGACGACGCCAACGGCAACTACCTGTTCTACGGCGTGCGCGAGTTCGGCATGAGCGCCATCATGAACGGCGTGGCCCTGCACGGCGGCTTCATCCCCTACGGCGCAACCTTCCTGATCTTCATGGAATACGCCCGCAACGCGGTGCGCATGTCCGCCCTGATGAAGCAGCGCGTGCTGTACGTGTTCACCCACGACTCCATCGGTCTGGGCGAAGACGGCCCGACCCACCAGCCGATCGAGCAGCTGGCCAGCCTGCGCCTGACCCCGAACCTGGACACCTGGCGCCCGGCCGATGCCGTGGAATCCGCGGTGGCCTGGAAGTACGCCATCGAGCGCGCCGACGGCCCGTCCGCGCTGATCTTCAGCCGCCAGAACCTGCCGCACCAGCCGCGTGACGCCGCCCAGCTGGCCGACGTTGCCCGCGGCGCCTACGTGCTGAAGGACTGCGACGGTGAGCCGGAACTGATCCTGATCGCCACCGGCTCCGAAGTCGGCCTGGCCGTGCAGGCGTTCGACAAGCTCAGCGCCGAAGGCCGCAAGGTGCGCGTGGTTTCCATGCCGTCCACCAGCGTCTTCGACCAGCAGGACGCCGGCTACAAGCAGGCCGTGCTGCCGGTTCAAGTGGCCGCGCGTATCGCCATCGAGGCCGCCCACGCCGACTACTGGTACAAGTACGTTGGCCTGGAAGGCCGCGTCATCGGTATGACCACCTTCGGTGAGTCGGCCCCGGCCCCGGCGCTGTTCGAGCACTTCGGCTTCACCGTCGAGAACGTGCTGGAAGTCGCCGCCGAGCTGCTCGAAGCCTGATCAAGGCTTCATTGTAGGAGCGAGCCTGCTCGCGAACCGCTTCGCTCGGTTCACGAGCAGGCTCGCTCCTGTGCGGATCACCAAGGGATAACAATGTCCAAGCGCCCTTACCGAGTTGCCCTCAACGGCTACGGCCGCATCGGCCGCTGCGTGTTCCGTGCCCTGCACGAGCGCGGCGCCAAGGCCGGTTTCTCCATCGTCGCCCTGAACGACCTGGCGGACCTGGCCAGCCTCGAATACCTGACCCGCTTCGACTCCACCCACGGCCGCTTCCCCGGCGAGGTGAGCGTGGCCGACGGCTGCCTGCACGTGGGCGGCGACTGCGTGAAGGTGTTCCGCGAAGCCGAGCCCGAGGCTATCGACTGGCGCGCCCTGGATGTCGACCTGGTGCTGGAATGCTCGGGCGTCTACAACACCCGCGCCGATGGCGAACGCTTCCTTGCGGCTGGCGCGCCCCGCGTATTGTTCTCCCAGCCGATGGCCAGCGAGGCGGACATCGACGCCACCGTGGTCTTCGGCATCAACCAGCAGGGCCTCTCCGGCGCCGAGACGCTGGTTTCCAACGCCTCCTGCACCACCAACTGCAGTGTGCCGTTGCTCAAGCTGCTGAACGAGGCGGTGGGTATCGAGTACGTCTCGATCACCACCATTCACTCGGCGATGAACGACCAGCCGGTGATCGACGCCTACCACCACGAAGACCTGCGCCGCACGCGTTCGGCCTTCCAGTCGGTGATCCCGGTGTCCACTGGTCTGGCGCGCGGCATCGAACGCCTGCTGCCGGAACTCGCCGGGCGAATCCAGGCCAAAGCCATTCGGGTGCCGACGGTGAACGTCTCGGCCCTGGACATCACCCTGCAGGTCTCCCGCGATACGTCCGCCGAGGAGATCAACCGCGTGCTGCGCCAGGCCGCCACCGAAGGCCCGCTGAAAGGCCTGCTGGCGTACACCGAGCTGCCCCACGCCAGCTGCGATTTCAATCATGACCCGCACTCGGCCATCGTCGATGGCAGCCAGACCCGCGTTTCCGGCCCCCGCCTGGTGAACGTGCTGGCCTGGTTCGACAACGAGTGGGGGTTCGCCAACCGCATGCTCGACACTGCAGGGCACTTCCTGCACGTCGCCGCTACTGAACGTTAATCAAACAGCCCCTACAGGACTGACTGTCATGACCGTGTTGAAGATGACCGACCTCGACCTCCAAGGTAAGCGCGTACTGATCCGCGAAGACCTCAACGTTCCGGTGAAGGACGGTGTGGTCAAGAGCGACGCGCGCATCCTGGCCTCGCTGCCGACCATCAAGCTGGCCCTGGAGAAGGGCGCGGCGGTGATGGTCTGCTCGCACCTGGGCCGCCCGACCGAAGGTGAATACTCCGAAGAGAACAGCCTGCAGCCGGTCGCCGACTACCTGTCCAAGGCCCTGGGGCGCGCAGTGCCGCTGGTCAAGGACTACCTGGGTGGCGTCGAAGTGAAGCCGGGTGAAGTCGTGCTGTTCGAGAACGTGCGCTTCAACAAGGGTGAGAAGAAGAACGCCGACGAACTGGCCCAGCAATACGCTGGCCTGTGCGACGTGTTCGTCATGGATGCCTTCGGCACCGCCCACCGCGCCGAGGGTTCCACCCACGGCGTAGCCAAGTTCGCCAAGGTCGCCGCGGCGGGCCCGCTGCTGGCCGCCGAGCTGGAAGCCCTGGGCAAGGCCCTGGGCAACCCGGCGCGCCCGATGGCCGCCATCGTCGCCGGCTCCAAGGTGTCCACCAAGCTCGACGTGCTGAACAGCCTGGCGCTGATCTGCGACCAGCTGATCGTCGGCGGCGGCATCGCCAACACCTTCCTCGCCGCGGCGGGCCACAAGGTCGGCAAGTCGCTGTACGAAGCCGATCTGGTCGACACCGCCAAGGCCATTGCCGCCAAGGTCAGCGTACCGCTGCCGGTGGACGTGGTGGTTGCCAAGGAATTCGCCGAGACCGCCGTTGCTACCGTCAAGGACATCGCTGACGTGGCCGACGACGACATGATCCTGGATATCGGCCCGAAGACTGCTGCCCAGTTCGCCGAGCTGCTGAAGACCTCCAAGACCATTCTCTGGAACGGTCCGGTCGGCGTGTTCGAGTTCGACCAGTTCGGCGAAGGCACCAAGACACTGGCCAAGGCCATCGCCGAAGGCTCCGCCTTCAGCATCGCCGGCGGTGGCGACACTCTGGCTGCCATCGACAAGTACGGTATCGGCGAGCAGATCTCCTACATTTCCACCGGTGGTGGCGCCTTCCTCGAGTTCGTCGAGGGCAAGGTCCTGCCGGCCGTCGAAGTGCTGGAACAGCGCGCCAAGGCCTGAGCCGGCGCGCTGCCGGGGCGACAGTAAAGCAAACCTCCGCGGCATCCTCGGGTCACAAGCCTTGTATGGATGCCAAGGAGAACGGTCATGCGAGCTGTCACCCCTCTGTTGTCGTTTTGCCTCGTGCTGGTGGGTTGCGCCGGAGGTGGCGGAACGCCCAGTACCTGTGAAGTGATGAGCCCGCCCTCAGTCATGGTGCCTTCGGACCAGAACCGCGAGCGGGTGGAAAGCCAGAGTAGCGGCGATCCGACTCCTGACCAGAAGCCGGTGAACTGCCCCTGAGGCGTCGCCCCGGCGGTCGGGATCACGAACTGGCAGTGCCGCCCGCGCCCTGGCGCAGGCGGCACTGGCGTTCCTGCGGCGGGACGGGCAATCTGGCGCATTGGATATCCGGCGGCGCGTCCGCCCGAAGGAGAGTCGCCCGATGCTGCGTTATATCGTCCCGGCCCTGGCCCTATTGCTGGTGGCGGGCTGCTCGAGCCAATCGTCCGGTGGCAAGGCGACTTCGGGCAGTGGTTGGAACCACTGGGTCTGCGACAGCAAGGCCGAGGTGCAGTGGCGCTACGTCGATCCCAGCAAGTCGGTGGTCGACCTGAAGCTGGGTGAGGACGACGTGGTCCATCACCTGGAAGAGGAACCCGGCGGCTCCGGCGCTTTCTATAGCGACGGGCTGATCGGCTTGAGCATCAAAGGCGACCAGGGCCTGGTCTACTGGGTTGAGAGCAACGACCTGATCGGCCGTGGTTGCAAGGCGCCCTGAGCGCCGATTGTCCGGCGTGCGCCGGAAGACTTGAACACCGCCTGCCCCTGCGGCAGGCTTCCAAACATGTAGTTAAGGGGCTCGTGTAACCGAGCCTGACTTCTGGGAGAAGCGAAGACCATGGCACTCATCAGCATGCGCCAAATGCTGGACCACGCCGCCGAGTTCGGCTACGGCGTTCCGGCTTTCAACGTCAACAACCTGGAGCAGATGCGCGCCATCATGGAAGCGGCCGACAAGACCGATTCCCCGGTGATCGTGCAGGCCTCCGCCGGTGCCCGCAAATACGCCGGTGCGCCTTTCCTGCGCCACCTGATCCTCGCGGCCATCGAAGAATTCCCGCACATCCCGGTGTGCATGCACCAGGACCACGGCACCAGCCCTGACGTCTGCCAGCGCTCCATCCAGCTGGGCTTCAGCTCGGTGATGATGGACGGCTCGCTGAAGGAAGACGGCAAGACCCCGGCCGACTACGAGTACAACGTCCGTGTGACCCAGCAGACCGTTGCCTTCGCCCACGCCTGCGGCGTGTCCGTGGAAGGTGAGCTGGGCTGCCTGGGCTCCCTGGAGACCGGCATGGCCGGCGAAGAAGACGGCGTTGGCGCCGAAGGCGTGCTGGACCACAGCCAGTTGCTGACCGACCCGGAAGAAGCTGCGGACTTCGTCAAGAAGACCCAGGTCGACGCCCTGGCCATCGCCATCGGCACCAGCCACGGCGCCTACAAGTTCACCAAGCCGCCGACCGGCGACGTGCTTTCCATCGAGCGCATCAAGGAAATCCACAAGCGTATCCCCAACACCCACCTGGTGATGCACGGCTCCTCCTCGGTGCCGCAAGAGTGGCTGAAGGTGATCAACGAGTTCGGCGGCGACATCAAGGAAACCTACGGCGTGCCGGTCGAGGAAATCGTCGAAGGTATCAAGCACGGTGTGCGCAAGGTCAACATCGACACCGACCTGCGCCTGGCCTCCACGGGCGCCATCCGCCGCATGATGGCCGAGCAGCCGAGCGAGTTCGACCCGCGCAAATTCTTCGCCAAGACCATCGTCGCCATGCGTGATATCTGCATTGCTCGCTACGAAGCCTTCGGCACCGCCGGCCATGCCTCGAAGATCAAGCCGATCTCCCTGGAAGGCATGTTCCAGCGTTACGCCAAGGGTGAGCTGGTGTCGAAGGTCAACTGATCCCGGCCTTGCTCTGAAGCGTCGAAGAGCCCCGCCCTGCGGGGCTCTTTCGTATCCGCCACAAGGAGATCGAGGCATGTCGCTGTTGCGTGCCATATTCCCCGCGCTAGTGCTGATGTTGCTGGCTGGCTGTGCCCTGCATCCGGCGGAGCCATCCCCGCCACCAGCGAAGCCGCCGGTCGAGTTGCCGGTGGATGCGCAGAATTGCTTGACTCACCAGGAGTGCACGCTGAAGACCTCGCGCACCCTCCTGTTCGTCTTCGATTACGCAGAGGCTGGCGCTGCCCTGGTGGAAAACGACAATCGTGTGCTCAGTACTCCGGAGAAAGCGCCGAAGCAAGGCTGGCCGGCGATCCGCATCGAGCTGGCCGATCCGGACGGGGGCCGCTTCGAATTCTCCAGCGAATGCCGACAGAAACGCTGCCGTATCAAGGAATCGCGCCTGCTCAGCTGCTACCGTAGCTATCTGGATGGCAAGAGCAATCACGACGGCAAGGCCTGCCGGTTCCGCTGAGCGCTGGTGCTCGGGCCGGATGGGCTCTGGAGGCACGATGACGGATGTACATGGCAGTGCGCGGGAAGGCTACGCCCGCGAGGCAAAGACATACGCCCACGGGCGTCCCGACTACCCGGACGAGCTGCTGGGCTGGCTCGGTGAGGCGCTGGAGATCGGCGCCGGCAAGGAAGTTGTCGACCTTGGCGCGGGTACGGGAAAGTTCACTTCACTGCTGGCGCGCTCGGGAGCGCAGGTCACTGCTATCGAACCGGTGGCGGCGATGCGTGAGCAACTGGGCGAGAAGCTGCCGGGGGTCAAGGTGCTCAACGGTACCGCCCAGGCCATGCCGCTGGTGGCGCAGAGTGTCGATGCGCTGACCTGCGCCCAGGCTTTTCACTGGTTCGCCAACGAGCGTGCCCTGCATGAAATTCATCGCGTCCTTCGGCCGGGCGGCCATCTGGGTCTGGTCTGGAACGTGCGCGATGAGCGGGTGGATTGGGTTGCCGAGATGGCCCGTATCGTCGAGCGCTACGAAGGCAGCACGCCGCGCTTCCACACCGGGCTGTGGCGTCAGGCCTTTTCTGGCGCGCGCTTCGAGCCGCTGCGCCTGCGTGAGTTCAGCTACCAGCACGTGGGGCCGCCGGAGCAGGTGATTGTCGCGCGAATCCTCTCGGTGAGCTTCATTGCCATGCTGCCGCAGGAGCAGAAGCAGCGTGTCGCCGAGCAGCTACGCGAGTTGATCGCCAGTCATCCGGATCTCAAGGGGCGCGACGAAATCGCGGTGCCTTATCGAACCGAGGCCTACAGCACGCGCACGCTGGCGTGACTGGCGGATACGGTAGACTGGCGGCTATTTCCTCCGCCAGTCGTTTCCCATGCAGCCGCTTCGCTATCTCCAGGCCTATCCGCCACAACTCCAGGACCAGGTGCGCCAGCTCATCGAGCAGGACCGCCTCGGCGAATATCTGGAGCGCCGCTACCCCGGTCGCCACGATGTGCAGAGCGACAAGGCGCTGTATGGCTATGCCATGGACCTCAAGCAGCAGTACATGCGCACCGCGCCAGCGGTGGATAAGGTGCTCTACGACAACAAGCTGGACGTGGTGCAGCGCGCCCTGGGGCTGAACACGGCGATTTCGCGGGTGCAGGGCGGCAAGCTCAAGGCGAAGAAGGAAATCCGCGTTGCCTCGTTGTTCAAGGAGGCGGCCCCCGAGTTCCTGCAGATGATCGTGGTCCACGAGTTGGCGCATCTGAAGGAGCGCGATCACAGCAAGGCCTTCTACCAGCTCTGCGAGCACATGCTGCCCGGTTATCACCAGCTGGAATTCGACCTGCGCGTCTACCTGACCTGGCGCGATCTGCCTCAGTAGTAGAGGCGCCCGAGGTAGAACAGCCCCAGGCACCACGGCAGCAGCAGGGCGAGCCCCAGGTAGCGCAGCGCTTTGCGCGGGCCGTACTCGCTCTGGTGCAGCCAATGGATGCCCGCCAATGCCAGCGAATAGACCGCCAGACCCGCCAGCAGCCACCCGTATTGCTCCGTTGTGGGCGAAACCGGGCCGAGATGGGTGTGGGTCAGGTGCCACGCGCAAAGGATGATGGCCGGCACGAGCAGCACCAGTGCTACCAGGACTCGACCTGCGAGACGCAGCAGGAAGGCGATGAACAACCCGGCCAGGCCCGCGCTGGCAATCAGCACGGAAAACATTTGGTCCAGGTAGACGAGGTCAGGCGCCGGCTCGAGTGAGCGTGGCTGTGCGAGCAGGCGCAACAGGGGCACGCCGAGCAGAAGGACGATCAGGCAGAACAGCCAGCCAAACAGGGGGCGCGGCATTCGAAACTCCTGATGAAGTTGCTGCGGGAAGCCCCTGGCGCGCCGGATGGGGTCGGTCGCCTGGGGTTGTTCACCGCTGCAAAGCCCAGATTAATCAATGCTTTGGCTAAATGCCATGATTTTGTCGGGAATGATTCCCGAAAATGAGAAGGCCCCTCCTGGGAGGGGCCTTTCTGTCAGAACAGGTCGATCGGCGCTTCTTCGTCCGCCGGCATGCCGCTGCCGGGAGAGCTGCCAGGTGCCAGTTCGTTCATTGAAGGAGGTGTGTCCTCGTTCTTGAACAGTTCGAAGTACGCGCCTGGTGTGCCCGGAGGCGCCGCGCGGCCCGTGACCGGGTCGATACGCAGGCTCACCAGGCCGGGCGGCTCGGGCAGCACGTGCGACGGTTTGTCTTTCAGCGCCGCACCCATGTAACGCATCCAGATCGGCAGGGCAACGTTGCCGCCGTATTCGGCGCGGCCGAGGCTTTCCGGCTGGTCGAAGCCCACCCACACGGTGGTCATGAAATCGGCGTTGAAGCCGGAGAACCAGGCGTCCTTCGACTCGTTGGTGGTGCCGGTCTTGCCTGCCAGATCGTCGCGCTTGAGCGCCAGGGCGCGGCGACCGGTGCCGCGCTTGATCACGTCCTGCAACATGCTGGTCATGATGTACGCGGTACGGGCGTCGAGGACGCGTTCGGCTGCGGCCGGTTCGATCGCGGTCTTGGCCTGGCTCGGGTCGTCGTTGCCGAAGGCGTCGGTGGCTGCCGGTTGCGGCTGCGCCTGTACCTGCTCCCCGTCGTGGGGAATGCTGGGCGGGTTGGCCTGGTACAGCACCTGGCCGTCGCGGCTTTCGATGCGCTGGACGATATAGGGCGAGACCTTGAACCCGCCATTGGCGAAGACGGTCCAGGCGCTGGCGATCTCCATCGGGGTCAGGGTCGCGGTTCCCAGGGCCATGGACAGGTTCGGCGGCAGGTCATCCTTGTTCAGGCCGAACTTACTGATGCAGTCGCGCGCGCGGTTGACGCCCAAGGCCTGGAGGATGCGGATCGAGACCATGTTGCGCGACTTGTAGAGCGCTTCGCGCATGGGAATCGGGCCGAGGAAGGTATTGGTGTCGTTCTTCGGGCGCCAGACTTTGTCCAGGTACTCGTCGTAGAACACCACCGGGGCATCGTTGATCAGCGAGGCGGCAGTGAAGCCGTTGTCCAGTGCGCAGCTGTAGATGAACGGCTTGAAGCTCGAACCGGGCTGGCGGCGGGCCTGGGTGGCGCGGTTGTAGTTGCTCTGTTCGAAGGAGAAGCCACCGACCAGCGCCATGATCGCGCCGTCCTGCGGGTTCAGCGACACCAGGGCGCTCTGCGCGGCAGGCACCTGAGTCAGGCGCAGCGAGCCGTCGTCCTTGCGTTGCACGCGAATCACATCGCCGGCCTGCACCACATCGCTGGGCTGGCTGGGCATGCGGCCCATGCTGTTGTTACTCAGGTACGGGCGGGCCCAATTCATGCCGTCCCAGCTCAGGGCCTCTTCCTTGCCGTCGCGGGTCATGACCATGGCACCGCTTTTCTCGACCTGGACGACGATGGCTGGCTCAAGGCCGCCCAGCGGGCGCTGCTGCGCGATAGCCTGGCGCCAGGCGTCGCGGGTCTTGCCAGGCAGGCGGGTTTCGGGGCCGCGGTAGCCGTGGCGCTGGTCGTAATCCTGCAGACCTTCGCGCAGGGCGGTATTGGCGTCTTCCTGCAGATCGCTGCGTACGGTGGTGTAGACGCGATAGCCTTCGGTGTAGGCGTCGCCGCCGAAGCGGCCGACCAGTTCGGCGCGTGCCATCTCGGCAATGTAGGGGGCGGCCAGCTCCGGAGTCTGGACGTGGTAGGACGCGCCGACCGGTTCCTGGATGGCTACCTGGTAGCGCTGCTGGTCGATGAAGCCGAGCTTGAGCATGCGCTCGAGAATCCAGTTGCGACGTTCCAGGCTGCGCGCGGCATTCGCCAGCGGGTTGTAACGCGACGGTGCCTTGGGCAGGCCGGCGATCATCGCCATCTGCGCCAGGCTCAGGTCCTTGATGGATTTGCCGTAATAGACCTGAGCGGCGGCTTCCACGCCGTAGGCGCGGTTGCCCAGGTAGATCTTGTTGACGTAGAGCTCGAGGATCTCGTCCTTGGTGAGCGAGCGCTCGATCTGCAGGGCGAGCAATATCTCGTTGATCTTGCGGGAAAAACTGCGCTCGTTGGTGAGGAAGTAGTTCTTCGCGACCTGCATGGTGATGGTGCTGCCGCCGGTCTGGATGTGCCCAGTCTTCAATAATTGCGCGGCAGCACGCATCAGGCTTTTGACGTCCACGCCATAATGGTTGGCGAAATTGTCATCTTCAGCCGATAACAGTGCGTGGGTGAAATCCGGGGGGATTTCAGCAAATCGAATCGGCGTTCGGCGCATCTCGCCAAACTCTGCTATCAATTTGTTATCAGCACTGTACACGCGCAGCGGCATCTGCAATCGCACGTTGCGCAAGGCCTCCACGGAAGGGAGGTTCGGGCTGAGGTACAGATAGGCGCCGCTGAAACTGAGCAGCACTCCACAAATAATGGTGACGCAAGTCCACCACAGAAACTTCAGCAGGCGCATCGGAAGGTCTTGGATTTCCAGAGAAAAGAAAGAGTTAAGCGGATGGCGCGGTAAAAAGGGAAAAGCTGATCACATTATAAGCAGTTTTTTTGCTGGCGAGCCATTTGCGAAGCTGTCAAGTCTGGTATCTAATGTGGAAAAACATAAATCGTCCGTAAGTCTCGGATGCTGATAGGAAATCAGTCGTGCTAGGGCTCTTCAATAAGAAAGCGAACACGCTGCTGGGGATAGACATCAGTTCGACTTCGGTCAAACTTCTCGAATTGAGCCGCTCTGGAGGCCGCTACAAGGTAGAGGCCTACGCTGTCGAGCCGCTCCCGCCCAATGCAGTGGTAGAAAAGAACATCGCTGAGCTGGAGGGTGTCGGCCAGGCGTTGTCACGTGTGGTCGCCAAGGCGCGGACCGCTGTGAAAACGTCTGCGGTCGCGGTTGCCGGCTCGGCGGTCATCACCAAAACCATCGAGATGGACGGCGGACTCTCGGACGACGAGCTGGAGAATCAGCTCAAGATCGAGGCCGACCAGTACATCCCCTATCCCCTCGAAGAGGTCGCGATCGACTTCGAGGTGCAAGGCACGTCTGCGCGCAACGCAGAGCGCGTCGATGTTCTTCTTGCTGCTTGCCGCAAGGAAAACGTCGAGGTGCGCGAAGCTGCGCTGGCGCTCGCGGGTCTGACGGCCAAGGTCGTCGACGTCGAAGCCTATGCGCTGGAGCGAGCATTCAGTCTGCTGGGAGACCAGCTGGGCGGCAATGCCGACGAGCTCACAGTTGCGGTGGTGGATATCGGCGCCACCATGACCACGCTGAGCGTCCTGCACCACGGTCGCACTATCTATACGCGCGAACAGCTCTTCGGTGGGCGCCAGTTGACCGAGGAAATCCAGCGTCGCTATGGCCTGTCGGTCGAGGAAGCGGGCCTTGCCAAGAAGCAGGGCGGTCTTCCGGATGACTACGACAGCGAAGTGCTGCAACCGTTCAAGGATGCCGTGGTCCAGCAGGTGTCCCGTTCCTTGCAGTTCTTCTTCGCCGCCGGTCAGTTCAACGATGTGGATTACATCCTGCTGGCGGGTGGCACTGCGTCCATCCCTGACCTGGATCGCCTGATCCAGCAGAAGATCGGTACTCCGACCCTGGTGGCCAACCCGTTCGCCGACATGGTGCTGAGCGGCAAGGTCAACGCCGGTGCGCTGGCCAGTGATGCGCCCGCGCTGATGATTGCCTGCGGTCTGGCGATGAGGAGTTTCGACTGATGGCACGCATCAACTTATTGCCCTGGCGAGAGCAACTGCGCGAGGAGCGCAAGCAACGCTTCCTGGTGATCCTCGGTGCTGTGCTGCTGGCTTCCGGGGCTCTGATTTTCCTGGGCGACCAGTACTTCAATTCGGCAATCGAGAACCAGAGCGCGCGTAACGACTTCCTGCGCAAGGAAATCGCCGTGCTGGATGCCCGGATCAAGGAGATCAGCGAGCTGAAGACCCGTCGCCAGCAGTTGCTGGAACGGATGAAGATCATCCAGGACCTGCAGGGCAACCGCCCGATCATCGGCCGGGTCTTTGATCAACTGGTTCGCACCTTGCCCGATGGCGTGTTCTTCACCGAGCTGAAGATGTCCGGGAAGTCCATTTCCATTGCGGGGGCGGCCGAATCCAACAATCGCGTCTCCAACCTGATGCGTAACCTGGATGCATCGGAGTGGCTGACGTCGCCGAACCTCACCGAGGTGAAGGCCGTCACCCAGGGCGCGCTGGATCAGGCGAACGTCTTCCAGTTGACCGTACAGCAGACGCAGCCCGGAGGCGAGGAACAGAACAAGACCAGCGCCGCGCAAGGAGCCAAGAAATGAGTCTGGCCAGTTCTCTGGAGAGCTTGCGCAAGATCGATATCAACGATCTTGACCTGAACAACCTCGGCTCCTGGCCGGCAGCGGTCAAGTTCATCGCCTGCGTTCTGGTGATGGCTGTGGTACTGGCGCTCGGGTACAACTTTCACCTGAAGGATCTGCAGGATCAGCTGGACCGCAATCGCGAGGAAGAGCAGACCCTCAAGCAGCAGTTCTCGACCAAGGCCTTCCAGGCGGCAAACCTGGACGCTTACAAGGTGCAGATGAAGGAGATGGAAGAGTCCTTCGGTGCCTTGCTGCGTCAACTGCCGAGCGATACCGAGGTGCCTGGGCTGCTGGAAGACATCACCCGCACCGGCTTGGGCAGCGGCCTGGAGTTCGAAGAGATCAAGCTGCTGCCGGAAGTTACCCAGCAGTTCTACATCGAGCTGCCGATCCAGATCAGTGTGGTGGGTGGCTATCACGACCTGGCCACCTTCGTCAGCGGTGTGGCCAGCCTGCCACGGATCGTGACGCTGCATGATTTCGACATCAAGCCGGCGAGCGCGGACAGCACCTCGAAGCTGCGCATGAGCATTCTGGCGAAGACCTACCGGTACAACGACAAGGGCGTGAAGGCAACTGTCCCGGCTGTAGGAGCGAAGAAATGAGGGGGCGCCTGATCATTTGCAGTTTCCTGCTCCTGACCCTGAACGGCTGTGGCTCGGGAAGCGACTTTGCCGACTTGCAGAGCTACATGGACGAAGTGCGCGCTCGCCCGAAAGGTGCCATCGAGCCGCTGCCGAAGTTCCAGGCTTACGAGGCCTTCACGTACAGTGCTGCGTCCTTGCGCAGCCCTTTCCAGCCGCCGGTGAAGATCGATCTGGCGGTCAAGCAGAAGGGCAACAAGGTCATCAAGCCTGACGAGACCCGGGTCAAGCAGTTCCTCGAGGGCTTCAATATCGAGACCTTCGAAATGGTCGGCACGCTGGGCAAGGACAGTCAGGTGTTTGCGCTCGTCAAAGGTGCAGGAGGGGTGCACCGGGTGCGGGTGGGTGACTACCTTGGGCGTAACGATGGCAAGATCGTTGCGATCAGCGAAGCCAAGATCGACGTGATTGAAATCGTTCCTGATGGTGAGGGTGGCTGGCTGGAACGTCCGCGCAGCCTGACTCTCAAGGAACGCTCCTAAGGGCGGGGATGAACATGGATTACAAACAGCAGTCTGCACGACGGATTCAGACGATGAATAAAACGCTTTCCCGCCTGGGCATTTCCGTGCTCGCGGCCGTATTCGCACCGACCCTGCTGGCTGCAAACCTGCAGAGTGTTGACGTGGCGGCCCTGCCGGGCGACCGCGTGGAGCTCAAGCTCGGCTTCGACGAGCCGGTGGCCGCGCCGCGTGGCTATACCATCGAGCAGCCTGCGCGTATCGCACTGGATCTGCCGGGCGTGCAGAACAAGCTGGGCAGCAAGAACCGCGAGTTGGGTGTGGGTAATGCACGCAGCCTGACCGTGGTCGAGGCGAAGGACCGTACCCGGCTGATCGTCAACCTGACCACCCTGGTGCCTTACAGCACGCGCGCCGAAGGTGCCAATCTGTATGTGGTGGTGGGTGGGGCAGGTACTGCTTCCGGTTCATACGCTTCTGCTTCGCCGACTCCCGCTGCAGTTGCCAAGCCTGTACAGGCCAAGCCATACGTTCCGGCCGGCAAGGCAATCCGCAACGTCGATTTCCAGCGCGGCGATCAGGGCGAAGGCAATGTCGTCATCGATCTCTCCGATCCGACGGTCAGCCCGGATATCCAGGAACAAGGCGGCAAGATCCGTCTGGATTTCCCTCGCACCCAGTTACCGGACAACCTGCGCGTTCGTCTGGATGTGAAGGACTTCGCCACGCCGGTGCAGTTCGTCAATGCATCCGCTTCGGGCGACAAGGCCAGCATCTCGATCGAACCGACCGGGCTGTATGACTATCTGGTCTATCAGACCGACAATCGCATGACCGTCAGTATCAAGCCGCTGACCCAGGACGATGCCGAGAAGCGCAAGAAAGACACCTTTGCCTATACCGGCGAGAAGCTGTCGCTGAACTTCCAGGACATCGATGTGCGCTCTGTCTTGCAGTTGATTGCCGACTTCACTGACCTGAACCTGGTGGCATCGGATACCGTGCAGGGCAACATCACCCTGCGTCTGCAGAATGTGCCTTGGGACCAGGCACTGGACCTGGTGCTCAAGACGAAGGGCCTGGACAAGCGCAAGGTCGGCAATGTGCTGCTGGTTGCGCCGGCTGACGAAATCGCGGCTCGCGAGCGTCAGGAGCTGGAAGCGCAGAAGCAGATTTCCGAACTGGCCCCCTTGCGCCGTGAGCTGATCCAGGTCAACTACGCCAAGGCATCGGATATCGCCAAACTGTTCAGCTCGGTGACTGGTGCGGGTGCTCCAGGTGCTCCAGCCGCAGCGCAAGGTGATAATCGTGGATCAATCACCGTAGATGATCGTACCAACAGCATCATCGCCTACCAGACGCAGGATCGACTGGATGAGCTGCGCCGTATCGTTGCTCAGCTGGATATTCCGGTACGCCAGGTAATGATCGAGGCGCGTATCGTTGAGGCGTCGGTCGACTACAGCAAAAGCCTTGGGGTTCGCTGGGGCGGTGCCTTCACCTTTGGCAACTGGGCCAGTTGGGGCAAGAACGGAAACATTGGCACCGGCGGTGATAGCGGCACCAGCTGCGGTCCGTTCGGTGGTGGCGGCTGTACTTTGCCGACAACCAACGATTCTCCCACGCCTTCGGTTGACCTTGGTGTAACCAGCAGCACTTCTGGCATCGGCATCGGCTTCGTGTCCAACAATGCCATTCTGGACCTGCAGCTGTCGGCGATGGAGAAGGGCGGAAATGGTGAAATCGTTTCCCAGCCGAAGGTCGTCACTTCCGACAAAGAGACCGCCAAGATTCTGAAGGGCACTGAGATTCCGTACCAGGAAGCCAGCTCCAGTGGTGCAACCTCGGTATCCTTCAAGGAGGCCGCGCTTGCCTTGGAAGTGACCCCGCAGATCACGCCGGACAACCGCATCATCATGGAAGTGAAGGTCAACAAGGACGAGCCGGACTTCGCCAATGCGCTCAATGGTGTTCCGCCGATCAAGAAGAACGAAGTGAATGCCAAGGTGCTGGTCAACGATGGCGAGACCATCGTGATCGGTGGCGTGTTCTCCAACACCCAGACCAAAGCCGTGGACAAGGTTCCGTTCCTGGGTGACGTTCCGGTGCTGGGCCGACTGTTCCGTCGAGATTCGGTAACCGACAGCAAGAACGAGCTGCTGGTTTTCCTAACCCCGCGGATCATGAATAATCAGGCCATTGCAGTCGGCCGTTGATCAATGTCGTGTCCAATTTGATTCTGGTAGGCCCGATGGGGGCTGGTAAAAGCACCATCGGGCGTCTTCTCGCCAAAGAGCTTCACCTCGTCTTCAAAGATTCGGATAAAGAAATCGAGCAGCGCTGCGGAGCCAACATCCCCTGGATATTCGATGTCGAGGGCGAGGCGGGCTTCCGCGAGCGTGAGCAGGCGATGCTTGCCGAGCTGTGCGATGAGGGGGGCATGGTCATTGCCACCGGTGGCGGCGCGGTGATGCGCGACGCCAATCGGCTCATCCTCAAGGCCGGCGGCAAGGTGATCTACCTGCACGCCTCGGTCGAGCAGCAGATTTCCCGCACGGCGCGCGACAAGAATCGCCCGCTGCTGCAGAAGCCCAATCCAGACCAGATCCTTCGTGATCTCATGCAGATGCGCGACCCGCTTTATCGCGAAATCGCCGATGTGATCATCGAAACCGACGAGCGGCCTCCGCGCCTGGTCGTCCTGGAGATTCTGGAGCGTTTGCGTGAGCTTGAGCGCCATTAACGGCGCTGCAATCTGCGGTATCCTAGTCCCCTTTCTTGCCTGGGGGTTTCATGCGCACACTCAACGTCGATCTGGCCGATCGCAGCTACCCGATCTACATCGGTGAAGGGCTGCTGGACGATCCGCGCTACTTCGAGCCGCATATTCGCGGCCGCCAGGTAGCCATCGTCACCAACGAAACCATCGCGCCGCTGTACCTGGATCGACTGCAGAAGACCCTGGCCGGCTATAAGATCACCACGGTCGTGCTCCCCGACGGCGAGGCCTACAAGCAGTGGGAAACCCTTCAGCTGATCTTCGATGGCCTGCTGACCGCGCGCCATGACCGCAAGACCACCCTGATCGCCCTGGGCGGTGGCGTCATCGGCGACATGACCGGTTTCGCCGCAGCCTGCTACCAGCGCGGTGTTGACTTCATCCAGGTGCCGACCACCCTGCTGTCCCAGGTGGACTCTTCGGTCGGTGGCAAGACCGGCATCAACCACCCGCTGGGCAAGAACATGGTCGGGGCCTTCTATCAGCCCCAGGCGGTGGTCATCGATACCGCAACCCTGAAGACTCTGCCGCCGCGCGAGCTGTCGGCGGGCCTGGCGGAAGTGATCAAGTACGGCTTCATCTGCGACGAGCCCTTCCTCACCTGGCTGGAAGCGCACATGGATAATCTCCTGGCGTTGGAGCCCACCGCCCTGACCGAAGCCATCGAGCGCTCCTGTGCGGCCAAGGCCCGCGTGGTCGGCGCCGACGAGAAGGAAACCGGCGTGCGCGCCACACTCAACCTGGGCCATACCTTCGGCCACGCCATCGAGACCCACATGGGTTATGGCGTCTGGCTGCACGGTGAAGCAGTAGGTGCGGGAACCGTGATGGCACTTGAGATGTCGCATCGGCTGGGATGGCTGACAAAGGCCGAGCTCGACCGCGGAATCCGCCTGCTTGCCGCGGCGAAGCTGCCGGTGGTCCCGCCGCAGGAAATGAACGCCGAGCATTTTCTCGAGCACATGGCTGTCGACAAGAAAGTGCTCGATGGCCGTTTGCGTCTGGTATTGCTCCAAGGGCTGGGGGGCGCGGTCGTGACCGCCGAATTCCCCCGTGAGATTCTGGAAGAAACACTGCGCGCTGACTACCAGACACTGGTCGGTCAGGCAGGAGAACACTGAGGTCCCATGTCCAGCTTGCATGCCGATGAGGCCTTCCTGGCCCACTACCAGTTCAGCCACGATCCGTTCGCACCGCGGGTCCCGGGCTTCAAGTTCTTCCCGGCGCAGCGCAAGCCCGTACTGGGTCAGCTGCACCACCTGGCGCGCTACAGCCACCTGCTGCTGGCTGTCACCGGCCCGCTGGGCAGCGGCAAGACGCTGCTGCGCCAGGCGCTGGTGGCCAGTACCAACAAGGACGCCGTCTCCAGTGTGGTGATTTCCGGTCGCTCGGTGACCGACGAAGCCACTCTGCTGCGGCAACTCGCACAAGGCCTGGGCATCACCCAGACCAGTATCGAGGCGATCCTCGCCAAGGTCGCCCAGTTGGCGATCACCGGGCAGGACGTTTATCTGCTGGTGGACGACGCCGAGCAACTGCGCGACGACGCCCTCGAAGTCCTGCTGCTGCTGGCTGCCGGCAACTCCGAAGCGCGTCTGCACGTCTTCCTTTTCGGCGAGCCCGAGCTGCTGTCGCGCCTGGAAGTCCTGTCCGAAGGCGAGGAGCGCTTCCACGCCATCGAACTGCAGCCCTACAGCGAGGAAGAAACCCGCGAGTACCTCGCGCAGCGCCTGGAGGGCGCGGGGCAGGGCATCGAGCTGATCTCGGCCGACCTGCTGGCTGACATCCACGAACAATCCGGTGGCTGGCCGGGTGCAATCAATCAGACCGCTCGCGATGCCATGATCGAGGCGATGCTGGCGGATCGCAGCGGCGAGCGTAAAGCGGCCGGTACCGGCTTCAAGCTGCCGAAGAAGCACCTGGCGATCCTCGGTGTGGTCGCCATCGGCGTCATCGCTGCCTGGTTCATGCAGGGCAAGACCACCAAGCCGGAGACTGCCAGCAACACCGCTGCGCAGACTTCGTCGCAGCTGCCGCTGGGTAATGGCACGGCGCCGCAACCGGATGCTCAGGGTGGCAGCCCGTCTGTCGAGTTCGCCGGTTCCAATCAGCCGGTGCCGCTCCCTCTGGTGGGTGATAGTCAGCCGGTGATCCGCGAGCCCTTGGCCCAGGCCGGCGGTCAGGAAGACTCCGACGAGGGCGCCATGCCGTCCGCAGCCATCCCGCCAACCGTGACCACCACCGCGCCGCCGGTGACCCCGCTGGCGAACAATGGTCCGAAGCCGCTCAATCCTGTGCCGGCGGCTCCCGTCCAGCAGCAGGTTGCCATCCAGCCGGCTCCGACTCCTGCGCCCACTCCGCGCCCGGAACCGGCCAAGCCTGCCGCCACTGCACCGGCCAAGCCTGTCCAGACTGCCAAGCCGGCACCGCCAAAACCTGCCACCACCGTTGCCAGTGCCAAGCCGGCGACCGCCGCCAGCAAGCCCGCCGCGGCCAGCGGCAGCGCCGGCGGCAGCAGCTGGTATCAGTCCCAGGCCGGGTCGCGCTACTCCGTGCAGGTGCTGGGCACCGGCTCCGAAGCCAGCGCCAAGGCCTTCATCAGCCAGCAGGGCGGTGGCGACTACCGCTACTTCCGCAAGAACCTGCAGGGCAAGCCGTTCTATGTGGTGACGTACGGCAACTTCGCTGACCGCAATGCCGCCCAGGCCGCGATCAAGAAGCTGCCGGCGAAGATCCAGGCCTCCAAGCCCTGGGCTCGCCCCTTCTCCAGCATCCAGCAGGACATCGCCGGGGCGCGCTGAAAGGTCGCACTGTCGCAATACTGAAAAAGCCGAGCCCCATAGCCTGGGGCTCGGCTTTTTTATTGGCTTGTTTCTTTTGTCGCATTCTTATAAAAATGCGACATCGGGTGTCAGCAGTGCGTCAAAAAAATTCAGTGACGTCGCTTTCCCCGTGTGTACAATGACCTCCCTTTGCCTATCGGAAACCGCCGCTTGAGCGGGTAGACAGGCGAAGTGCTTGAAGAGGGTCTGCTGACGTTTCGTCATGGCCAGGGCCGGAACCGCCGCTACGTTGGGTAAGACGTGGCAACTCGCGCGGAACGGTCATTCCAGGTGAACCAGGGGCGTAAGCGGCGCTGCACGATAGATGCGGCCCGAGCCTTTAGGGTGCGCGGGAAACGAGCCTGCACGGCGAAACAGGGCGATGGCGAAACGTCAGCAGACCCTGGAATTTATAAAAGTTTTGCCGGTGAGAGTTCCCTATGAAAGCAGGTCTGTACCATCCTGAGACGTTCAAGGATAACTGCGGATTCGGTCTGATCGCCCATATGACGGGCGAGGCAAGCCACGAACTTCTGCAAACCGCCATCGAAGCACTGACCTGCATGACCCACCGAGGTGGGATCAACGCGGACGGGAAAACCGGGGACGGCTGTGGGCTGCTGATCCAGAAGCCCGACCAGTTCCTGCGCGCCGTGGCCAAGGAGTCCTTCGCGACCGAGCTGCCCGGCCAGTACGCCGTGGGCATGGTCTTCTTCAACCAGGACCCGGTGAAAGCCGAGGCCGCCCGCGCGAACATGAATCGCGAGATCGAGCGCGCCGGCCTGAAGCTGGTCGGCTGGCGCAAGGTGCCGATCGACACCAGCGTCCTGGGTCGCCTGGCGCTGGAGCGCCTGCCGCAGATCGAGCAGGTGTTCATCGGCGGTGAAGGCCTGTCCGACCAGGAATTCGCGGTCAAGCTGTTCAGCTCCCGTCGCCGCTCCTCCGTGGCCAACGCCGAGGATGCCGACCACTACATCTGCAGCTTCTCGCACAAGACCATCATCTATAAGGGCCTGATGATGCCGGCGGACCTCGCCGCCTTCTATCCGGACCTCTCCGACGAGCGCCTGAAGACGGCCATCTGCGTCTTCCACCAGCGCTTCTCGACCAACACCCTGCCGAAATGGCCGCTGGCCCAGCCGTTCCGCCTGCTGGCGCACAACGGCGAGATCAACACCATCACCGGCAACCGCAACTGGGCCCAGGCCCGTCGCGCCAAGTTCGCCAACGAGTGGATGCCCGATCTCGACGAGCTCGGCCCGCTGGTCAACCGCGTGGGTTCCGACTCCTCCAGCATGGACAACATGCTCGAGCTGATGGTCACCGGCGGCATGGACATGTTCCGTGGCCTGCGCATGATCATTCCGCCGGCCTGGCAGAACGTCGAGACCATGGACGCCGACCTGCGCGCGTTCTATGAATTCAACTCGCTGCACATGGAGCCGTGGGACGGCCCCGCCGGCGTCGTGCTGACCGACGGCCGCTATGCCGTCTGCCTGCTCGACCGCAACGGCCTGCGCCCGTCGCGCTGGGTCACCACCAAGAACGGCTACATCACCCTCGCCTCGGAAATCGGCGTGTGGGACTACAAGCCCGAGGACGTCATCGCCAAGGGCCGCGTCGGCCCGGGCCAGATCCTCGCGGTGGACACCGAGACCGGCCAGCTGCTGCAGACCGATGACATCGACAACCGTCTGAAGTCGCGCCACCCGTACAAGCAGTGGCTGCGCCAGAGCGCGCTGCGCATTCAGGCCACCCTGGACGATGACCAGGGCGTGGCCAGCTACGACGGCGACCAGCTCAAGCAGTACATGAAGATGTTCCAGGTCACCTTCGAGGAGCGTGACCAGGTGCTGCGCCCGCTCGCCGAGCAGGGCCAGGAAGCGGTCGGTTCGATGGGCGATGACACCCCGATGGCGGTGCTGTCCAAACGTATCCGTTCGCCCTACGACTACTTCCGCCAGGTCTTCGCGCAGGTCACCAACCCGCCGATCGACCCGCTGCGCGAAGCGATCGTGATGTCCCTGGAAACCTGTCTGGGCATCGAGCAGAACATCTTCGAAGAGTCCCCGCACCACGCCAACCAGGCGATCCTGACCACCCCGGTGATTTCCCCGGCCAAGTGGCGGACCCTGATGAACCTGGAGCGTCCGGGCTTCGACCTGCACCACATCGACCTGAACTACGACGAGTCCGTCGGCCTCGAAACGGCCGTGCGCAACATCGCCGACCAGGCCGAGGAAGCCGTACGCGCCGGCAAGGTGCTGCTGGTGCTGTCCGACCGTCAGATCGCCCCCGGCAAGCTGCCGGTGCATGCGGCCCTGGCCGTCGGCGCCGTGCACCACCGTCTGGTACAGACCGGTCTGCGTTGCGACTCCAACATCCTGGTGGAAACCGCCACTGCCCGTGACCCGCACCACTTCGCGGTGCTGGTGGGCTTCGGTGCGTCCGCGGTCTACCCGTACCTCGCCTACGAGGTGCTGGCCGATCTGATCCGCACCGGCGAAGTGCTGGGCGACCTCTACGAGGTCTTCAAGTATTACCGCAAGGGCATCTCCAAGGGGATGCTGAAGATCCTGTCGAAGATGGGTATCTCCACCATCGCCTCCTACCGTGGCGCCCAGCTGTTCGAAGCCATCGGCCTGGCCGACGAAGTCACCGGCCTGTGCTTCCCGGGCACCCCGAGCCGCATCCAGGGCGCGCGCTTCCTCGACATCGAAAACGAGCAGAAGCTGCTGGCCAACGAAGCCTGGAACAACCGCAAGGCAATCCAGCAGGGCGGCCTGCTGAAATTCGTCTACGGCGGCGAGTACCATGCCTACAACCCGGACGTGGTGAACACCCTGCAGGCCGCCGTGCAGCAGGGCGACTACGCCAGGTTCAAGGAGTACACCGGGCTGGTGGACAGCCGTCCGGTCTCCATGCTGCGCGACCTGCTCAAGGTGAGGACCGTCGACCAGCCGCTGAGCCTGGACGAGATCGAGCCGCTGGAGTCCATCTTCAAGCGCTTCGACGCCGCCGGTATTTCCCTTGGCGCGCTGTCGCCGGAGGCCCACGAAGCACTGGCCGAGGCGATGAACCGCCTGGGCGGTCGCTCCAACTCCGGTGAGGGTGGCGAAGACCCGGCGCGCTACGGCACGCTGAAAAGCTCGAAGATCAAGCAGGTGGCCACCGGCCGCTTTGGCGTGACCCCGGAATACCTGGTCAATGCCGAAGTCCTGCAGATCAAGGTGGCCCAGGGCGCCAAGCCCGGTGAGGGCGGCCAGCTGCCCGGCGGCAAGGTCAACGGCCTGATCGCCCGCCTGCGCTATGCGGTCCCCGGCGTGACCCTGATCTCGCCGCCGCCGCACCACGACATCTATTCCATCGAAGACCTCGCCCAGCTGATCTTCGACCTCAAGCAGGTCAACCCGCAGGCGCTGGTCTCGGTGAAGCTGGTGTCCGAACCGGGCGTGGGCACCATCGCCGCTGGCGTGGCCAAGGCCTACGCCGACCTGATCACCATCTCCGGCTACGACGGCGGTACCGGCGCCTCGCCGATCACCTCCATCAAGTACGCCGGCTCGCCGTGGGAACTGGGCCTCGCCGAGGCGCACCAGACCCTGCGCGGCAACGACCTGCGCGGCAAGGTTCGCGTGCAGACCGACGGCGGCCTGAAGACCGGCCTGGACGTCATCAAGGCCGCCATCCTCGGCGCCGAGAGCTTCGGCTTCGGTACCGCGCCGATGATCGCCCTGGGCTGCAAGTACCTGCGCATCTGCCACCTGAACAACTGCGCCACCGGCGTTGCCACTCAGAATGACAAGCTGCGCAAGGACCACTTCATTGGCACCGTGGACATGGTGGTGAACTTCTTCACCTTCATTGCCAGCGAGACCCGTGAATGGCTGGCCAAGCTCGGCGTGCGCAGCCTGGAAGAACTGATCGGCCGCACCGACCTGCTGGAAATCCTGCCGGGCGAGACGCCCAAGCAGGGCAACCTCGACCTCACGCCGCTGCTGGGCAGCGACCTGATCCCGGCCGAGAAGCCGCAGTTCTGCGAAGTCGAGAAGAACCCCCCGTTCGACCAGGGCCTGCTGGCCGAGAAGATGGTCGACCTGGCCCGCGGCGCCATCGAAGGCGCCAAGGGCGGCGAGTACGAGCTGGATATCTGCAACTGCGACCGTTCCATCGGCGCGCGGATTTCCGGCGAAATCGCCAAGGTTCACGGCAACCAGGGCATGGCCAAGGCGCCGATCACCTTCCGCTTCAAGGGCACTGCTGGCCAGAGCTTCGGCGTGTGGAACGCCGGCGGCCTGCACCTGTACCTGGAAGGCGACGCCAACGACTATGTGGGCAAAGGCATGACCGGCGGCAAGCTGGTCGTCACCCCGCCCAAGGGCAGCCCGTTCAAGTCGCAGGAGTCGGCCATCGTCGGCAACACCTGTCTGTACGGCGCCACTGGCGGCAAGCTGTTCGCCGCCGGTACCGCGGGCGAGCGTTTCGGCGTGCGTAACTCCGGCGCCCATGCCGTCGTGGAAGGCACCGGTGACCACTGCTGCGAATACATGACCGGCGGTTTCATCTGCGTTCTGGGCAAGACCGGCTACAACTTCGGCTCCGGCATGACCGGCGGCTTCGCCTATGTCCTCGACCTGGACAACACCTTCGTCGACCGCGTGAACCATGAGCTGGTGGAAATCCAGCGGATCAGCGGCGAAGCGATGGAAGCCCAGCGCAGCCACCTGCGCAAGGTGCTGGTCGAGTACGTGGCGGAAACGGCGAGCGAGTGGGGCGCACATCTGCTGGAGAACCTCGACGACTACCTGCGTCGGTTCTGGCTGGTGAAACCGAAGGCCGCCAGCCTCGGTTCCCTGCTCTCCAGCACTCGTGCCAACCCGCAATAAGCGCCTGAAGTTTGATGAGGTCTGAAAATGTCTGAACGTCTTAACAATGACTTCCAGTTCATCGAAGTCGGGCGCAAGGATCCGAAGAAAAAGCTTCTTCGCCAGCGCAAGCGCGAGTTCGTGGAAATCTACGACCTGTTCAAGCCGCAGCAGGCGGCTGACCAGGCCCACCGTTGCCTGGGCTGCGGCAACCCGTACTGCGAATGGAAGTGCCCGGTACACAACTTCATCCCCAACTGGTTGAAGCTGGTCTCCGAGGGCAACATCCTCGCCGCCGCCGAACTGTCCCACCAGACCAACACCCTGCCGGAAGTCTGCGGCCGGGTGTGCCCGCAGGATCGCCTGTGCGAAGGCGCCTGCACCCTGAACGACGGCTTCGGCGCGGTCACCATCGGCTCGGTGGAGAAGTACATCACCGACACCGCCTTCGCCATGGGCTGGCGCCCGGACATGTCCAAGGTCAAGCCCACCGGCAAGCGCGTCGCCGTGATCGGCGCGGGCCCGGCGGGCCTGGGCTGTGCCGATGTGCTGGTGCGCAACGGCGTGGCTCCGGTGGTGTTCGACAAGAACCCGGAAATCGGCGGCCTGCTGACCTTCGGCATCCCCGAGTTCAAGCTGGAGAAGCAGGTGCTCTCGCGCCGTCGCGAAGTCTTCACCGGCATGGGCATCGAGTTCCGCCTGAACACCGAGATCGGCAAGGACGTGACCATGGAGCAACTGCTCGATGAGTACGATGCCGTGTTCATGGGCATGGGCACCTACACCTACATGAAAGGCGGCTTCCCCGGCGAGGACCTGCCCGGCGTGCACGATGCGCTGGACTTCCTGATCGCCAACGTGAACCGCAACCTGGGCTTCGAGAAGTCGCCGGAAGACTTTGTCGACATGAAGGGCAAGCGCGTCGTGGTGCTGGGCGGTGGCGACACCGCGATGGACTGCAACCGCACCTCGATCCGCCAAGGCGCCAAGGGCGTGACCTGCGCCTACCGCCGTGACGAAGAGAACATGCCCGGCTCGCGCAAAGAGGTGAAGAACGCCAAGGAAGAAGGCGTGAAGTTCCTCTTCAACCGCCAGCCCATCGCCATCGTCGGCGAGGACAAGGTGGAGGGCGTGAAGGTGGTCGAGACCCGTCTCGGCGAGCCGGACGCCCGTGGCCGTCGCAGCCCCGAGCCGATCCCGGGTTCCGAGGAAATCATCCCGGCCGAAGCCGTGCTGATCGCCTTCGGCTTCCGCCCGAGCCCGGCGCCTTGGTTCGACCAGCACCAGGTGGAAATCGACAGCCAGGGCCGCGTCATCGCCCCGGCTGCTTCGCAGTTCAAGCACCAGACCAGCAACCCGAAGATCTTCGCCGGTGGCGACATGGTCCGTGGTTCCGACCTGGTGGTGACGGCGATCTTCGAAGGCCGCACGGCAGCCGAAGGTATCCTCGACTACCTGGGCGTCTGATGCCGGCCCTGTAGGAGCGAGCTTGCTCGCGAACTTGCCCCGCAGCGGGGCCATTCGCGAGCAAGCTCGCTCCTGCGAAAAGCACATCCCGCTGCGGCAGAATGCCGCGATGGACGAAAGGCACGGCACCCGCCGTGCCTTTTCGTTTGGGCTTTGCGAAAATGCCCGCACTTTTTTTCCGGATGCCGTTATGACTGCCCTGAAGAACGATCGCTTCCTTCGTGCCCTGCTCAAGCAGCCCGTCGATGTCACCCCTGTCTGGATGATGCGCCAGGCCGGCCGCTACCTGCCGGAGTACCGCGCCACCCGCGCCAAGGCCGGTGACTTCATGAGCCTGTGCATGAACCCGCAGATGGCTTGCGAAGTGACCCTGCAGCCGCTGGACCGTTATCCGCAGCTGGACGCGGCGATCCTCTTCTCCGACATCCTCACCATTCCCGATGCCATGGGCCAGGGTTTGTACTTCGAGACCGGCGAAGGCCCGCGCTTCAAGAAAGTCGTGACCACCCAGGCCGACATCGACGCCCTGCCGGTCCCCGATCCGGAGAAGGACCTGGGTTACGTGATGGACGCCGTGCGCACCATCCGCCGCGAGCTGAATGGCCGTGTGCCGCTGATCGGCTTCTCCGGCAGTCCCTGGACCCTGGCCACCTACATGGTCGAAGGCGGCTCCAGTCGCGACTTCCGCAAAACCAAGGCGATGCTCTACGACAACCCGCAGGCCCTGCACGCGCTGTTGGACAAGCTGGCGCAGTCGGTCACCAGCTACCTGAACGGCCAGATTCTTGCCGGCGCACAGGCGGTGCAGATCTTCGATTCCTGGGGTGGTGCGCTGTCGGCGGCGGCCTACCAGGAGTTCTCCCTGGCCTACATGCAGAAGATCGTCGACGGTTTGATCCGCGAACACGAAGGGCGCCGCGTGCCGGTGATCCTCTTCACCAAGGGCGGCGGCCTGTGGCTGGAGTCCATGGCCAATACCGGCGCCGAAGCCCTGGGCCTGGACTGGACCTGCGATATTGGCAGTGCCCGCGCCCGCGTCGGTGACAAGGTTGCCCTGCAGGGCAACATGGACCCGGCGGTGCTCTATGCCAAGCCGGACGCCATCCGCGCTGAAGTCGCGCGCATCCTCGGTGCCTTCGGTAACGGCAATGGCCACGTGTTCAACCTCGGCCATGGCATCACCCCGGAAGTCGACCCGGCCCATGCCGGTGCCTTCTTCGAGGCCGTGCACGAGCTGTCGGCGCAGTACCACTGAGCCTGACGCCGAACTGAAAAAGCCCCGCGGATGCGGGGCTTTTTCGTTTCAGGCTCCGCGGTTCGCGAGCAAGCTCGCTCCTACGAAGAGCGCGGCGGGCCTAGCCTGTAGGAGCGAGCTTGCTCGCGAACCGATCTGGCAAAGGCCCCACCGGCGAATCGCGCATGCCAATCCGCGCGTGGGAGCGGACTCTGTCCGCGATCGGCCTGAACGGCACAATGGATCATGCTGCAATGAAAAAAAGCCCCGCTCAGAAGCGGGGCTTTTTCATTCCCTCATGGAGCCTCAAGCCCCATCAGAGCGCATCACGCAGCATCGCCCACCAGGCCGGCGGCGCGCTGGGCCTTGCGGCGGTTGGACACCAGCAGGCCGGAGCAGACCACCACAACGGTCAGCAGGGTGGTGGCAACAACTTCCATGCGGTGATCCGGGCGGATCAGCATGATCGCCAGGGCGCCGACGATGAAGATGATCACTGCCCAGGTCAGCCAGGGGAACAGCCACATCTTCAGCTTCAACTGGTGGCCCTGGGCGAGCAGCTTCTTGCGCATGCGCAGCTGCGACATGGCGATCACCAGGTACACCAGCAGGGCGATGGCGCCGGAGCTGGCCAGCAGGAAGTTGAACACTTCGGCCGGGGCCAGATAGTTGGCGAAGGTGCACAGGAAGGCCATGGCGGTGGACAGCAGCACGGCGTAGACCGGAGTGCGGCTGGCGCTGGTCACCTGGGCGATCTTCGGTGCGTCACCGCGCTTGCTCAGCGAGTACATCATGCGCGAAGCGGTGTAGAGCGCCGAGTTGAGGCAGCTGGTTACCGAGACGAGGACGATGATATCGACGATCAGCTTGGCGTAAGGGATGTGCAGGTGTTCCAGAACGGTCTGGTAGGAGCCCATGCTCACCAGGCGCGGGTCGTTCCACGGCACCAGGCAGACTACGATCAGGATCGACAGCAGGTAGAACAGCGCGATACGCCAGATCACCGAGTTGGTGGCGCGGGTGATCTGCTGTTCCGGGTCCTTGGACTCGGTGGCGGCGATAGTGACGATTTCCGAGCCCATGAAGGAGAACATGGTGGTCAGCAGCGCCGCGAGCACGGCGCCCCAGCCCTTGGGCAGGAAGCCTTCGCTGGTCAGGTGGCCGATGCCGGAGACCTCGCTGTTGGGCGAGAAGCCGAAGATGGCCGCGCAGCCCAGCACCAGGAAGGCGATGATCGAGACGACCTTGATCAATGCCAGCCAGAACTCGAACTCACCGTAGTTCTTCACGCTGAACAGGTTGGTCACGGTCAGCGCGGAGGTGATCAGGAAGGCCAGCACCCAGATCGGCGCGCCGGGGAACCAGGCGTGGATGATGGCCGCGGCGGCATTGGCTTCCAGCGGAATCACCAGGACCCAGAACCACCAGTACAACCAGCCGATGGTGAAACCGGCCCAGTGGCCGATGGCGCGGTCGGCGTAGGTGGAGAAGGAGCCGCTGTCCGGTTGCGCGACGGCCATTTCGGCCAGCATGCGCATCACCAGGACCACCAGCAGGCCGGCGATCAGATAAGAAATCATGACGGCCGGGCCGGCTTCGGCGATGGCGTGGCCGGAGCCTACGAACAGGCCTGCGCCAATGGCGCCGGCAATCGAAAGCATCGTGACGTGACGATTCTGCAGGCCCTGGGAGAGCCCGGAAGAGGGGGTGCTGCTCATGCTTTACCTACAACTACGGAGGGAATTGCGTACTGCGGGAGTCGAGGTCCGTTTCAGGATTCCAACAAGTCGTTCAACATTGTGAACGCAAGGATCGCGCCACATCTTGTTACGACTTAAGTCGTAGTTTGGGAATTTATCCTACAACGCCCGCCGAGCAGGCGTTATCGGATCTGAGATTAATGTCTTTGCACGACCGTTCCATGTCGTTTTCAGGCATGAAAATTTCTTCGTGTGTAGAAACTACCCATTCTTGCCCGGTGCGGGGATGTCGCGAGGTAACACTGGTAGCCGAGCCAGGTGCAGGGCCACCAGCAGGCCGATCCCCAGCAGGCTGGCGATGAACAGGCCCACACCGTTCCAGCCGTACTGGTGCCAGAACACCCCGCCGGCGGTACCGGCCACGCTGGAGCCGACGTAGTAGCTGAATAGGTACAGCGAGGAGGCCTGGCCCTTCGCCTTCAAGGCGCGGCGGCCGATCCAGCTGCTGGCCACCGAGTGCGCGCCGAAGAAGCCGAAGGTGAAGATCAGCAGGCCGACCAGGACCACCGCCAGCGGTTGCAGCAGGGTGATCAGCACGCCACCGAGCATCAGCGCGATCATCGCCCAGAGCACCTTGCGCCGGCCCAGCTTGTCGGCCAGCGAACCGACCCACGCCGAGCTGTAGATGCCCGACAGGTAGACCACCGAGAGCACGCCGACGATGGCCTGGCTCAGGTGATAGGGCTCCGCCAGCAGACGGTAGCCGATGTAGTTGAACAGGGTGACGAAGGCGCCCATCAGCAGGAATGCCTCGAGGAACAGCCAGGGCAGGCCGGCATCGCGGAAGTGCCCGGTGAAGCCCGCGATGAGCCGGCGCGGCTTGAGCGGTGCGGGACGGAAGTTTTTCGATTCGGGGAGGATGCGCCAGAACAGCAGCGCTGCAGCCAGGGCGAGCACGCCCAGGGTGGCCAGCGCCACGTGCCAGTTCACGTAGTCCACCAGTACGCCGCTGATCAACCGGCCGCTCATGCCGCCGATGGCGTTGCCGCCGATGTACAGCCCCATGGACAGCCCGATGTGCTGTGGGTGAATTTCCTCGGAGAGGTAGGTCATGCCCACCGCCGCCAGGCCGCTGAGCGACAGGCCGAGCAACGCGCGCATGGCCAGCACGCCGTGCCAGGTCGGCATCAGCGAGCTGCCGATGGTGAACAGGGCGGCGAGGATCAGCGAAGCGACCATGATCGACTTGCGCCCGATGGCGTCGGAGATCGGCCCGGTGACCAGCAGGCCGAAGGCCATGGTGATGGTGGAGATCGACAGCACCAGGCTGCTTTGTGCGGCGGTCAGGTCGAACGCTTTCGACAGCACCGGCATCATCGGCTGCACGCAATAGAGCAGGGCAAAGGTGGCGAAGCCACCGGAGAACAGCGCCAGCGAGGTGCGCATGAAGGCCGGGGTGCCTTTCTCGATGTAGGTTTCGATTTCCTCGACGACGCGCACCAGGTCGCCGTTGGCTTCGCGCGCGCTTTCGCGCAGATCAGGTAGCAGTTCGGCCGGATCGTTGGCGGCGGACGGCTCTGGTACGACCGACGGCTCGGCCGCCATAGGATGTTCTTCCCGCAAAGCCCGCAGGGCAGGTTGACTCACGACACACCTCAGGTTGGTAAAAGCAGGAGAGCCTGGAATGGCGGCAAGGGCCCGCGCGGCCAGGCAGGGAGCAGGTTGGTAGTCGTTATTGGGCTTGTGTGGAAAGGATAAGGAGCGGGCTTTATTATTTCCAATATATTAATCGACACGTTTGATTCGTTTTACGAATCAAACGCCTGTGATGTCGGTTCACACCTGGTTCGCGAGCAAGTTCGCTCCTGCGAAGAGCGCTTCATCGCCAATCTGTAGGAGCGAGGGGGATGCCTAGTTCTTGCTCGCGAACCGCACGGCACGGGATTCACCCCATCGCGGACGAAGTCCGCTCCTACCTAGCCCGGAACACCGGCGCTCCAGCAGGGGGAAACATGGAACTGCGACACCTGCGTTATTTCATCGCCGTGGCGGAAGAGCTGCACTTCGGCCGCGCCGCCGAGCAACTGGGGATTTCCCAGCCGCCGCTGAGCCAGCAGATCCAGGCGCTGGAGGAAGAGATCGGTGCGCGCCTGCTGGAGCGCACCAATCGACGGGTGGCGCTGACCGAGGCCGGCAAGCTGTTTCTCGACGAGGCCCGACAGGTACTGCAGCAGGTGGACCGCGCCGTGCTGCTGGCTCGCCGTGCGCACCAGGGTGAGATCGGCGAGCTGAAGGTCGGCTTCACCGCTTCGGCTCCGTTCACCTCCAGCATCCCGCGCGCGATCCTGGCTTTCCGCCAGGCCTACCCGGACGTACACCTGGACCTGCAGGAGCTGAGCAGCGGGCAGGCGGTGCAGGCGTTGCTGGAAGAGCGTGTGCAGGTCGGTCTGATTCGGCCGATCCCGCTGCCGGAAACCCTGGAAGCCGTGGAGCTGTTCAGCGAACCGCTGGTGGCCGTGCTGCGTGCCGATCATCCGCTGGCGCAGGCCAGCCAGGAGGGGCTGGAGTTCGCCGCATTGGCGGACGAACCCTTTGTATTCTTCCCGCGCAGCTACGGCACGGGTCTATACAGCCAGTTGATGGCGCTGTCGCGGCAGGCCGGCTTCAGCCCGCGCATCGCCCAGGAGGCGGGCGAGGCGATGACCATCATCGGCCTGGTGGCGGCGGGGTTGGGAGTGTCGATGCTGCCGGCCTCGTTCCGCCGTACGCGGGTGGACGGTGTGGTCTACCGCACCTTGAGCGATCCGGGCGCGACCAGTTCGGTGTGGCTGGTGCGCCGGCGCAACGAGACGTCGCGCCTGGCGCAGTCGTTCTTCGACCTGGTGACCCAGGAAGTCCAGGCCGGCAGGGCTGGCTGAGGGTTCAGGGAGCGGTGTTCTGCAGGATCTGCTGGTAGCGCCGCTGGTACTCGACGTAGTCGAGGTTCTCCAGCTGCAGCGCCTGGATCTGCTCGTCGCGCGACAGGCCTGCGGTCTCCCTGGTCGCCGGCTGCACCACGCTGCGCTGCGATGGTGGGCGCAGCAGCGACGCGGGTGCCGGCCAGCAGTTCGTCGATCACCGGGTCCATCTTGGCCTTGGTGCCCTGCCACTTCATCATCGACAGGCCGCCCTTGGCCCGCAGGTGATACTCGGCGTGGCCGACCAACTCCCGCGAAGGGTCGCGCACGGTGATCTCGGCGGTCGACAGGTAAGGGGCCATGTCCCATGAGCGACGGCGCCGCAGGCCGCCGGATAGCGGCAGTTTACCGTTGCGATACTTGGTGGGCTCGTCGGTAGCCGTCGAGCGGTAGCAACTCGAAATGGTCGCTCGCCCTTGTCATGGGCTTTGCATAGAATCCCCCAGCACTCGAATGTTCCTGGAGGGATGGCTGATGCGACGCGTGGTGTTCAATCAGAAGGGCGGGGTCGGCAAGTCGAGCATCGCTTGCAACCTGGCGGCGGTGAGTGCGGCGGAGGGCTACCGGACGTTACTGGTGGACCTGGATGCCCAGGCCAACTCCACTCATTACCTCACCGGCCTGACCGGCGAAGACGTGCCCGTGGGCATCGCCGACTTCTTCAAGCAGACGCTGGCCTCCGGCCCCTTCAGCCGCAAGGGCAAGGTGGACATCTACGAGACCCCCTTCGACAACCTGCACATCGTCACCGCCAGCGCGGAGCTCGCTGATCTGCAGCCCAAGCTCGAGCAGAAGCACAAGATCAACAAGCTGCGCAAACTGCTGGACGAGCTCGCCGAAGACTACGACAGGATCTACCTGGATACTCCGCCGGCGCTGAACTTCTACACCGTTTCTGCGCTGATCGCCGCCGATCGCTGCCTGATTCCCTTCGATTGCGACAGCTTTTCCCGCCAGGCGCTTTATGGCCTGCTGCAGGAGATCGAAGAACTGAAGGAGGACCACAACGAAGACCTGGAAGTCGAAGGCATCGTGGTCAACCAGTTCCAGCCGCGCGCCACGCTGCCGCAGCAACTGCTGGATGAGCTGGTGGAAGAGGAGCTGCCGGTGTTGCCGGTCTACCTGATGAGTTCGGTGAAGATGCGCGAGTCGCACCAGGCGTGCACCCCGCTGATCTTCCTCGAACCGCGGCACAAGCTGACCCAGCAGTTCGTCGAACTGCACAACCTGCTGGAAGCCTGAGCGGTTACTGGCTGATCAGCACATCACAGGGTGGCCGGCGCAGGAAATAGCGCGTCGAGCTGCCCAGCATGGCCTGCTCGATGGCGCCGCGGCTGCGGCTGCGGCTGCCGAGTATCAACAGGTCGGGCGACCACTCCCGCAATGCCGTTTCCAGCGCCTGCTGGGCTGTGCCCTGTTGCACTGCGCAGAGTAGCTGCGGCCCCGTGCTCGGTACGTGATTGCGCTCGTCCTGCAGCGCCTGGCGCAACAGTTCGCGCTGCGTCTCCAGGTGGCTGTCGGCGCGGCCGGCCTTCTTGCCCGGCTGGTAGGCGTTGAGCGCCAGCAGCTCGGCGGCGGGCTCCAGCAGGCGGTAGCCGGCGCGCCAGGCCTGGCAGGAGCAGTGCGACAGGTCCAGCCCGGCCAAGGCCTTGGTGTAAGGCGCGGCGGACTCCTCCACGGCCAGCAGGATCGGCGCGCGGCAATGCCGGGCGATGCGCTCCAGTGTGGTGCCGTCGAAACGCTCGAGCAGCTGCTGATGGTGCGCACCGATCACCAGCAGGTCGGCGCCCAGCTCCTGCACCGCCTGGGTCACGGTATTGGCGGCGCGACCCTGGCGTATCACCAGTTGGTAGTCGGCGATGCCACTGGCGCGGGCTGCATCGCGCAATGCCACTTCAGCCGCTTCGCGGACGGTGTCCATCATGCGGTCGGGGAAGAATTCCTCGATGACGTGCAGCAGCGTGACGCTGGCCCCGTGCTGGTGCGCCAATTGTGCAGCGCGCCGTACCGCGATGTCCGCCTCGACACTGAGGTCATGGGCGACGAGCAGGTTCCTGTACATGGTGGGTTCCCTCTATGGCGCCTCCACTGTCGCGCCACGTAGGAAATTTCACCTTGATGCAGGGCAATGGCCCGATTCAGCGACTGCGCAGCTGATAGATGGCATGGCTTTCGGCGACCACATTGCCTTCTTCGTCCTTCAACTGCAGGTCGAGGACGAACTCCGACTTGCCTTGGTGCGTCGCCTCCTCGCCGATACGCTGGATTTCGGCTTCAGTGAGCTGCGCATCGACGGTTACGTCGCTGGCCGCCGGGCGCAGGAAGCGCAGGCCGGCTTCCTTGACGATGGGATAGAAGCGCCGCGCATCGAAGCTGGTTAGCATCAGCACGCCGCCGGGCAATTCGGCCACGGTGAACAGCGCGCCGGCGTACATGTTCTGGATGTGGTTCTCGTTGCCCTTGAGCGGCATGCGCAGGCGCACGTGGCCCGGCTCCAGCACTTCGGCCTTGAGGCCGGTGCGCTTGACGAAGGCGATGTGCTCTTCGGTGAGCTGGCGGATGAAGTCTTCTGGGTAGGAAGGCATGGACGTGCTCCGTTGGCTTTCGCCCAAGCCTAGACGTCCCGCGCGGCCTGGCAATGACCGCGCGGATTGACCAAAACGCTCGCCGTCAGCCGCCTTGGCGGCTGAGCCAGTCGAGCAACTGCGGCAGCGGCATCGCCCCGCTCTGGCGCGCTACTTCCTGGCCATTGCGCAGCAGGATCAGGCTGGGAATCGAGCGAATTCCCAGGCGCGCGGACAGGTTCGGGTTGGCATCGCTGTCCAGCTTGGCCAGGCGTACCTTGCCCGATAGCCGTGCGGCTGCTTGCTCGAACACAGGCGCAAAGCCCTTGCACGGCCCGCACCAGTCGGCCCAGACGTCCACCAGCAACGGCAGATCGCCCTTGGCCTGGGCGGCGAAACCGGCCTCGTCGAGGTCGAACGGTGACTCCAGCACGATCGGCGACTGGCAGCGCCCACAACTGGGCGAATCGCCCAGCCGCGCCGCGGGCACGCGGTTGAGGCCGTTGCAGTTCGGGCAGGGGATGATCAGGGAATCGGACATGGTGGGGCTCCAGAGGCTATGGAGCAAAGATGGAGCCTCCAAGCTCCGATCTCAACGGTACGTTGAATGCTTTTCCGAAGGTGGGCCGACGGAGCGTCGGCCCATTCACATCACACGCGGAAGTGGCTGACCAGCGTCTGCAACTGCCCGCCCAGGCGCGCGAGTTCAACGCTGGAGGCGGCGACCTCTTCGTTGGCCGAGGCGGTCTGTTCGGAGACGTCGCGCACGTTGACCACGCTGCGGCTGATTTCCTCGGCCACGGCGCTCTGTTCCTCGGCGGCGGTGGCGATCTGCTGGTTCATCGCCTGGATGTTCGACACGGTGCGGGTGATTTCGCCCAGTGACTCGCCGGCCTGGCGGCTCAGGGCGACGCTGCTGGCGGTGAGTTCGCGGCTGCCGAGCATGACGCTGGAGACCTGGCGGGTGCCGCTCTGCAGGCCGGCGACCAGTGCTTCGATTTCTTCGGTGGATTGCTGGGTGCGCTGGGCCAGCCCGCGCACTTCGTCGGCGACCACGGCGAATCCGCGACCGGCTTCGCCCGCGCGGGCGGCTTCGATGGCGGCGTTGAGCGCCAGCAGGTTGGTCTGTTCGGCGACCGACTTGATGACGTCCATGACCTTGCCGATCTTCTCGCTCTCCTGCTCCAGGCGCTGCATGGCCTCGGCGGAGCGTTCGACTTCCTCGGCCAGGCGCTCGATCTGCTCCACGGCCTTGTTCACCACGCGGTCGCCGTCCTGGGCTTGATGATCGGCGGCGGAGGCGGCCTGGGAGGCCTGCTCGGCGTTGCGCGCGACTTCCTGAACGGTGGCGGACATCTCGTGCATGGCGGTGGCGACCTGGTCGGTCTCAACCTTCTGGGTGTTCGCGCCGGCGCTGGTCTGCTCGGTGACGGCGGAGAGTTCCTCGGCGGCGCTGGCGATCTGGGTGACGCCGTCGCGGATGCCACCGATCAGCTCGCGCAGGCTCTGGCTCATGCGCTGCATGCTTTGCTGCAGGCGGCCGAGTTCGTCGCGGCGGGTGACCTGGACGGTCTGCGACAGGTCGCCGGCGGCGATGCGGTCGACCACGGCCATGGTTTCCTGCAGCGGGCGGGTGATCTGGCGGGTGATGATCAGCGCGGCGATGCCGCCCAGGACCAGCGCGAGCAGGGTGAACAGGGTCTGCAGGCTGCGGGCGCGGGCGCTTTCGGTGTCGCGGCGATCGAGCTGCAGCTGGTAGAGATTTTCGCTGATCTTGACGATGTCCTGGCCCTGGGTGGTCATTTCCTTGCGCGCCTGGACGATGGCAGCCATGTTGCCGCGCAGGGTGGTGACGGCATCGCGATAGGCGCGCAGGGCAGTGCCCAGTTGCTGGACGTACTGCGCTTCGGCGACACCGAGGACGCTTTCCAGGGCTGGCAGGCCGGCGATGCTTTCGTCCAGGCCGCGGGTCACGCCGTCACCGTTGCTGGTGAGGGCTGTGGCCAGATAATTGCGTACGTCGTAGCGGGCCTGCAGCAGGTCTTCACGGGTACCGGTGATGGCCTGGAAGCGGGTGGCGCGCTCTTCGTCCGCTGGGGCCTTGAGTACGTCCTGCTGGATGGTGGCAGTCAGTTCGGCGGCGCGGGTTGCGTTGTCCTGCAGGGCGCGGCGGATGATATCGGCGCTCTGGTAGCCGGCGCGCATGGCGGCCAGGGACTTCTCGTAGTCACCGATGATGCCGCCGAGCTGGTCGAGCATGCGCACGTTCTCGGGGCTGACGAAGGAGGCGCGTAGTTTCTGCTGCTGCGCCTTGAAGTCGGCCAGGGTGCTCATGACGTTGGCGGCTTCCTGCTCGGCGCCGTCAGCGATCATGTATTGCAGGCGGGTGATGCGCAGCTTGGTGAGGCGCGAGTTGAGCTCGGTGATGTCGCTCATCCAGTTGCTGCGGTCGATCAGCGAGCCCAGGCCGACCCAACTGACGATGGCGAGGATGGCGGTGAAGGCGAGAACCAGGCCGAAGCCCAGGGCCAACTTGAGATTCACGCTCAGGTTGGAAATCCAGCTGTTCATTGACGATCTCCAGGAAAGGTTGTGTGAAGTCAGGCCGTTCGGAGATTGTTTTTGTTGGGGGCCAGGGTGGCGAACCACGTCCAAGCCCTATCGGCAGGATCGGGCGGAACCGTATGGTCACGGGCGAAAAAAGTTATCCGCCGGCCGGCGCCTGGAAGGCGGGTCGGAAAGGAATGGGCGGGGAAAGGCGGACGAAATCCCTGTTCGCTGGCGTGTCGCTCGGTGCGGTCGCGCTCTGGCTTGCGGCGCTGCGCGGCATTCTACGGAAAGGCCGGTGGGCTCGTCTGCAAAATGATGGCAAAGAGATATTGCTGGGGCCGTTGACCCGCGAATGAGGCGCCGACCTGGCGCCTCATTCGGTTGCCGCGGGATCAGGCCTTGGCAGCGTCCAGCGCCTGGGCGAGGTCGGCGAGGATGTCGTCGATGTGCTCGATGCCGATGGACAGCCGTACCATGTCGCGCGGTACGCCGGCCTTCTCCAGTTCCTCGTCGTTGAGCTGGCGGTGGGTGGTGGAGGCGGGGTGGCAGGCCAGGGATTTGGCGTCGCCGATGTTCACCAGACGCACCACCAGCTTCAGCGCGTCGATGAAGCGCGCGCCGGCTTCCTGGCCGCCCTTGATGCCGAACGAGAGGATCGACGCTGGCTTGCCGCCCATGTAGCGCAGCGCCAGTTCCTGCTCGGGGTGGTCGGCGAGACCGGCGTACTTCACCCAGCTGACTTGCGGGTGGTCCTGCAAATACTGGGCGACTTTCACGGCGTTCTCGCAGTGGCGCTCCATGCGCAGGGCGAGGGTTTCCAGGCCTTGCAGGATGAGGAAGGCGTTGAACGGCGAAAGTGCGGCGCCGGTGTTGCGCAGCGGCACGACGCGGCAGCGGCCGATGAAGGCGGCGGGGCCGAAGGCTTCGGTGTAGGTCACGCCGTGGTAGGACGGGTCGGGCGTGTTGAGCAGCGGGAAGCGTTCCTTGTTCTCGGCCCAGGGGAATTTGCCGGAGTCGACGACGATGCCGCCGATGCTGGTGCCGTGGCCGCCGATGTACTTGGTCAGCGAGTGCACGACGATGTCCGCGCCGTGTTCGAACGGGCGGCAGAGGATCGGCGTGGCGACGGTGTTGTCGACGATCAACGGCACGCCGTGGCGGTGCGCGGCGTCGGCCAGGGCCTGGAGATCGACGATGTTGCCCGCCGGGTTGCCGATGGATTCGCAGAACACCGCCTTGGTGCGCTCGTCGATCAGCGCTTCGAGGGCGGCGATGTCGTCGTGCGGCGCGAAGCGGGTCTGGATGCCGAAGCGCGGCAGGGTGTGGGCGAACAGGTTGTAGGTGCCGCCGTAGAGCTTGGCCACCGAGACGATGTTGTCGCCGGCTTCGGCGACGGTCTGGATGGCGTAGGTGATGGCGGCCATGCCGGAGGCCACGGCCAGCGCTGCCACGCCGCCTTCCAGCGCGGCCACGCGCTCCTCGAGCACCGCGTTGGTGGGGTTCATGATGCGCGTGTAGATGTTGCCGGCGACTTTCAGGTCGAACAGGTCGGCGCCGTGCTGGGTGTCGTCGAAGGCGTAGGAGCTGGTCTGGTAGATCGGCACGGCCACCGCCTTGGTGGTCGGGTCGGGGCTGTAGCCGGCGTGGATGGCCAGGGTTTCCGGTTTCATTGTTCGAGCGTCCTTGTGGCAGAAAGCCCCGAGGATGCGAGCGGCGCCCGGCTCCGGTCAATGACCGGGAGCAATGTGGCCGGGGCGTCGCTAGATCGCTTTTGGCTGAGCTTATAACCGGCTCAGGAGGAGCAGCTGATCTCCAGGTGCCGGCCCCAATCCGGCGGGCGGCGGGTGAAATGCTCGGCATCCGGCTGCTCTTCGAAGGGCTTGCTGAGCACTTCGTGCAGGCGTCGCACCACGCTGCAGTCGCCCTGCTCGGCGGCCGTGATGGCCTCCTGGGCGAGGTAGTTGCGCAGCACGTAGAGCGGGTTGACGGCGTCCATGCGCGCGCGGCGTTCGTCCTGGCTGCCGCCTTCGCGTTCGACGCGAGCGCGGTAGTCGGCGGCCCAGGCGTCGAAGCCGGCCAGGTCGACGAAGTCTTCACGCACCACGGCCAGCGCCTGCTCCGGCGCATGCTCGCCGAGGCGGCGGAAGAACAGCGAGTAGTCCACCGCGCCTTTCTGCATGCTCTGCAGCAGGCGCTGTACCAACTCCAGGTCGCCGTCTTCGGCGGTGGTGAAGCCCAGGCGACGGCGCATCAGGTCCAGGTAGTGCGCCTGGTACAGCGGCAGGAACAGGTCCAGCGTGGCGCGCAGGTCATCGACTTCGACGAAATGCACCAGCGTCTGTCCCAGCGCGGCGAGATTCCAGTGGGCGATGGGCACCTGGTTGCTGAAGGAGTAGCGGCCGGTGTCGTCGGAGTGGTTGCAGATGTGGTTGGCGTCGAAGTCGTCGAGGAAGGCGTAGGGGCCGTAGTCGAAGGTGATGCCGAGGATCGACATGTTGTCGGTGTTCATCACGCCGTGGCAGAAGCCGTAGGCCTGCCAGAGGGCGATCATCTGCGCGTTGCGTTCGATCACTTCGCGGAAGAAGGCCAGGTAGGGCTTCTCGTCGTTCAGGCAGTCGGGGAAATATTCGCGCAGGACGAACTCGCCCAGCGTCTTCAGCTGCTCTTCCTGCTGGGTGTAGTAGAAGTACTCGAAGTGCCCGAAGCGCACGTGGCTGGGCGCCATGCGCAGCAGCATGGCGGCGCTTTCCTTGGACTCGCGCCACACCGTGGTACTCGAACCGGTGACACACAGGGCGCGGCTGCTGGGGATGCCCAGGGCTTGGAGGTATTCGCTGGCGAGGAATTCGCGGATCGACGAGCGCAGTACCGCGCGGCCGTCGCCCATGCGCGAGTAGGGCGTCTGCCCGGCGCCCTTGAGGTGCAGGTCCCAGTGTTCGCCGGCCTCGTTCACCACTTCGCCCAGCAGCAGGCCGCGGCCATCGCCCAGGCGCGGGTTGTAGGAGCCGAACTGGTGCCCGGAATAGACCATGGCGCGCGGCTCGGCTTCTTCCCAGAGCTTGTGGCCGGCGAAGATTTCCGCGAACACCGGGGTTTCCGCCTCGCTCGGGTCGAGATCGATCAGGGCCATGGCTGAGCGACTGGCGACAACCAGGCGCGGGTCGGCGATGGGATCGGGCAGGACTTCGGTGGAAAACACGTCGCCCAGGCGGGCGAAGCGGTTATCGAAGGTCAGTTCGTCGAGCTTTTTCACGCGCATCTCCGGTACAAGTCCGAGCATTGTGCTCGGACTTGTCCGAAGGCGTCCAGCCTCAGGCCTTGTCGCCGGCAGGCTTGTCCTGGCTGATCTTCACGGGCGTGGCGGCGGGTTGCTGCTGCCCGACTATGACCTGGGCTTCCTGCCCCTGGAAGTTCTTCAGGAACACGTCGACCTGGTTGAAGGCCATGTCGATACCGGCCTCGCGGAAGGCCAGGGCGATGCGCGTGAGGGTCTCGTCCACCGCCGGGTTGCGGTCACCCAGCTCGCGCACGTGGAAGCGCAGTTCGTAGTCGAAGGTGCTGGCGCTGATGGTGGTGAAGTACAGCACCGGTTCCGGGTCACGCAGGATGCGGGTGTTGGCGTGGGCGGCGTCGAGCATGATCTTGCGCGCCAGCGGCAGGTCGCTCTCGTAGGCCAGGCCGATCTTGATGGTCACCCGCGTCACGGTATCGCTCAGCGACCAGTTCACCAGTTGCCCGGTGATGAAGGTCTGGTTGGGGACGATGATTTCCTTGCGGTCGAAGTCGGTGATGGTGGTGGCGCGGATACGAATCCGGCTGACGGTGCCGGACAGCGTGCCGATGGTCACCACGTCGCCGATCCGCACCGGACGTTCGAAGAGGATGATCAGGCCGGAGACGAAGTTGGAGAAGATCGCCTGCAGGCCGAAGCCCAGTCCCACCGACAGCGCAGCCACCAGCCATTGCAGCTTGTCCCAGCTCACCCCGAGGGTGGACAGCGCGCTGACGAAGCCGATGCCGCTGATGGTGTAGGACAGCAGGGTGGTGATGGCGTAGGCGCTGCCCTGGGCCAGGGTCAGGCGTTGCAGTACCAGTACTTCCAGCAGGCCGGGAAGGTTGCGCGCCAGGGCCACGGTGACAGCCGCGATGACCATGGCCATGAGGAAGTCGCTGAGGCTGATCGGCGTGGTGGAGGCTGCCTCGCCCGTGCCGCTGGTGTATTGGTAGAGGGTCACGTTGTCGAGGTAGGAGACCACGCTGATCAGGTCGGCCCAGACCCAGTACAGCGTGACCACGAAGCCGATCAGCAGGCCCAGGCGGATCAGGCGCATGGACTGCTCGTTGATCTGCTCGATGCCCAGGGTCGGCTCTTCCACCACCTCGGTGCCCTCGATGCCTTCCTTGGGCGCGTTCTGCCGCTTCGACAGCGCGCGCTGGTAGGCCAGGCGACGGGCGGCGACTCCCATGCCGCGGAGGAAGGTGGCTTCCACCACCATCCAGAACATCAGCAGGAACAGGGTGTCGATCAGCCGGTCGGTGAGCTTGAGCGCGGTGTAGTAGTAGCCGAAGCCCACGGCGAGGAACAACGCCACCGGCAGGGCGGTGAAGCCCAGGCCGACGACCATCTTGATCATCGACGGGCGCTCGCTGGACGGGCTGTTGAACAGCAGTTGGGCGAGCAGCCAGGTCATGGCGCCATAGCCGAAGAGCACCACGGCGATGCCGATCACGTCATCGGCGAGGGATGCCGGGGAATGCTCGGCGACGGTGACCACCGCGACCAGCGACATCACCACCAGGCCCAGGCGGCGCATCAGCTTGCCGAGGAACTGCACCTGCGACTGGCTCCAGTGGAAGTGCCGCTCGGCGATGCCGCCCGGCCGCAGGATGCGGTGCGCGGTGTAGAACACCAGCCAGACCTGCGCCATCTCCAGCAGCGCGCTGCCCAGGGTGGCGTTCTGGCCGCGGGCGTCGAGCAGCAGGGCGAGGCCGGCGATCCCCAGCGCCAGGGTGCCGGGCAATGCCAGCAGCACGGCGAGCAGCAGGGCCAGGGGGGTGTGGGCCTGGCTGTCGCGCTTGAAGTGGCCGATGTCGTCGTTCAGCGATTCCAGCTTGTCGTAGAGGAACTTGCGCTTCCACAGCAGCCCCGCGACCAGCAGGAGCAGCGGCAGGAACAGGAACGGCCGGTCGATCAGACCCTCGAACAGCTCCTGCACACCCGATCCCCAGGGCACTTCGGCGAGCTGGTGGTGCAGCAGGGCCGGAGTCATCTTGAACCACGACAGGTCCAGCGGGCGGTTGCTGGGAATCCAGAACATCTGCTCGTCGAGGGTGGCGCGCAGGCTGTCGCTGGTTTCCTTGAGCTGCTTCTGGTTCAGCTGCAGGGTAATGGCTTCGTTGAGCAGCGCGTTCAATTCGTGGTTGAGGCGCTCCATCAGCTCCAGGCGGGTATCCACCAGCTCGCCGAGGTCGTGGCGCAGCTGCGGGGTGATGCTCTCCTGCGGCTGCTGGGCCAGCAGGTTGTCGAGGTAGACCTGGGTGTTGTTGATCTCGTCGCGCTTCTGGTTCAGCTCGAACTGGTACAGGCGCAGGTCGGCGATTTCGTCGGCGAGGTCCTGGTCGGTCCGGATGACCGGCAGCGACTGTTTCTGCTGGTAGAGGATCTTGGCCAGCAGCAGGCTGCCGCGCAGCACGTTGATCTGTTCGTCCAGGGCCTGCTCGCCCTGGGTCAGGTTGTCCAGTTGCTGCTTGGCTTCCAGGTTGCGCCGGGTGAGCGTGTTGAGGCGGTCGGTGGTGCGCAGCAGGTAGTCGGAGAGCTTGAGGTTGGCGGCGCTCTGCTGGCTCAGCAGGCTGTCGGTGCCGGCGGCCTGGCTGTCCTTGGACAGCTCGGCGACGGTCTTCTCCGACTGCTCGCGGCGCTTGTCGCTGATCATCGTCTGCAGCTCGAGGGTTTCGCGTTCCTCGCGGCCGATGCGCTCGGCAAGCAGGTCGCGCTGGCTGGAGGCGAGGTCGAGCAGCAGGTTGTTGCCGGCCAGTTGCTGGCGCAGCAGCAGGTTCTGCGACGTGAGCATTGCCTGCTCGGCCAGCAGCTCGTTGCGGCGCTCTTCGGTGATCGGCTTGGCGCCTTCCTTGCCGGCCTTGATCAGCCCGGCGATTTCCAGCAGGCGGGTCTGGTTCCTGCTCAGGTCGGCCTGGGCCCGCTCGGGGCGGGTCTGCGCGGTGAGTATCTCGCTCTTGGCGTCGACCATCTCCTTCTGCCAGGCGGCGAGCTGGGTGGACTGCTCGTTGAGGAGCATTTCCAGCTGGGTGGCGCTGGAATCCTTGTAGCGCTGGCTGGCGGGCTTTTCACTGCTGGCCTTGAGGCGGCCGAGCGCCTTCTGGTTCTCGTTGATCAGCTTGGGTGCATCGGCCAGTCGGCCCTTGAGCTCAATCAGCTGCTTTTCGCTGTCGGCCTTGGCCGCCAGCAGCTTCAGCGTGTTTTCCAGGCTCGCCTTGATCGGCTTGGCCTCGGCGTCGGCCAGTTTGCGGTCGGCCAGGCTGTCGAGGCTCTGCTGCACCTTTTCGGCGCTTGGAGGAGCGGTATCGGCGGCCAGTGCGGGCAGGCCGATGAGGGAGCCGCCCAGCAGGACGGTGGTCAGAAGGGTACGCAGCAGGAATGACATGGTCGCGGGTGGCGGCTCGTGCGGAAAGTGGGCAGAGGGTAGTGCTGGCGGGCCGGCACCCGCAAGCGGGTACCGGTGGGCGGTCAGAGGAACAGACCGGGGCCGGGACGGCCTTCCGGAAATTTGACCCCGACCTTGCGAATCTTGTTCCCGTCCAGGGCGGCGACGGTCCAGGTCAGGCCGTTCCATTCCACCTGGTCGCCGATGATCGCCTGGCCGCCGATCTCGTGGGCGATGAAGCGGCCCAGCGTCTGCTCGCCGTCCACGCCTTCGAGCTTGAGGCCATAGAGCGAGGCCACGGCGGAGAGCTGGGCGTCGCCCTCGAGGACGAAGTCGCCGAAGAAGCGGGCGCTCAGGCCGCGGTCCGGCGCCTGGCTGAACAGCTTGCCCAGCGGCGAAAGGTCATGTTCGTGGCCGATCACGCAAAGGATGTCGTCGGCTTCGAGGATGGTACTGCCCGACGGGTGCAGCAACTGGGTGCCGCGGAACAGTGCGGCGATACGGGTGCCTTCGGGCATCTTCAGCTCGCGCAGGGCGGCGCCGATGCACCACTTTTCCTTGCTCAGGTGGTAGACGAACAGCTCCCACTCGCTGGTCGGGTGGACTTCCAGGCCGGCGCGGGAGATCGGCGCCGGGTCCGGCGGCACGACCACGCGCAGCAGCTTGGCGGCCCAGGGCAGGCTGGTGCCCTGTACCAGCAACGAGACCAGCACGATGAAGAAGGCGACGTTGAAGAACAGCTGTGCGTTGGGCAGCCCGGCCATCAGCGGGAATACCGCGAGAATGATCGGTACCGCGCCGCGCAGGCCGACCCAGGCAATGAAGGCCTTCTCGCGGCCATGGAAGGCGCGGAATGGCGCAAGGCCCACCAGCACCGACAGCGGGCGGGCGAAGAGGATCATCCACAGCGCCAGGCCGAGGGCGGGCAGGGCGATGGGCCACAGATCATGGGGCGTGACCAGCAGGCCGAGGACCAGGAACATGCCGATCTGCGCCAGCCAGGCCATGCCGTCGAGCATGTGCATGATGCCGTGGCGCGAGCGGATCGGCTGGTTGCCCAGCACCAGGCCGCACAGGTAGATGGCCAGGATGCCGCTGCCATGCACCGCGTTGGCCACGGCGAAGATCAGCAGGCCGCCGCTGATGGCCAGCAGCGGGTACAAACCGTTGGCCAGGTGGATGCGGTTGATCACCTGCAGCAGCAGCCAGCCGCCACCCAGGCCCAGCACCGAGCCGATGCCAAACTCGCGCAGGAAGTGCCAGAGGAAGCTCCAGGACAGGCCGCTCTCGCCGTGGGCGAGCATGTCGATCAGGGTGACGGTGAGGAACACCGCCATGGGGTCGTTGCTGCCCGACTCGATCTCCAGGCTCGCGGTGACCCGTTCGTTCAGGCCCTTGCCGCCCAGCAGCGAGAACACCGCCGCGGCGTCGGTGGAGCCGACGATGGCGCCGATCAGCAGGCCCTCCATCCAGCTCAGCTTGAACAGCCAGGCGGCGGCGACGCCGGTCAGCCCGGCGGTGATCAGCACCCCGGCAGTGGCCAGCGATAGCGCCGGCCAGAGCGCCACGCGGAAGCTCGATACCCGCGTGCGCAAGCCGCCATCCAGCAGGATCACCGCCAGTGCCAGGTTGCCCACCAGATAGGCCATGGGGTAGTTGGAGAAACCGATGCCGCCGGGGCCGTCGGTGCCGGCGATCATGCCGACGGCGAGGAAGATGACCAGGATCGGGATGCCCAGGCGCGAGGACAGCGAGCTGACCAGGATGCTCATGCCGATCAGCACCGCAGCGATCAGGAAATAGCTGTTGATGGCCACGGCATCCAAGGTGTCGACCTCCTGGGGAATGGGGGAGTGGCGACGCTACTCAAGGATCAGGATGCAGGCCGCATGCCAATCGATTCTAACCTGCGGATTTACAAGGCTGTCAAAGGTTTGTTGAGGACCGTTCGGCAGTGCTTTCGAGCCAGCCTGCACCACCTTGCCAGGTGGGCACCAGATTGAGCCCGGAGAGCGGGGTGGGTGCCCATTTCAGTGCCTCTTCCAGAGGCTGCCTGACGGCGTCCAGGCAGGATTGCCTGTCCCGTTGCAGGATGGCGCGGGCATTGGCGACCTCGCCGGCGATGCTTTGCCCGGCATCGGCGCTCAGGGCGCGAATCTGCGTGTGCCAGAGGTGGCGGGCCGAGCTGCCGGAAACGCCGCAGCTGCCCAGCGGGTCGTAATAGGACGAACCGAACTGCGCGTAGCCGGCATTGACCAGTGCATTGAAGTAGCGGCTCTGCGAGGTGATCGACCCGCTGTCTCCGCCGCGCAGCACGGCAAGCCCGTCGGTCATGGCCTTGTCGATTTCCCTCAGGTAGTCGTCGGCGTGCTCGAAGGCTTCTGTGCCGGGGGCGCTGTAGATCGGCGAGGTGCGCGGTGACAGGGCTGTCTCGCGCTGTTTACCGTCATCGGTCGAGCCGGTATTGAACAGGACGAGCGTGCAGCCCAAGGCCACGGCGATAGCGAGCAGGGGAAGAAAGTTCTGGTAGTGGTGCTGGAATGACGGGAGGGTGACGGTCTGCATGGCCATGGTCGTGAGGGGCGGAAAATGCGCGGGCGCCATTCAAGCGCATCTACCTCGGGCCTTGCTGTCGGTCGGTTCAGTACTGGTGGTGGGAAGCTTCCTTCAATTCTTTGGACTGCCCTTCGGCAACTTGTGGGGCGCTTCCGCGGCCGTCGACGCGGCCTTCATCCAGGCATAAAAAGCCCCGGACGTGACCGGGGCGTAAGGGACATACGAGACGCTTAGAACCAGGCGTCCTGCATGGTGGAACAGGTGTCGTCGCGGGCCTCCAGCAGCGCCAAATCGTGGTGGCAGGACGGCACTTCCCAGGTCAGGAAGTAGCGCGCGGCCTGCAGCTTGCCGTGGTAGAAGTCGGCATCGGCGGCGTTGCCGCGCGCCAGGCCTTCCTCGGCGCGAATCGCCTGCTCCAGCCAGCGCCAGCCGATCACGGCGTGGCCGAAGACCTTCAGGTACAACGCCGAGTTGGCCAGGCCTTGGGCCACGCGGCCCTGCATCAGGTCGCCGAGCAGGCTCAGGGTGGTGGCCGACAGGCGCGCCATCAGTTGTTCCAGCGGCTCGCGCAGCTTGTCCAGCGACGGGTGCGCGCTGGCGCGCTCGCAGCACTGGTTGATCAGGCGAGTCAGCTGCTTCAGGCCGGCGCCGTTGTTCTGCGCCAGCTTGCGGCCGAGCAGGTCCAGCGACTGGATGCCGTGGGTGCCTTCGTGGATCGGGTTCAGGCGGTTGTCGCGGTAGTACTGCTCCACCGGGTATTCGCGGGTGTAGCCATGGCCGCCGAGGATCTGGATCGCCAGCTCGTTGGCCTTCAGGCAGAACTCCGAGGGCCAGGATTTGACGATCGGGGTGAGCAGGTCGAGCAGTTCGTGGGCCTGCTTGCGCTCTTCCTCGGTGGGCAGGGTTTCGCAGTCGTCCACCAGGCGCGAGGCGTACAGGCCCAGATCGAAGGCGCCCTCGACGTAGGCCTTCTGGGTCAGCAGCATGCGTTTCACGTCGGTGTGCTGGACGATGGAGACTGGGGCCGAGGTCGGGTCCTTGGCATCCACCGGGCGGCCTTGCGGACGCTCGCGGGCGTATTCCAGGGAGTACAGGTAGCCGGCGTAGCCGAGCATGATCGCGCCCATGCCGACGCCGATGCGCGCCTCGTTCATCATCTGGAACATGTAGGCCAGGCCCTGGTGCGGCTTGCCGACGAGGTAGCCGACGCACTCGCCCTTGTCACCGAAGTTCAGCGCAGTGGAGGTGGTGCCGCGCCAGCCCATCTTGTGGAACAGGCCGGCCAGGGTCACGTCGTTGCGCGCGCCGAGGGAGCCGTCGTCGTTGACCAGGAACTTCGGCACGATGAACAGGCTGATGCCCTTCACGCCGGGCGGGGCATCCGGCAGCTTGGCCAGGACCATGTGGACGATGTTCTCCGACAACGGATGGTCGCCGCCGGAGATGAAGATCTTGTTGCCCTTGATCCGGTAGCTGCCGTCGGCGGCCGGTTCCGCGCGGGTGCGGATATCTGCCAGCGAAGAGCCGGCGTGGGGCTCGGTCAGCGCCATGGTGCCGAAGAAGCGCGCGTCGATCATCGGCTGCAGGAACAGGCGTTTCTGCTCGTCGCTGCCGAAGGTCTCGATCAGGTGGCTGGCGCCCATGCTCAGCATCGGGTAGGACGAGGTGGCAATGTTGGCCGACTGGAAGTGCGCGAAGCAGGCGCGCGACAGCAGGTGCGGCAACTGCATGCCGCCCTGTTCGAAACTGCGCGAGGCGTTCTGGAAACCGGCTTCGTTGAACGCATCCACTGCCGGCTTCACTTCCGGAATCAGTACCGCGCCGCCGTCGACGTACTGCGGTTCGTTCTCGTCGTTCTTGCGGTTGTGCGGGGCGAACAGCTCTTCGGCGATGCCGCGCGCGGTGGACAGGGCCGCATCGAAAGTCTCGCGGTTGTGGTCGGCGAAGCGTTCGCGCTGGGTCAGGGCCTCGGCGTCGAGCACTTCGTAGAGTTCGAAAGCGAGGTTGCGGGAGCTGAGCAGGGTCTCGGACATGGATCGACCTCCGTGGGAATCGCCGCAGTCTAGTCTGGTGAATGAAGTGCGCACAGAATCATCCATGAGCGTGATAAAGGGCTAAAACACTCGGGCTCCCGGCGGGCGCTGGCGACGGCGGACTCGCACCGCACCCGCCCCAGGGCCTAAACTGCGCGCCTTGAGGAGTCCGCTATCCATGAACTACCGCCACGCCTACCACGCCGGTAACCACGCCGACGTGCTGAAACACATCGTCCTTGCCCGCATCTTCGCGCTGATGGCGCGCAAGGACACGCCCTTCGCCTATCTCGACAGCCATTCCGGCATCGGCCTGTACGACCTGCTGGGCGATGAAGCCAGCCGCACCGGCGAGTGGGAGTCGGGCATCGGGCGCCTGTGGGAGCGCGATGACCTGCCGGAGCTGCTGCAGGACTACCTGGAGGTAGTCCGCGCGCTGAATCCCGATGGCGGGCTGGAGTTCTACCCCGGTTCGCCCGAGCTGGCGCGGCGCCTGACCCGCCCGCAGGATCGGGTGATGCTCAACGAGTTGCACCCGGAAGACGGCCGCCTGCTCAAGGCCAACATGGCTGGCGAGCGCCGCATCTCGGTGCATCAGGGCGACGGCTGGTTGCTGCCGCGGGCCTTCCTGCCGGTTTCCGAGAAGCGCGGGGTGCTGCTGATCGATCCGCCCTTCGAGCAGCCCGATGACCTGGAGCGCTGCGTCACCGCGCTGGACGAGGCCATCGGTCGCATGCGCCAGACCGTGGTTGCCATCTGGTACCCGATCAAGGATCGCCGCCAGCTCAAGCGTTTCTACCAGCGCCTGGAAAAGAGCTCGGCGCCGAAGATGCTCCGTGTGGAATTGTGCGTGCATCTGGCCGATACGGCTGATCGCCTGAATGGCTCCGGGCTGGTCATTGCCAATCCGCCATGGCCGCTGGACGAGGAGCTGCGCGGGCTGTTGCCGTGGTTGGCGGACACGCTGGCGCAGAGCGAAGGCAGCAGCCAGGTGGACTGGCTGATCGCCGAATGAAAAAAGCCCCGGCAGTGCCGGGGCTTTTTTGTGGTGCAGGAGGTGGCCCTGATTGCTCTGCGTAGGAGCGGATTTATCCGCGATTGGTTCTGGCGCGGGGAGCGGCCGATCGCGGACGGAGTCCGCTCCTACGTTACCGGTGAGCACGGTGTTGCGTGTAGGAGCGGGGCCGCAGGGTGCCAGCTTCAGGCCGGCAGGCAGACGCCGGTGCCGCCCAGGCCGCAGTAGCCGTAGGGGACTTTCCCCAGGTACTGCTGGTGGTAGGTCTCGGCATAGTAGAACGGCGGCACCTCGCGGATTTCCGTGGTGATCTCGCCGTAGCCCTTGGCGCTGAGTTCCTTCTGGAAGGCCGCGCGGCTGGCATCGATGGCGGCTTTCTGCGCCTGGTCGAACCAGTAGATCACCGAGCGGTACTGGGTGCCGGTGTCGTTGCCCTGGCGCATGCCCTGGGTCGGGTCGTGGGACTCCCAGAACACTTTCAGCAGCGCCTCGATGCTGGTTTCGCGCGGGTCGTAAACCACCAGCACCACTTCGCTGTGGCCGGTCAGGCCCGAGCAGACTTCGTCGTAGGTCGGGTTCGGCGTGAAGCCGCCGGCGTAACCCACGGCCGTCACCCATACGCCGGGCTGCTGCCAGAAGCGCCGCTCGGCGCCCCAGAAACAGCCCATGCCGACGACGATCTGCTGCAGGCCGGAGGGGAAGGGGGCGGTCAGCGGATGGCCATTGATGTAATGCGCTTCGGGCACCTGCATCGGGCTCTCGCGGCCCGGCAGGGCCTGGGCGGAGCTGGGGAGTTCCAGTTTGTGGGCAAGTATTTGCGAGCGCAGGGTCATGGCATTGGTCTCCTGTCGAATAGGGGCGGCAATAGACTCGAGTACTCGCCGAAGATTACAGCGTTTGTTTTGCTTTGCGGGAGGTTTGAGACAGCTCGTGGAAATGGCTGCGGGCACGCCGCGCCAGAGCCGCTCAATGCGGGCGACAGGGATAGCGCTGCAGGCTGGTGGAGAGGTCGTGGCTGGGGATGGGCTTGTCGAACAGGTAGCCCTGGCCGATGTCGCAGCGGTTGCGCCGCAGGAAGGCCAGCTGGGCGGCAGTCTCGACACCTTCGGCGACCACCTGCAGCTTGAGGTTGTGCGCCATGGCGATCACCGCCGAGGTGATCTCCATGTCGTCCTGGTTGTCCGGGATGTCCTTGATGAAGCTGCGATCGATCTTGATCACGTCGATGGGGAATTTCTTCAGGTAGCTCAGCGACGAGTAACCGGTGCCGAAGTCGTCCATGGCCAGGGTCAGGCCGAGGTTCTTCAGGCGCTCCAACTGCTGGCGAGTGTCGTCGGTGGCGTCCAGCAGCAGGCTTTCGGTGAGTTCCAGTTCCAGCTGCGAGGCCGGGATGCTTTCCTCGTGGAGGATCGCGGCGATGGAGCCGACCAGGTCCGGGTCGCTGAACTGCTTGGGCGACAGGTTGATCGCCATGTGCAGGTCGCCCAGGCCCTTGGCCGCCAGCTCGCGAACCTGCCGGCAGGCCTGGCGGATCACCCACTTGCCGATGGGGATGATCAGGCCGGTTTCCTCGGCGACGCTGATGAACTGGTCCGGGCGGATCATGCCCTTCTCCGGGTGCTGCCAGCGCAGCAGCGCTTCCAGGCCGAGCAGCGCGCCGCTGCGCAGGCACAGCTTGGGCTGGTAGTGCACGGCCAGCTCGTCCTGCACCAGTGCACGGCGCAGGTTGCTTTCGACGAACAGCTTGTAGCTGGCCTCTGCAGTCATCGCTTCGGTGAAGGTCTGCACCTGGTGCTTGCCGTTGGCCTTGGCCTTGTGCAGCGCGAGGCCCGCATGCTTCATCAGTGTTTGCGGGTCCTGCCCGTGCTGCGGCGCGTAGGCGATGCCCACGGAGCCGGTGATGCTGATCAGCTGGTTGTCGACGAACAGCGGCTTGTCGAGCACGTCGAGGATCTGCGCGGCGACCTTCTCGCCACGGCCGGCGACGGACTCTTCCAGCAGGACGGCAAATTCGTTGCTGGCGAAGCGCGCCAGGGTGGCGCTGTCGCTCAGGCTGCTGCGCAGGCGCCGGGCGAGGTTGGCCAATAGCTTGTCGCCGGTCTGGTGGCCGAGGCTGTCGTTGATCCGCTTGAAGTTGTCGATGTCCACCAGCAGCAGGCTCAGCGAATGCTCGCTGCCCACCTGCAGGCGCTCTTCCAGGGCATTGATGAAGAAGTGCCGGTTGGCCAGCCCGGTGAGGTTGTCGCGGTAGGCGAGCTTCTCGATGTGCTGCTGGGCCAGCTTGCTCTGGGTGATGTCTTCGTAGATGCCGATGTAGTGGGTCAGCTCGCCCTTGTCGTCGTAGACCTTGGACAGCGACAGCTGGCCCCAGTAGGGCTCGAGGTTCTTGCGCCGGCTGCGGAACTCGCCCTGCCAGCTGTTCTGCGTGACCAGCGTGGAGCGTGCATCGAACAGCAGTTCGCTGAGATTCGCCAGCGCCGGCAGCTCCGGCAGGCGGCGGCCGCGGACTTCGTCGGCGCCATACTGGGTGATGGCGGTGAAGCTCGGGTTGACGTATTCCACCAGGCCGTCACGGTCGATCAGCAGGAAGGCGCTGGCGCTCTGCTCGACGGCGCGCTGGAACAGGTGCAGGGCGCTGGAGACATTGCGCCGCTCGTGGTTCATAAGGACCTGGGCGTACTGGTCGGCCAGCTCGCCGGCGAAGGCGATCTCGTCGCTCTGCCACATGCGCACTTCACCGACATGTTCCAGGCAGAGCACGCCGACCACCTCGCCACCGACGCGGATGGTGGCGTCGAGCATGGCGCTGATGCCCTGTGGGCGCAGGTAACGCTTGGCCAGTTCCTGGGTGCGCGGGTCCTGCTGGGCGTTGTGCGCGTCGATGGCGCGGCCGCTGTGGACCGCGTCGAGGTAGTTGGGGAAGTTGCTCGCGTCGATGTCCTGCGGCTTCTCGTACTGGTCGGTGTCGCGGCGGTAGATGGTCACCGCCTCCAGGCGATGGTCCGGGTGCAGGCGCCAGATGCCGGCGCGAGCCACGTCATAGGCTTCGCAGGCGGCCTGGGCGATCAGTTGCGCGGCTTCCAGCAGCGGGTCGCTGGACAGGTAGCGATGCCGCGCCAGGCGCACGATGAGGTTCTGCTGGGTGCGCGAACGCACCAGGTGCTGCAGGTGTTCGTCCTGGGAGCGCTGGTACATCTCCAGGGACATCTTCAGGCGGATGTTCTGCGCTTCCAGGTCCAGCAGGCGCGGGTCCAGTTCGGTTTCGTGCTCGTCCGCCTCGGTCTGCAGCAGGTAACCGTGGAGCAGCTGGCGGCCGTGCTGCTGGAAGGCTTCGCCGACCTCCAGCACGTTCAGCGTGCCGCGCGGCGAGTGGAGCAGGTAGCGCACCCGGTAGCGGCCGTCCTTGAGCAGTTGCTGCTGCACCTGTTCATGCAGGCGATGGCGCGCTTCGGGCTCCATCAGGCTGGCGTAGGGGGCGTCGAGGAGGCCGCAGAGGTCTTGGGCCGGGACGCCGATCTGGCGCTCGCAGCCGGGGTCGAGGAACAGCAGGGTCCAGCTGGGTTCGTTCAGGCGCTCGAAGCGCAGCATCCCGAGCCTCGAAGGGACGGGAAGCTGCGTGACAACCTCGGCCGCCTGACGGCTGGCGGCATCGGGATGACTCTTCATGCGCGGGAGATTTCCAGGGTGCTGGATGGGGTACTTGGCCCCACCCGACTTCTATGGGCGTTGGCAAGATTTGCATGAGGCACGGGGCCATGACAAGCCAAGACTGTATCGGCCGTCACAGTGCGAAGTTGAGGCGGCGCCGGGAGCCAGGCGTGACCGCCGGTCCGGACAAAAAGAAGCCCCGCCATCCGGCAGGGCTGGAGAGTACGAGCGTGGCGTGCTCGTCGAGAGGAAGGGCCGGCGCGGGCCGGCCTTTGCAACACTTACAAGAGCAGCACTTACAGCAGCAGGGTGCGGATATCGCCCAGCAGGTCGGACAGGCGCTTGGTGTAGCGCGCGGCAGCGGCCCCGTTGATCACGCGGTGATCGTAGGACAGCGACAGCGGCAGCATCAGGCGCGGCTGGAAGGCCTTGCCGTCCCACACCGGCTGCATGGTCGCCTTGCTGACACCCAGGATCGCCACTTCCGGCGCGTTGACGATCGGCGTGAAGCCGGTGCCGCCAATGTGGCCGAGGCTGGAGATGGTGAAGCAGGCGCCCTGCATGGCGTCGGCGGAGAGCTTCTTGGTGCGCGCTTTTTCCGCCAGTTCGGCGGCTTCGGCGGCGAGTTGCAGGAGGCTCTTCTGGTCGACGTTCTTGATCACCGGCACCAGCAGGCCGTCCGGCGTGTCCACGGCGAAGCCGATGTTCACGTACTTCTTGCGGATCAGCGCCTTGCCGCTGGGGGCCAGCGAGCTGTTGAAGTCCGGCATTTCCTTGAGCAGGTGGGCACAGGCTTTCAGCAGGATCGGCAGCACGGTCAGCTTGACGCCAGCCTTCTCCGCCACGGCTTTCTGAGCCACGCGGAAGGCTTCCATCTCGGTGATGTCGGCCGAGTCGAACTGGGTCACGTGCGGCACGTTCAGCCAGCTGCGGTGCAGGTTGGCAGCGCCGACCTGCATCAGGCGGGTCATCGCCACTTCTTCCACTTCGCCGAACTTGCTGAAGTCGACTTCCGGGATCGGCGGGATGCCCGCGCCGCCGGTAGCGCCCGCAGCCGGGCCGGATTTGGCGCGCTGCAGTTGCTCCTTGACGAACAGCTGCACGTCTTCCTTGAGGATGCGACCCTTCGGACCGGTGCCTTTCACCTCGCTCAGCTCGACGCCGAACTCACGGGCGACCATGCGCACCGCGGGGCCGGCGTGGACCTTGGTGCCGTCACGGCTGGGCGCGCCCACCGGAGCAGCTTCCGCAGCCTTGGCCGGTGCAGCAGCCGGTGCCGGAGCGGCGGCTGGAGCGGCAGCGGCCGGAGCAGCCGCCGGAGCTGGTTCCGCGGCAGCCGGGGCAGCAGCGCCCGCGACCTTCAGCTTGAGGATCAGGTCGCCGGTGCCGACTTCGTCACCGATCTTGATCGACACGCTTTCCACCACGCCGGCAGCCGGCGAGGGGATTTCCATGCTGGCCTTGTCCGATTCCAGGGTGATCAGCGACTGGTCGGCTTCTACCGTGTCGCCGGCTTTCACCATGACTTCGATGACGTTGGCCTTGCCGGCGGAGCCGATGTCCGGGACGTGGATGTCCTGGACGCTGGCGCCAGCGGCGGGCGCGGCAGCCGGCGCCGGGGCAGCGGCCGGGGCCTCTGCCTTCGGAGCTTCCGCAGCCGGAGCCGGAGCTTCGGCCTTGGGCGCTTCGGCGGTAGCCGAACCACCCTCGACTTCCAGCTCGAGGATCTCGTCGCCTTCCTTCAGGGTGTCGCCCACCTTGACCTTCAGGCTCTTCACCACGCCGGCTTTCGGCGAGGGAATCTCCATGCTGGCCTTGTCGGATTCCAGGGTCAGCAGGCTCTGGTCGGCCTCGACGGTGTCGCCGACCTTGACCAGCAGTTCGATGACTTCACCCTGACCATTGCCGATGTCGGGTACACGAATCAGTTCGCTCATCGTGCCTCTCCTCAGCAGTCCAGCGGGTTACGTTTTTCGGGGTTGATGCCGAACTTGGCGATGGCTTCGGCCACGACCTTGGGTTCGATATCACCGCGATCGGCCAGGGCTTCCAGCGCGGCCAGCACGACCCAGTGGCGGTCGACTTCGAAGAAGTCGCGCAACTTGCGGCGGCTGTCGCTGCGGCCGAAGCCGTCGGTGCCCAAGACCTTGAATTCCTTGCTCGGAACCCACTGGCGGATCTGCTCGGCGTAGAGCTTCATGTAGTCGGTGGAGGCGATGACCGGGCCCTTGCGGCCGGACAGGCACTCTTCGACGTAGCTCTGCTTGGGCTTCTGACCCGGGTGCAGGCGGTTCCAGCGCTCCACGGCGAGGCCGTCGCGGCGCAGTTCGTTGAAGCTCGGTACGGACCAGACGTCGGCGCCGATGCCGAAGTCTTCGCGCAGGATCTTCGCGGCGGCTTCGACTTCGCGCAGGATGGTGCCCGAACCCAGTAGCTGCACGTGATGCGCGGCGTCCTTCTTGTCCTCATCGAGCAGGTACATGCCCTTGATGATGCCTTCCTCGGCGCCCTTGGGCATGGCCGGCTGGACGTAGTTCTCGTTCATCACGGTGATGTAATAGAAGATGTCCTGCTGCTCTTCGATCATCTGCCGCGAGCCTTCGCGGATGATCACCGCCAGCTCGTAGGCGTAGGTCGGATCGTAGGTGCGGCAGTTCGGGATGGTCGCCGCCAGCAGATGGCTGTGACCGTCTTCGTGCTGCAGGCCTTCACCGTTGAGGGTGGTACGGCCGGCGGTGCCGCCGATCAGGAAGCCGTGCGCGCGGCTGTCGCCAGCGGCCCAGGCCAGGTCGCCGATACGCTGGAAGCCGAACATCGAATAGAAGATGTAGAACGGCAGCATCGGCTGGTTGTGCGTGGAGTACGAGGTACCCGCAGCGATCCAGCTGGACATGGCGCCGGCTTCGTTGATGCCTTCCTCGAGGATCTGACCTTTCTTGTCCTCGCGGTAGAACATCACCTGGTCCTTATCCACCGGCTCGTACAGCTGGCCGACGGAGGAGTAGATACCCAGCTGACGGAACATGCCTTCCATACCGAAGGTACGGGCTTCGTCCGGCACGATCGGGACGATGCGCGGGCCGAGTTCCTTGTCCTTGACCAGCTGCGAGATGATTCGCACGAAGGCCATGGTGGTGGAGATTTCGCGGTCGCCCGAGCCGTCGAGCATGGCCTTGAGGGTTTCCAACGGGGGAACCGGGACCTGGAAGCTCTTCTCGCGGCGAACCGGCATCACGCCGCCCAGCGCGGCACGGCGCGAGGCCAGGTACTTGGCCTCGGCGCTGCCTTCCTCGGGGCGGTAGAACGGCAGGTTTTCCAGGTCGGCATCCTTGACCGGGATGTCGAACTTGTCGCGGAACGACTTCAGGGACTCGACGTCGACCTTCTTGACGTTGTGCGCGATGTTCTTCGCTTCGCCGGAACCTGTGCCATAGCCCTTGATGGTCTTGGCCAGGATGACGGTCGGCTGGCCCTTGTGGTTGACCGCCTGGTGGTAGGCCGCATAGACCTTGTAGGGGTCGTGGCCGCCACGGTTGAGTTTCCAGACTTCCTCGTCGGAGAGGTCCTTGACCATCTCCAGCAGCTCCGGACGCGCACCGAAGAAGTGCTCACGCACATAGGCGCCGTCTTTGGCCTTGTAGTTCTGGTACTCGCCGTCGATGACCTCGTCCATGCGCTGCTGCAGCAGGCCGGCGGTGTCCTTGGCGAACAGCGGGTCCCAGAAGCGACCCCAGACCACCTTGTTGACGTTCCACTCGGCGCCACGGAACACGCCTTCGAGTTCCTGGATGATCTTGCCGTTGCCGCGAACCGGGCCGTCGAGGCGCTGCAGGTTGCAGTTGATGACGAAGATCAGGTTGTCCAGCTTCTCGCGGCCGGCCAGGGAAATCGCGCCCAGGGATTCGGGCTCATCGCACTCGCCGTCGCCCATGAAGCACCAGACCTTCTGCTTGCCGGCGGGGATGAAGCCACGGCTTTCCAGGTACTTCATGAAGCGCGCCTGGTAGATCGCCTGGATCGGGCCCAGACCCATGGAAACGGTCGGGAACTGCCAGAAGTCCGGCATCAGCCAGGGGTGCGGGTAGGAGGACAGGCCGTTGCCGTCCACTTCCTGGCGGAAGTTGTTCAGCTGGTCTTCGCTGATGCGGCCTTCGAGGAAGGCGCGGGCGTAAACGCCGGGGGAGGCGTGGCCCTGGAAGAACACCAGGTCGCCGCCGTGTTCGTCGGTCGGGGCCTGGAAGAAGTAGTTGAAGCCAACGTCATACAGGGTCGCCGAGGAGGCGAAGGAGGAGATGTGGCCACCCAGATCCGGGTCGTTCTTGTTGGCCTTCATCACCATCGCCAGGGCATTCCAGCGCACCAGGGAGCGGATGCGGCGTTCCATGAACAGGTCGCCGGGCATGCGCGCTTCGTGGGTGACCGGGATGCTGTTGCGGTACGGCGTGGTGATGGCGTAGGGCAGTTGGGTGCCGGACCGGCTGGCCAGCTCGCCCATGCGGGTCATCAGGTAATGGGCGCGGTCTTCACCTTCACGGTCCAGGACCGATTCCAGGGCGTCCAGCCATTCCTGGGTTTCGACGGGATCGAGGTCTTGCATGGCTTGCTCCAGGGCGGAAAGGCTTCCAGAATCGGAAGCCAGTAGATCGTTGCCGATAGCTGCGCCAACCTCGTGGGCGACGCGGCGAATTCTTGGAAGTGCTCCGGGGTACGTCCGGCTGGTTGTAGTTTTACTACAAATCGCCAGCGGATACATCCCTCCCCTCGAAAAAGTTAGTAGTAAAACTACAGGGGCACGAAAAGACAGGAATGCCGTCGCCTCGCCGACCACTCAGGATAGACCATGAGCCTGCCGTCCCTGGCCGCTTTGCCGGCTACTCTCAAGCCCCTCGCCGAGCGGGCTGAGCAGAATTTTCGTACTGCCATCGCCGCGTTTTCCCCCGAGCAGATCGCCAG